>DASVVS010000149.1:0-9646 GCA_036386455.1 Thermoleophilaceae bacterium
TGATCGCGGTGGTCGTTCCGTCCATAGGCGCCACTTTCGGCCCTTTTCGGGCCCCGCACATCGAGGAAGACCCCAAACCCCGACCCCAGACTTTCGCCCGGGGGTCCCTAGGGGGGTCTAGGGGTTGCGGCGCCGCCCGGCCTCCAAGCGACCGCTCCGACCGTTTCCCCCGCTTCTCGCTCCGCCTTGCACAAAATGTGTGGTGGGGCGTAGCCTTGAGGACAGTGCTCTACGACCTCACTCCGCACCGCGTCATTGCTGAAGCGCTCGAGCGCGAGGTGAAGAACCGCGACTGGTTTGTGTGGTTGAGCGTCGACGGGAACCAAACTCCCGAAGCGCCTGATCTCGCGACGCTCGCGCAAGAAACCGAGCGTTGGCTAAGCCGGTGGAATCCCGACCGAGACAGGCAGCCCCCGGAATTCGAGTGGCTTCGTCCAGGCGTATCCGTCCGTCTTCGAGCGCTACCGAAGAAAAAGCACGCTCGCGGGGCGAATCCGCTTGTGGGCAACCCACATCCGGCTTTCGCTCAGTGGGCCTAGCCCTCCTGCGCTTGCGGCTGAACTAGTCGGCCCTCGCCGGACCGATCGTCTCCGCGGCGACTGAGAAGAAAGCAGCGACGGCGAGAGAAATAGCATCGTTTGCCTCGTCGAACGACTGGCGCGGCGTGTCACCGCTCGTGACCTGGAGCCAGTAAGTATGCAAGGCCCGAAGGGCGTCCTGAGCCTCTCTATACCTCATCACCAGGTCGGCCTCAGGCCCTAGACGCGCGGCGAGCCTAGCCTCCTGCTGCCGCACGCTGAAAAGGGCGGCACGCAACCGTGGCAGCGCCGCCGAAACGGCCTCCGGGCCGCCTTCGACTTCCTCTGGTCGAGGCTCCGCTTCGTGCACGGCGATCAGAGCTTTGGTGGCGGCATCCACAACTTCACGAAGCTCGTCGAAGCGTGTTCCTCGGGCTTCTCTCGAACGGCGACGGTCGGCCATTCGCTCGGTGATAATCGGGACGCTGAGACCTCCGAGCCCGACCGCGCCAGCGACGATGACACTGACAGTTGCAATGTCCACAGGTGCAGTATCTCGCGCAGTGCCGGGCGTATGTACACCGCGCGAGGCGGACACGACCCCCTTCCTGGGGGGGTGGCGCGGAATCCTGCGACCTGCGGCCGCTACGCCGCCAGCGCCTCCTGCAGCTCCCGCCGCGAGCGGATCCCCAGCTTGCGGTAGGCGTTCGTCAGATGGACCTCGACGGTCTTCGGCGTGACGTAGAGGGTCTGCGCTATGTCGCGGTTGGTCTGGCCCTCCGCCGCCAGCGAGGCCACCTTGCGCTCCTTGGCGGTCAGCGCCGCCGGCCCGCTCAGCGCCTCGGTCCGGGGCCGCACGCCCGCCGCGTTCAGCTCGGTGCGCACCTCGTCGGCCAGCCGCGGCGCGCCGCAGACGAAGGCCAGCTCGAGCGCCTCGCGCAGCGGCTCGCGGGCCTCGGTCGGCTGCCGCGAGCGGCGCAGGGCGCCGCCGAGCGCCGCCAGGCACTTCGCGTGCTCGAGCCGGGCCGAGGAGCCCTCCGCGAGCGTCACGGCCTCGCGCAGCCGCTCGACCCCCTCGTCGCGCTCGAGCGTGCCGATCACCCGCAGCGTCTGCGCGACGGTCGACGCCGCTCCCCACGCCTGCGCGTGCGGCAGCTCCTCGCGCGCGAGCTCCAGCGCCTCCTCGGTGCGCCCCAGCCGGTCGAGCGCCCGCGCCGCGACCGTGCGCCACGGGATCCAGGCCGGGTTCACGATCCGGCCGGCGTGCTCTTCGGCCCGCTTCGCGGCCGCCAGCGCGTCCTCGGCGCGGCCCTCGGCCAGGTGCAGCTCGGCGGCGGACCACTCCATCAGCAGGGTCGCGTGCGCGTCCGGCGTCAGGTTCTCGCCCGCCAGCGTGAGCGCCCGCCGCGCGGCCTCGAGGTCGGCGCGCTCCACCGCGATGCTGCACAGCACGGTCGCGGTGTAGGCCATCACGGTGCCGCTCCCCTGGCCCCACAGGACCATCTCCTCGTAGCCGCGGCGCGTCTCGGCCTCGGCGTCGAGCAGCTCGCCGCGGCGGTGGAGCGTGAAGCCGCGCCAGCAGCTCGCCCCCAGGATCGCGAACGCCGCGCCGCGGCGGTGGGCGTCGGCGGCGGCCTCCTCGATGTGGTCGAGCGCCTCCTCGCGGTCGGCCAGCGCCAGCGTGCAGATCGGCGGGATGTTCGACAGGCCGTTGTCCTCGCGCACGAGCACGCCGTCGGCAAGCGACTCCAGCGCCAGCGCGGCGCACTCGTCCGCGCCGCCCCCGGTCACGGCCCAGTCGTAGGCGGCGACGGCCTGCAGCATCTTCACCCCGGGGCCGCCGCCCGCGTCGCTCACGCGGTAGCGCTCGAAGCGGTCGAGCTTGGCCTGGTCGGCGCCGCCGAACACCGTTCCGTAGTAGATGAGGCTCTCGAGGGCCTGCTTGAGCTCGAGCATCTCGCCTGGCAGCCCGTCGGCGGTGCGCTCGGCCAGCGTGGCGCCCTCGTCGGGAGCGCCGGTGAACAGCAGTGTCCGCGCAAGCGCGTAGGCGGCGGTCGCCTTCAGGACCGGGTCGGTCAGCTCCGCGTGCGCGGCGCGCAGGTGCTCGACCGCGTCCGGGCCGAAGGTCGAGACCTCCGCCATCCCCAGCTCGAGGAGCAGCGGGCCGCGCCGCTCCTCCGGCGGCGGCTCCTCCAGCGCGCGGGTCATGTACGAGACGGCGCTCTCCGGCGCGCCCTTGCGCAGCGCCGAGCGGCCGGCGTCCACGAGCAGGCTCGCCACCCAGTCGTCGCCGCGGCGCGGCACGGTCAGCAGGTGCGAGGCCACCTGCTCCGGCGACGCGCCCGCCTCCGAGAGCATCCGCGCGGCGCGGCCGTGCTGCAGCTCGCGCTCGCCCGGCGGCAGGTCGCGGTAGATCGCGTCGCGCACCAGCGGGTGGACGAACGACAGCGGCGGGTCCGGCCGCAGGATCTCCACCCGGGCGAGCGAGGCGGTGGCCTCGGCGGCCACCCGCTCGTCGAGCTCCGCGAGCGCCGCCACCGCCGGTACGTCGGCGTTCTCGCCGAGCACGGCCACCGCGCGCGCCACCGCGGCCGCCTCCGCCGGCAGTCGCGCCAGCCGCAGCAGCACCGTCCGCGAGACCGCACGCGGGCCGATGTCGCGCACGAGCGACGCGTTGGCGGCCTCCGGCGCGACTCCCTCCGCCTCCAGCGAGGTGAGCAGCTGGCGCAGCAGCAGCGGATTGCCGCCGGTGGTGGCGTGACAGGCCGCGCAGAAGCCCTCGTCCGCGTCCTCCGACAGGCGCTCGCGCACGAGCTGCGCCACGCCGTCCTCGGTCAGCGCGCCCGGGCGCACCGGCACGGTCGCGGCGTCGTTCACGATCTCCGCCAGCAGCGCGGGGTCGCTGCCGGTCTCGGTGCTGCGCAGGGTGGAGGCCACCAGCACCGGCAGCCCCTCCAGCCGCCGCACCAGGTAGGCGACGAAGCGCAGCGACGGGCGGTCGACCCAGTGCAGGTCGTCGAGGGCGAGCACCAGCGGGCGCTCGGCCGCGGCGTTCACCACGAGCCAGTAGAGGCCGTGCAGGGCGGCGAACGAGGCGTCGCGCGGCGCGTCGTCGGCCGTGTCCTCGAGCGACTCGAAGATCGCGCGGGCGGCGCCGGCCGAGCCCTCGAGCCAGGCGCCCCGGACCTCCGGATCCACGAGCGCGGGCTCGAACAGCTGGCGCACCACGCCGAACGCGAACTCGCCCTCCAGCTCGCTGCCCTTGGCGACCAGCACGCGCATCCCGGCCGCCTCAGCCCGGTCGCGCATCTCGGCGAGCAGCCGGCTCTTGCCGATGCCGGCGCGTCCCTCGATCAGGGCGAGGCGCCCGTCACCGGACTCGGCGCCGGACAGGAGCCGCTCGATCGTCTCGAGCTCCCGGGTCCGCTCGAGCAGCAGCGCGTCCTTCCTGAATGGCATCCGCGGGTCCCTCAGTGCGGCGCGACGTGCCCGCCCTGGGGATCGAGCGGGAGTCCGCTCTCGACCCAGGCCGAGATGCCGCCGGTCAGGTTGTACGCGTCGTAGCCGGACGCCCGGAAGGCCTCGGTGACCATCGCCGAGCGCGCGCCGAGCCGGCACTGGAACACGACGGGGCGGTCGCGCGGCAGCTCCCCCGCGCGCGCGGCCACCCGCTCGAGCTCGATGTGCTTCGCGCCGGGGATCCGCCCGGCGTCCCACTCGTACTGCTCCCGCACGTCGATCAGCTCGATCTCCCCGCGGTCGAGCATCTCCTTGACCCGCTCGGGGGAGACTTCGTGCGACGGGTCGGACGTGAAGGGGGACACCAGCCCCAATCT
Organism: Thermoleophilaceae bacterium; assembly: GCA_036386455.1. Taxonomy (GTDB): domain Bacteria; phylum Actinomycetota; class Thermoleophilia; order Solirubrobacterales; family Thermoleophilaceae; genus AC-37. The sequence continues at coordinate 4,355 of DASVVS010000149.1, forward strand.
AAGGCCTGGACCCACCCACGCGCCAACCGACCGGCCCGATCGTGCACGCCACGCGCCCATCGGTCCCCGGGGGCGTGGCGAGCCGCAGGCTCCAGGTGCCGCTGCCGCCGCCCTCGCCCACGCTGCCGGCGAGGGTGAAGCGAGCGCTGCCGGTGCCCTCCGGGCGGAACTCGGCCGGCTCGGTGCGGGTCAGCCGGAAGACGCCGCCCGGGCCGAGCTGGAGGGGCGGGGTGCCCGCGCCCGAGACGTAGCGGCCGCGGACCGAGGTGCCGTCCTCGCAGCGGGCCACGTAGCCGATCCGCCAGTCGGCGGCGCGGCCGCCGCGGTGCACGCGGATCGAGACGGGCCGCCCCTGATCGGTCTCCCCGGCGTGGAGGCCGGCGCGCACCGGAGCCGCCCGCTCGCCACCGGCCGGCGGCTCCCCCACCTGGCCGGTCGAGGCCAGCGCGAGAGCCGCGATCGGCACCAGCGGAGGGGCGTAGAGGTCCACGGCGCCAAGGTAGCCACCGGGCCGGAGGGCCCGGCCTGGCCGGCCGGAGGGCCCCCCTGGCCGGCCGGCGGCCTCGTCAGCGGACGAAGCGGACCGACCGCTTGACCGCGCGCGCGTTGCCCGCGGCGTCGGTGGCGGTGAGCCGGAGCTGCACCAGCGCGCTCCGGTTGCGGGCCAGCCGGCGGCGGGTCGCGCTCGTGAGCTTGATCTCGAGGGTGCGGCGCCCGGTCGCCAGGCCGCCGTTCTTGCGCCCGGCCACGTACTCCACGCGCTTGCGGCTCAGCCCGAGGCGCACGGCCTCCTTGCCCGCGACCACCACGGTCGAGGCGAGCCGGCAGGCCTCCGAGCAGTTGACGCTCACGCGCAGGCCGCTGCGCGAGACGGTGGCGATCCGCTGCCGCGACGGGGTCGAGAGGGACACGGCCGGCCGCTTGGTGTCGATCGTGAACGAGGCCGTGGCCGGCGAGGCGTCGGGGGTGCCGACCTGGTCGACCGCGCGCACGGCGAACGTGTACTCCCCGTCCGGCAGGGGCGACGGCGTGTGAGGCGAGCCGCAGGGCACGAGCTCGCCGTCGACGCCGCACTCGAACGACACGCCCTGCGCGGGCGACGTGAACGTGAAGACCGGCGTCGAGTCGGAGCTGAACGCCGCGGGCGCCGCCGTGAGCGCCGTCTCGGGCCCCGCGGGCCGCAGCAGGAAGCCGTACCAGCGCCCGCCGCCGGCCGGCGCGGCCGGATCGCCGGCGAAGCCCGTCCCGGGGAGCGTCGTGCGGAAGGAGGACGCGTCGTCCTGCAGCCGCCGCACGATCTGGGCCGGCGCCATGCCCGCGCACGGCCCGGGCGCGCCGGCCTCGCCGATGCACAGCGCCGCCCACCCGGCCGCGTGCGGGGCGGCCATGCTCGTACCCGTGAGCGAGCGGTAGCTGCCCTGCTCGACGGGCACCGTGGACAGGATGCACACGCCCGGCGCGGCGATCGTGTGGACCGCCTCCTCCGGCACGGTCGTGTAGTTGGAGAACGTGGCGGCGCCGTCGTCGGGCTCGCCCGAGCCGCAGCCCGGCTGCTGCGAGGCGGCCGCGCCGGGCCGGCCGTCCGCGTCCGCCATGGCGGTCACCGTCAGGACCTCCGGGTATGTGGCGGGCACGTCCGGCGGGTTCTCGCTCATGTTCCAGCCGATCCCGGTGACCGGGTCGCCGTTGCCGGCCGCGACCACGTTCAGGATCCCGGCCGCCGTGGCGCGGCACACCGCCGCGTGCAGCGGGTCCACCAGCGCCCCGTCGGAGCGCACGCCGCAGTTGCGGTTGCTCTCGCCGAGCGTCCCGAGGCTCATGTTGACCACCCGGATCCCGCGGGCGGCGGCGTTCGCGATCACCCAGTCGAGCCCGCAGACGATCTGCGAGACGGCCCCCTCGCCCTCGTCGTTCAGCACCTTCACCGCGTGCACGCGCGTGCCCGGGGCGACGCCGGTCACGCCGAGCCCGTCGTTCTCGGCCGCGATCGTGCCGGCCACGTGGGTCCCGTGGCCGTCGACGTCGTCGGCGGGAGCGCCGGGCGTCACGCAGTTGGTCCCGTCCGCCACGTTCAGGTCCGGGTGCTGGAGGTCCACGCCTGTGTCCACCACCGCCACCCCCACGTCGCTCGCCTCGTGCACGAGCTGCGGGGTCCCGAGCCCGGCGCGGAGCACCCCGCTGGGCACGATCTCGTTCGCGGCCACCGGCCGCAGCGCCCGCGCGCGCACCGGCCGGTCGGGCACCACGGCCTGCACGTCGGGATCGGCGCGCAGCGCCCGCACCTGCTCGGCGCTGAGGCGGGCCGAGAACCCCTCGATCGCCCGCCTGAAGCGCAGCCGGCTGCGGAACCCGCGGCTGCGCTCGAGCGCCTCGGTCTCACGGTCCACGCTGCTGACCGCCGCCCGGTCGTACACCACGATCCAGCGCCCGTCCGAGGACGGAGCCGCGGGCTTGCCGGCGGCGGCCGCGGAGCCGGGGACGAGCAGTAGTGCGAGGATGACTACGAGGGGCACGAACACCACCGCAGACGGTAGGAGGAATATGGGCGCGCGAACGCAGTACAGGGCGGGGACCGTGTCGTGGGTGGACCTCGCGACGACCGACGTGGACGGCGCGAAGCGCTTCTACACGGATCTCTTCGGCTGGGACTACGACGACCAGGAGGCCGGCGGCGGCGCGATCTACAGCATGGCCAGGCTCGGCGGCGACAACGTGGCGGCGATCAACGCCCAGCGCGAGGACGAGCGCGCGCAGGGCGTCCCCGCGCACTGGAACAACTACGTGACCGTCGAGGACGTGGACGCGAGCGCCGCGCGCGCCGGCGAGCTCGGCGGGGCCGTCTACGCCGAGCCGTTCGACGTCCTCACCGCCGGGCGCATGGCCGTGATCGCCGATCCGGCCGGGGCGGTGCTGTGCCTGTGGCAGGCGGGCGACAACATCGGCGCCACGCGCGTGAACGAATACGGCTGCCTGACCTGGAACGACTGCGTGAGCACCGACCCCGACGCGGCCCGCTCGTTCTACGAGGGCCTGTTCGGCTGGCGCTACGAGGGAATGGGCGAAGGGGGCACCGAGTACTTCGTGTGCTTCAACGGCGAACGCAGCAACGGCGGGCTGCTCAAGACGCCCCAGGAGGGCATGCCGTCGTTCTGGTACCCCTACTTCGCGGTCGAGAACGTGGACGACGCGAAGTCGCGCATCGAGTCGCTCGGCGGCACGTCGCTGATCGGACCGCAGGAGATCCCGGCGGGCCGCTTCCTCGTGGCGAGCGACCCGCAGGGAGCGATGTTCGGAGTCACGGAGGGCGAGCTCGACGACTAGCGCCGCCGCTCGCTGCCGGCCCCGCTAGCCGACGCCGTCGAGCAGCCGCCAGTTCGCCCGCACGGCGGACTCGGCGGCGTCGAGCAGCGCGTGCTCGTCCCCCTCGGCGGCGAGCTCCTCGATCAGCTCGCGCACCTCGGCGGCGTGCTCCACGTCGAGGCGCTCGTGCAGGCGGAAGTACTCCGTCGCCGGGCCGTCCTCGTAGCCGTAGAGGTCCACGAGGCCCTCGCGCTTCACGCGCGCGATCTCCGGCTGCGCCTTCTCGATCGCGTACATGCGGGCGAGCGTGGGCAGCAGGCCGTCGTCGGCCGCCCAGGTCTCCACGCAGGCGCGCGTCTCGAGGTTCGGGTGGTCGCCGCCCTCGTTGCCGGCCGCGCGGGCGAAGTCGTCCCACAGCTCCACGTGCGAGGCCTCCTCCACGGCGTGCGACCGCAGCGAGGCGTGCTGCTCCGCCGCACGCTCGGTCATCGTCGCGAGCGCCTGCACCGCGTGGCGGTACTGGCCCGCGTAGCGCGTCAGCTCGCCCGGCTCCAGCTCGCCCGCCGACCAGCGGGTGTAGAACGGATGCCGCAGCACGTTCCAGCGCTCGCAGCGCTCCTCCATACGGTCCCACAGCGCACCGGCCACAGCCACCCTCCTCGGTCGAGACGCCCTGCTCAGAGCCCCGGAAAATAACGGCTGTAGCCTGCGCGCCCGTGTCCGAGCGCGGTGCGATCGACGGAGTTAGCGGGTTTTTCGGCTTCCGATGGGAGGCCCCCGAGCGCCTCCGCATGACGATCCGGCCCGAGCTCATCAACGCCGCCGGGCTGCTCTCCGGCGCCGCCACCTACGCCCTCGTGGACTACTGCATGGGCTCGACGCTCTGGAAGCAGACCGAGCGCGACGAGCGCATCGCCACGATCAACATCGCCATCAACTACATCCAGACCGCGACCGAGGGCGACGTGATCTGCACCTCGCGGCTCGACCGCCGCAACCGGAGCGTCGGGGTTCTCACGAGCGAGGTCCGTCACGAGGACGGGCGCCTGCTCGCGACGGCGGTCGGATCGTTCTCCATCGCGCGCCGGGCGCAATAACTGCTGTACCCTTCCGGACTGTGTCCGGGCGGGGGCGTTGGATGCAGTCAGCGGTTCTTTCAGTGAGCGCAATCGCGCTGCTGCTCGCGTGCGCCGCCGCCGCGCAGGCCGACGAGCGCGTCTACGCGGTCCCGGTCAACCAGTACTCGAGCTCGGTCATCACGATCGACCAGGGCGAGGCGCTGTTCTTCCGCAACATCGACCTCCAGCAGCACGACCTGGTCGCGAAGGACCAGGCCGGCGGCAAGCCGGTCTTCGGCACGCCGCTGCTCGGGCCCGGCGAGGAGGCGCTCGTGCAGGGAGCGCAGCAGCTGAAGGGCGGCAACTACGCCTTCTTCTGCACGATCCACCCGTTCATGACCGGCACGCTGACGGTCACCGGCGCGGGCACGCCCAACCCGCCGCCGCCGTCCGGCGACACGACGGCGCCCAGGGTGGGCGTCCGGGTGCTCGACAGCAGCGTCTCGAAGGTCCGCAAGAACGGCAAGCTGCGGGTGGAGCTGACGGTCGACGAGTCCGGCAACGCGCAGGCCGCCGCCACGATGCGCAGCGGCAAGAGGACGGTCACGATCGCCAAGGGCTCGCGCGGGTTCGCGCGCCCCGGCAAGGCGACGGTGTCGATGGCTCTCACGAAGGCGGGCCGCTCGGCGCTGCGCGGGAGGAGCTCGGCGGCCGTCACGGTGGTCGCCCACGCGCAGGACGCCACCGGCAACGACGGCCACGGCACCGGCAAGCGGACGCTGAAGCGCTAGCCGCCGCGCGCCGCCGCCGCGGCTTCCTCGAGCCTGTCGTCGCCCCAGAACAGCTCGCCGCCCACCGCGACGGTCGGGACTCCCACCGCGCCGAGCGCGACCGCCTCGTCGGTGTACTCGCGCAGGCGGTCCTTCACCGCCGG
>DASVVS010000150.1:0-51273 GCA_036386455.1 Thermoleophilaceae bacterium
GGCGGCGGAGAACCGGCGCGCCGGGGAGCTCGAGGGCGAGGCGGCCAAGCCCTCCGGCGACGAGGACGACGAGTACCGCTGGCACACCGACCGCACCGGTCGCAGCGAGAGCGCCGAGTCCGACGCCGTCGAGTTCATCGACGTCAAGAAGTCGTTCGGCCGCAACGCGGTCCTCAACGGCCTGAACCTCGGCATCCCGGACGACCAGATCTCGATGATCCTCGGGCCGTCGGGCACCGGCAAGTCCGTGTGCATCAAGCACATGGTCGGCCTGCTCTACCCGGACGAGGGCGACGTGCTGGTGCACGGCGAGTCCGTCCCGGGCATGCGCGACGACGACCTGTTCGAGATGCGCAAGAAGTTCGGCGTGCTGTTCCAGGACGGCGCGCTGTTCGGGTCGATGAACCTGTTCGACAACGTCGCGTTCCCGCTCCGCCAGCACACCGACAAGGGCGAGGACGAGATCGTCGAGATCTGCACGCGCCGCCTGCGCGAGGTCGGCCTGGCCGGCGCCGGCGAGAAGATGCCGAACGAGCTCTCGGGCGGCATGCGCAAGCGGGCGGGCTTCGCGCGCGCGCTGGTGCTCGACCCGCAGATCGTGCTCTTCGACGAGCCCGACTCGGGCCTCGACCCGGTCCGCACGGCGCTCCTCTGCGAGCTCATCAAGGAGATCCACGAGGAGAACGGCGGCGCCTACGTCGTCATCACGCACGACATCATGAGCGCGCGCCGCGTGGCCGAGTACATCGCGATCCTGTGGAAGGGCCGCATCGTCGAGTCCGGCCCGGCCAGCGAGCTGTTCAACTCGGACAACCAGTTCGTACGGCAGTTCCTCTCCGGCGAGGCCCGCGGCCCGCTGGGGATGGAGTAAGGCGAAGCCCGGGCCCGGCGGGTCGCCCGCCGGTACGCCGCTGCCTGTCTAGTGCGCCGCGTGCACGTACCTCGCCTGGCGCTTCGCCAGGCGGACGAGCAACTCCACGTCGGCGCGCCCGCCCGCGCCGAGCACCCGCACGATCGACACGATCCGCCCGTCGCGCCACGCGATCATGCGGGTCGTCAGTTCGCGGGGGAACGCTTGGTACTCGATCATCTGGGCCTCCTCGCCGACGGCGACCGGCGACGGCGACGTCCGCTCGCGCACGCCGACGGGCGCGCTCGTGCCGATCATCGAGCCGGCGAGCGAGCTGCTCAGCCCGTAGATCCGGCGCGCGCCGTCCGGGCTCGACGCGACGACGGCGGCCGCGGCGACCTCGGTCTCCGGGTCCGGGCAGCTCGGCGGCGGAGGCGGGGCGCCGGGCTCCTGTGGCGGAGGTGTCATGCGGCCGCGGCCGAAGGTCCCGCGGGCGGCCGAGAGCTCCGCGCCGGCCGCGTCGACCGCCGCGCCCAGCTCGTCGCCGACCTCGGTGAGCGGAAGCAGCGCGACGCCGCCCTCCTGGTAGCCGACCGCGAACCCGAACCCGCGCGGGAGGTCGCGCAGGCGCAGGACGAGCGTGCGCGGATCCGAGCGGGTGGGGGACGCCTCGCCGGCGTCGCGCGTGCCCGGCCGCACGCACTCGAGCCGTTCCGCCGGACGCGGGTTCGTGCGCGGCTCGGGCACGTAGACGTCCGGCCGGGCGGCCGGCTCGCCGCGACCGTCATCCCCGCCGCAGCCGACCGCGAACGCCGCGAGTGCGGCGACGGCCGCAGAGCATGCGCCCCGGCGTGCGTGCATCCTCTGCACATCGTGACGAATGGCGAGCGCCTGCGCGCCCAGTTGCTGTCCGGCCCCCCGGCCCCTGACCCGGCCGCGGTCGCCGAGCGGCTGCTCGCCGTCCAGGCGCAGGACGCGCGTGGCTTCCGGCTGGCCGTTCGCGCGCGCACGCGCGGACTGACCGCGGCGGACGTCGACCGCGCGCTCGGCGACGGGTCGCTCGTGGTCAACTGGCTCTGCCGCGGGACGCTGCACCTGGTTCGCGCCGAGGACCACGGCTGGCTGCACGCGCTGACCGCGCCGCGCCAGCTGCACGCCACGACGCGGCGGCTGGGGCAGGAGGGGGTCGACGAGGCGGCGGCGGAGCGCGGCGTGGCCGCGGTGGAGCGCGCGCTGGCGGACGAGGGGCCGCTCGCGCGCGAGCGGCTTCGCGACCGGATCGCGGCCGCGGGCGTGCGCACGGAGGGGCAGGCGCTCGTGCACGTGCTGGCGCTGGCGTCGCTGCGGGGGGTCGCGGTGCGCGGGCCGATGATCGAGGGAAAGCACGCGTACGCGCTCGTGCGCGACTGGATCGGCGAAGCCGGCCGCGCTCCGGCCGGCGGCTCCGCGCGGCGGCGCCCACCGCTCGACCGCGACGCCTCCCTCGCCGAGCTGGCCCGCCGCTACCTGGCCGGCCACGCGCCGGCGAGCGATCGCGACCTCGCCCGCTGGGCCGGCCTGCCGCTGCGCGACGCCCGCGCGGGACTCGCTGCCATCGCGCCGTCCATTCACGAGCGCGAGGACGGGCTGCTGGAGCTGACCGGGGGCGCCGCGCCCGAGGACGCCCCGCCACCCCGCCTGCTCGGCGCCTTCGACCCCGTCCTGCTCGGCTGGACCTCGCGCGAGTGGATCGTCGGCGAGCACGACGCGCGCGTCGCCTCCGGAGGGATCTTCCGCGCGCTCGCGCTCGCCGAAGGCCGCGCGGCCGCCACCTGGAGCCTGAACCGCGGCGAGGTCGGGCTGGACCCGTTCGGCGACCTCGATCCCGCCGCTGCACGGGCTATCGAGGAGGAGGCCGCCGACGTCCGCCGCTTCCTCGGAATCGGACGCATGGCCCCGCCCGACCGGGGGTAGACCGGGGCGGCAACCGAACCGGGGGGACGAATGACCAGAGGGGCTCGAAGGGGGATGGGCGTTGCGGCGGCCGTGGCCGCGCTCGCCGCGGGCGGGACGACGGGCGCGCAGGCGGGACCGCCGCCGGCGGTGAACCTGGTTCCGCCGACCGTGATCGGCGTGCCGCTGACCGGTCAGACGCTCAGCTACAACCAGGGCCTCTGGACCATGGGCGGCACGCCGTACGTGTTCAGCCAGGTCTGGCTGCGCTGCGATCTGACCGGGGCGAACTGCACGAGCACGGGCGTCACGACCCCGACCTACACGGTCCGCGCGGCCGACGTGAACCACACGATCCGCGTGCGCGTCACGAACACCGGCGACGGTGGAAACGGCGAGCCGGTCACCGTGGACTCGGCACCGACCGCGCCCGTGGCGCGGTAGCGGCGGGACGGGTAGCCGCCGCGGCGTGCGTTAACCCTGTGTTGCGCCGCCTTGCAATCGCGCCGACTCCGGATCGCGTTCTTTAAGCTGACCAGGTGCTGAAGAGGGTGTTCGGGTGGCGTCCCGACGTAGCTGGTGGGCTCGGGCGCGTCGCGCGGACCGTGACCGACCATCCGATCGCGACGGTGGCGGTCCTGGTCGCGCTCGCGCTGATCGGCGTCGCGCTCGCGACCCGCCTCGAGCCGAGCGCGTCCACGGACACGCTCGTCGGCCGCGACAGCGAGACGTTCGAGGCCACCGAGCGGTTCCGCGACCGCTTCGGCGACGACGCCATCATCGTGCTCGTCCGCGGCGACCTGCAGCGAACGGTCCTCACCGAGGACCTGCAGCGCCTGGTCACGCTCGAGCAGTGCCTCGCCGGCAACGCCCCCGCCACCGTGCGCGCGGAGCTGCCGCCCGTCTGCAACCAGCTCGCCCGGGAGAAGCCCGCCCAGGTGGTGTACGGCCCCGGCACGTTCATCAGCGTCGCCGTCCAGGAGATCCAGAAGGGCTTCCAGGCCAAGCAGGGGCAGGCGCGCGAGCAGGCCAAGCAGCTCGGCGACAACGCGGTGGCGCTCGCCCGCAAGAGGGGCGACTCGAAGGCTGAGCAGGAGCGGCTTCGCGAGATCGCCGAGCAGGCCGCGATCGACCGCTTCGCCCAGGAGGCGATCCAGCTCGGCCTGCGCTACGGCCTGGCGCTCGCGAATCCGGCGATCGACAACCCCGAGTTCGTCTCCCAGCTGGTCTTCGACACCCGTCGCGGCCCCGGTACGCCCAAGCCCCGGTTCGCGTTCCTCTTCCCGAGCAAGACCGCCGCGATGGTGCAGTTCAGGCTGCGCCCCGACCTGACCGAGGCCGAGCGCCTGCGGGCCATCGACCTCGTGAACCGCGCCGTCGGCGAGGACCAGTTCAAGCTCCAGCGCGGGGGGAAGTACGTCGTCACCGGCGTGCCGGTCGTGGTCGAGGGGCTGAGCGACGCGGTCGAGAGCTCGATCCTCGTGCTGCTCGCGGCGGCGATCCTGCTGATGGCGCTCACGCTGCTGATCGTGTTCCGCACGCGCCTGCGCACGCGCCTCCTGCCGCTGGGCCTCGCGCTCGCGGCTGCGGCGATGACCTACGGGTGCTCGAAGCTCGCCGGCATCGACCTGACGATGGCGTCGATAGCCGCGCTGCCGGTGCTGATCGGCCTGGCGGTCGACTACGCGATCCAGCTCCAGGCGCGCTTCGACGAACGCCGCCACGACGAGGGGGAGAGCGGGCCGCGCGCCGCGCGCGCCGCGGCCGTTCGCGGCGGCCCGATCATCACCGGCGCCGCTCTCGCCACCGCGGCCGGCTTCCTCGTGCTGCTGCTCTCGCCGGTGCCGATGATCCACGGCTTCGCGATCACCGTGATCGTCGGGATCGGGCTCGCGCTCGCGTGCGCGCTCACCGCGGGCCTCGCCACGCTGTCGCGCTGGTCCGAGCCGCGGCCGGACGTGCCGCCGCCGCTGCCGCGCGCCACCCGCGCCGTGGCGCGCGCCTGGGAGCGGGTCGCCGGGAGCCGCCCCGGCCGCTTCGCCGCCGGCCGGGCCACGCGGGTCGGCGCCGCCGCCGGCCGCGGTGGGCGCGCCGCGCTCGGCTTCGCCCTCGACCGCCCGCGCAACGTCCTCGTCGCCGGGCTCGCGCTCGCCGCGATCGGCTGGGCCGCCGACGCCCAGACAGAGTTCGTCTCCGACGTCCGCAAGCTCGTGCCGCAGGACCTCCGCGCGCTCCAGGACATCAACCAGCTCGAGCGCGAGAGCGGCGTGTCGGGCGAGATCGACGTGATGATCAGCGGCGCCGACCTGACCGAGCCGCACGTGATCTCGTGGATGACCGCGTTCCAGAAGCGCGTGCTGGAGGCGCACGACTGGCAGAGCGGGGACACGTGCAACCAGACGGAGGACCCGCCCAAGCTCTGCCCGGCGCTGTCGCTGACCGACCTCTTCCGGGAGACGCCCGGCACCGGGAGCGACGCTCGCAGCCTCCTGGCAGCCGTGCCGCCGTACTTCTCGCAGGCGGTGATCACGCGCGACCGCCGCACCGCCAACCTCGCGTTCGGCATCCGCCTCATGCCGTTCGACCAGCAGCAAGAGGTGATCGAGGAGATCCGCTCGAGCCTCAACGGGCGCGGCGGCCCGCCACCCGGCGTGACCGCGAACATCGTCGGTCTGCCGGTGCTCGCCGCGGAGTCGAACGGCAAGCTCGCGTCCGAGTGGCGCCGCGCCCTGATGCTCGTGGCCGGCCTCGCGGCCGTCTTCCTCGTGCTGCTGCTGATCCGTCGCCGTCTGAGCGACGCCGCGGTGCCGCTGATCCCGATCGCGTTCGCGACCGGCTGGTCGTCGCTGATCCTGTTCCTGATCGGGATCCCGCTCAACCCGATGTCGGCCACGCTCGGCGCGCTGGTGATCGCGATCTCGACGGAGTTCAGCGTGCTGCTGTCCGCCCGCTACCGCGCGGAGCGCGACGCCGGGTACGACGCGGAGGAGGCGCTCGAGCGCACCTACGCCTCCACCGGCGCGGCCGTCCTGGCCTCGGGCGCCACCGCCATCGCCGGCTTCGCCGCGCTGATCGCCTCGGACGTCCGGATGCTCCAGCAGTTCGGGATCGTCACGGTGATCGACCTGACGGTGTCGCTGCTCGGCGTGATGGTCGTGCTGCCGGCGGCGCTGGTCTGGGCCGAGGAGCGCGGCCGCGTGCGGCGCGGGGACCTCAGCCCGCGGCGCCTGCTGCGCGCGGCGCGCTACGCGTTCGAGGACGCCACCGCCGACATGAGCTTCGGCCTGCGCCGCCCGCGCGTGCAGCCGGTCCCGGCGTCCGGCCCGCGGCGCCGCGTGCCGCGCCCGCGCATGCCGCGCCCGTCGCTCCCGCGCCCGCGCCTGCCGCGCCTGGGCCGGCGCCGGACCCGTGCCTGACGACCGCTTCGCCGACCTCGGGCCGCAGCGCAAGTCGGCCGCCGAGCGCTTTCAGGAGCTCGACGAGCGCGAGCCGGAGCCGCAGCCGCGCAAGCCCCGCGAGCCCCAGCGCCCGGGCGGCCGCTACGGCTGGGTGGTGGGGGTGGCGTTCATGGTCGTCGTCGTGGTGGCGGGGGCCAACGCGCTGCGCAACTCGGGCGAGGGCTACCAGGGCGTCCCGCCCGGGGAGCTGCTGCCCCCGTTCGCGGCTCCCCTCGCGGTCGGCGGGCCCGACGACAAGGACGTGAACATCGCGCCCAAGACCGCCTGCGACGTGCGCGGCCCGGGCGTCTTCAACATCTGCGACGAGCGTGCCCGCCGGCCGCTCGCCCTGACGTTCGTGGCCAACGCGTCGCAGGGCTGCGAGGACCAGCTCGACCGCGTGGAGGCCGTTAGGCGCGAGTTCCCGCAGGTGGCGTTCGTCGGCGTGATCAGCAAGCGCGAGCGCTCCGACGTCGAGGGTCTCGCGCGCGCGAAGCGCTGGGGCTTCCCGCTGGTGGTCGACCGCGACCTCGCCCTCTTCAACCTCTACGGGATCGGCGACTGCCCGACCACGATCCTCGCCCGCAAGGGCGGCATCGCGAGCGCCTCGCTGCGCGGCAGGCTCGATCCGGCGCGGCTGCGCGCCGAGCTGCGGAAGATCGCGCCGTGAGGGAGGAGCCCCAGCTCGAGGTCGGCTGGATAGCCGAGGAGCTGAGGCTGGAGTTCCCCGACCTGCGGCTGGTGACCACGATCGTCGAGGGGCGGACCGGCCGCAGCCCGCAGGAGCTCAAGGAGCGCCTGCGCGCGCTGAGCAACCGCTGGACCGGCCAGAAGGCCGTCGCGCTGCGCCAGCAGCCGATCCCGTGGGCCTACCGCGTCTTCTTCCGCCAGGTGGGGATCGACCCGGACGAGCACCGCACGCCGGTCGAGGCGTACGCGCTGGAGCGGATGCGCGCGGGCGGCTTCGAGAGCCGCAACGTGCTCGACGACGCGCTCACGATCGCGACGGTCGAGACGGGCGTCCCGGTGGTCGCCTTCGACGACGAGCGCCTCGACGGCCCGCTCGGCCTGCGCCTGTCCGCGCCGGGCGAGCGCCTGGGCGGCGAGGGGCGCCCGCTCTCCTCGCGCCAGGTGGTGATCGCCGACGCCGAGCGCTCGGTCGCGGTCCTGTTCGCGGACTTCGCCGAGGGGCAGGGAGTGAGCCCGAAGACGCGGCGCATGCGCCTGGCCGCGATCCAGGTCAAGGGCGTGCCCGACGTGAGCGTGGACGAGGCGCTCTGGACCGTTGCCGAGACGGTCCTCGGAACCCCCGAGTAGGGCGCCAAAAGGGGTTCGCTACGGCGCCCTCGGATGCTACGATCGCGGCAGCGACGCGAGGAGGACCGATGGCCGATGTGATGGATCTGCGCGCGGGTGTTCCGGCCCCGGTTCCGCCCATGCCCGTTCTTCCGGAGGTGCAGCCGGACGAGGCTGCCGCCCGCCGCACGCTGCGCGAGCAGATCGCGCGCCTCGAGTCCGAGCTCGGCGCCCTCTTCTGCTCCACCTTCCCGCGCACCGGCTTCGACTGGGGCGTGCCCTCGCGCGGCGGTCCGCGCGTGCTCTCGCTCGTCGAGCTGGAGGAGATCCGCGACGCCCTGGCCGACCGCCTCGCGCACAACCGCCGGGTGCTCGGCGACCGCACCTACGTCGAGGAGCTCAACCGCCGGCGCATCGAGGAGATGCTGCTCAACCCCGCCGAGCACAAGTGGGTCCGCATCCAGAACGAGGACATCGGCGAGCGCGGCTGCAAGCAGTGGCACGTGCGCCCGCGCTTCGGCATCCTCGGGATGCTGATGAACTGGTGGCGGGTCCGGATCTCCTCGGGCTGTCCGTTAGCCGTGCCGGCGCCGGCCGGTCTCTCGCTCTGAATGGGTAAGCGCAGCCGCAAGCGTGGCGCCTCAGCGGGCGCCGACGTCTCCCCGGCCGGGACGAGCCGGGAGGAGCGCGATGCCGCGCGCCGGCGCCGGGCCGAGGCGGTCTCGCGCGCGAAGGGGAGCGGCACCTCCACCGCCCGTGCGCGCCGTGGCCGCCCCACGATCGACGAGCGCCCCGAGGCGCCCTGGGGCCGCTTCCCGCTCCTCGAGGTCGCCGTCCTGCTGGCGATCGTCCTGTTCGTCGCCGGCCTCGTGGTCGGCGGAGGCGACGGCCGCATCCTGCTCCTCGGCTCGCTCGGGCTCGGCTCGCTGGCCGGGCTCGAGCTGTCGATCCGCGAGCACTTCGCCGGCTACCGCTCGCACACCACGCTGCTCGCCGCCGCCTGCGCGCTCGTGGTGATGGTGCTCACCTTCTTCGCGGCCGGCCGCGGCGACCTCGCCCGCGCGCTGTCGCTTCCGGTCGCGGGCGTGGTCTTCATGGGGACCTGGTGGGCGCTGCGCGAGGCGTTCAAGCGCCGCTCGGGCGGGCTCGGGTTCCGGTGAGCGGCGTGGCGTCCGGGCGCAATCTCGTGCGTGCGGGCGAGAGCGCCGCGCTCATGCTCGCGATCATGTTCGTCGGCAGCCTCGTGCTGTGGGTCGGCGTGCCGGTCGGAGCGCTTTACGTCGGGTCGATCGTGCAGAGTGCGACCGACTCGATAGGCGCGGCGATGGCCGCGATGACCCTGGTGGTGGTAGGAAGCCTCGTGATGCTGATCCCCTTTCTCGGCTGGCTCAACCGAAGGCACGCGGAGGTCCGCGCGGCGCGCGGGCGCCAGGACCTCGGCTCGGTCCCCCTCGAGGGCGTGATGGTGGTCAGCGCCGGCATCGCGCTCGTGGCGTTCCTCGTCTGGTTCTTCCTGTTCGCGGGCGCGTCGCCGCTCCCGTTCCACGGGGGCGAATGAGCACCGAGGGGAGCCGCCGCCTCGCGATTCGGGGCCTCCACCACATCACCCTGATCACGGCGAACGCGGAGCGGTCCGCCGCCTTCTACCGCGACCTCTTGGGGCTGCGGCTGCTGGAGCATGGCGTCAATCAGGACGATCCCTCGGCCCGGCACCTCTACTTCGGCGACGCGGAGGGCACCCCCGGCACGGTGATCACGGTGATGGAGTACCCCCAGATGGAGGAGGGGGAGGTCGGCCGCGGGTCGACGCACCACTTCGCGCTGCTGGTGGAGACCGCCGACGAGCTCGAGGGCTGGCGGCACTACCTCCAGTCGCGCGGCGTCGGCTGCACCGAGGTGCTCGACCGCCAGTTCTTCAAGTCGATCTACCTGCGCGACCCGGACGGGCACATCGTGGAGCTCGCGACGCGCGCGCCCGGGTTCGGGCCCCCGCCCGGCGGGACGCCCCCGCCCGGCGGGACCCCGCCTACGCCCGGCGGGACCCCGCCTACGCCGTAGAGAGCGCCTCGCCGTCGAGGATCCGGTTGGCCCCGGCCTTGGCCGAGAGCACCGCGGCGAGCGCCTGGCGCTGGCGCGAGGTGAGCGTGCCGATCTGCTTGTTCTCCGGCAGGCCCAGCGAGAGCAGGAGCCGCCGGCAGCGGGCCCGGCCCCAGCGGCGCTGGCTCATCAGCAGGTCGCTGATCTCCATGCTCGCGGCCTCCCACGGGCAGTCGAGCACGACCTCCGCCGCGGACACCTGCTGCGCGGCCACCTTGCGCTTCAGCTCGGCCCGGGCCAGCCTGACCCGGTTCGCGTGGTGAAGCGCCCTCAGGTGTTGAGGCGCAGCAGTAGTCGTGGCGGTGTCGCCCATCCCATCCTCCCCGGAAAACAGAAGTTGTAAGTGCTCCAAGCCGCGGCGAACCGACGACTCCGGTGTGTCTCTACTCGGCCTCCCCAACCCCGACTCACCGGTGGTCGCTGCGGCGGCCTGAAAACTAAGACGTGACCTCCCCGGGGGTCAACCGCCCTGAAACCAGCTCGCCCGCTAAGAGCGGTCTTTTCTTCAGCGGGCCACCGCAATCGGGGCAGGGCCTCTGCCTATGCACGCCACGCGCCGGGCGCGACCGTGGTTCGCGTGGGTCCCCCGTGAGGTGTATACCTCCCCCCGATGCGGTCCACGAAGATCGTCGCGACGATCGGTCCCGCGTCGCGCGACCCGGAGGTGCTCGAGCGGATGATCCATGCCGGGCTCGACGTGGCGCGCCTGAACTTCGCCCACGCCAACCCCGAGCACCACGCCGAGACGACGGAGATGGTCCGCGCCGCCGCCGAGCGCGTGGGCCGCCAGGTGGCGGTGCTCCAGGACGTGCCGGGGCCCAAGCTCCGGATCGGCCCGGTGGCCGGCGACGTGGCCCACCTCGAGGTGGGCAGCCGCGTGCAGCTGACGGCCGAGCGGATCGAGGGCGACTCGAAGCGGCTGCCCGTCGCGTGGCCGGGCTTCGCCGAGCTGCTCAATCCCCAGGACGTGGTCTACCTGGCCGACGGCGCCATCCGCCTGCGCGTGCGCGAGACCGGCGCCGAGGACGCCGAGGTGGAGGTGGAGGTGGGGGGCACGGTCGGATCGCGCCAGGGCATGAACCTGCCGAACGTGACGATGTCGCTGCCGGCCGTGAGCGCCGACGACCTGAAGCTGGTCGACGCCGGGGTCCGGATGGGCGTGGACATGATGGCGCTGTCGTTCATCAAGACCGCCGACGACCTGCGCCCGGTCCGCGACCACCTGGCCGGGCACGACAGCGACATCCCGGTGCTGGCGAAGATCGAGAAGCCGCAGGCGGCCGAGAACGTGGAGACGATCGTGGACGCCGCCGACGGGATCATGGTCGCGCGCGGCGACCTCGGGATCGAGCTGCCCATCGAGAAGGTCCCGCTCGTGCAGAAGCACCTCCTCTACGTGGCGGGCCAGAAGGCCAAGCCGTCGATCACGGCCACGCAGATGCTCGAGTCGATGGTGCAGTCCACGCGCCCGACGCGCGCCGAGGTGACCGACGTGGCCAACGCGATCTTCGACGGCACCGACGCGGTGATGCTCTCGCAGGAGACCGCGATCGGGCGCGACCCCGCCGGGGTGATCCGGATGATGGGCGCGATCTGCGAGGCGACCGAGCGCGAGCTGCCGTACTGGCGCATGCTCACCGAGCGCGGGCTGCGCGGCGGCGACGTGGACGCCTCGATCGCGTTCGGGGCCGTGGGGGCCGTCTACCAGCTCGGGCTGAAGGCGCTGGTCTGCCCGACGATGACGGGCCGCAGCGCCCGCCTGCTCTCCTCGCACCGGCCGCAGGTGCCGACGCTGGCGCTGTCGCCGCGGGTGGAGGTCGTGCGCCGCTGCTGCCTCTACTGGGGCGTGCAGGGTGCGCTGCACAAGGAGCCCGAGGACACGATGGGGCTGCTGGACACCTGCGTCGAGGCCGCGCGCGCCGCCGGGCTGGCCGGCTCCGGCGACCGGATCGGGATCACGGCCGGCGTGCCGATGGGCGTGGAGGGGGGCACCAACCTCATGAACGTCCACACGCTGGTGTGAGCGAGATCGACCCAGCCGAGCTGGCGCGGGCGTTCACGCGCCTCTCCAAGTGGGCGCACGACCAGGCCGAGGCCGAACCGGAGCGGGAGCCCGTGATCCGGGTGAGGCTCCGCGAGCACCTCGGCGCCGAGCCGGCCGAGCTGCCGGTCGTCTCCACGCCGCTGCGGGGGTACGAGCGGGTCAACTTCCAGGTCGCGCTCGACGCCTGGCTCGAGGCGGACGGGCACGACGGCGAGCTCGTCGGCCTCTCGGCCATGCAGGGCTTCCGGGTCGGGCTCGCCGAGCTGGCCCAGCCCGCGCGCGGGCAGTTCGGGCCGCCGCTGCCCGAGCCGGGCGCTCCGGAGTGGGAGCCGGTCGAGGTCGGCGAGCGCCGGATCAGCTGCGTGCGCGCGGGGCTGTGGCTGCTGGCCGGCTCCGGCGAGCCGTTCGTGCTCATGCTCGCCCGCGAGGACGACGGCCCCGGCGACGCCGAGCTGGGGATCGAGGTGATGGCGGGCGAGCGCGAGCGGGCGGAGGCGTTCATCGCCGAGCTGCGCGAGCTGATGGACCGGCACAACGTCTATCGAGGGCGCGTGCTGGAGCTGTCGGAGTCGCAGTGGGGCGGGGCGGGGCTGCGGGTCCGGCGGCTGCCGCGCGTGGAGCACGAGCGGATCGTGCTGGGCGGCGGGATCCTCGAGCGGATCGAGCGCCACACGGAGCTGTTCACGACCCACGCCGAGGAGCTGCGGCAGGCGGGGCGCCACCTGCGCCGCGGCCTGCTGCTCCACGGGCCGCCCGGCACCGGCAAGACGCTGACGGCGATGTACCTCGCCACGCTGATGCCGGAGCGCACCACGTTCCTCCTGACCGGCCATGGCTTCGGCGCGATCGGGCTCGCGTGCGAGATCGCGCGCACGCTCACTCCGGCGATGATCGTGCTGGAGGACGTGGACCTCGTCGCCATGGACCGCGACGCGTTCGAGGACACGAACGCGCTCCTCTTCGAGCTGCTGAACGAGATGGACGGGCTCAACGAGGACGCGGACGTCGTCTTCGTGCTCACCACCAACCGCCCTCAGGTGCTGGAGCGGGCGCTCGCGGCGCGGCCGGGCCGCATCGACCTCGCGGTGCGGATGCCGCTGCCGGACGCCGAGGCCCGCGGCCGCCTGCTCGACCTGTACGCGGAGGGGCTCGAGGTCGGCGCCGCCGATCGCGCCCGGATCGTGGAGACGACGGACGGCGCCACCCCGGCGTTCATCCGCGAGCTGCTGCGCCGGGCCGCCCTGCTGGCGGCCGAGGCGGGGGACGCGCGGCGGATCGGCGCCGAGCTGCTCGATCGGGCGCTCGCCGAGCTGCACGAGTCGGGCGACGAGCTGACCGGCCGGCTGCTGGGCGCGCCGGGCGCCGCGGACTTCGCCGAATCAGCGGTCGTGATCGACGTCTTCGACGAGGACGAGGACGACTTCGAGGACGACGAGGACCTCGGCGACGACGAGCTCGACTAGCTAGGCCGAGCTCGCCTCGGGCCGGCAGCGGTCGAACGCCTCGAGCGCCCGGTCCAGGTGCTCGCGCTCGTGGGTGGCCATGACGCTCGTGCGCAGCAGCGCGCTGCCGCGCTCCACGGCCGGGTAGAGCGCCACGTTCACGTACACGCCCGCGTCGAACAGCGCCTTCCACATGAGCGCGGCCTGCCAGTCGTCGCCGATCAGGACGGGGACGATCGGGGTGGGGACGCCCTCGCGTCCGCTGGCGATCACCTCGAAGCCGAGCTCGCGCAGGCCGTTCTCGAGGTAGAGCGCGTTCTCGTGCAGCCTGGCCATCAGCTCCGGCCCCTCGGGCGAGCGGATGATCCGCAGCGCGCCGAGCGCCGAGCCGATCGCCGCGGGCACCGCCGAGGCGGTGAACATGAACGCGCGCGACTGCACGCGCAGGAAGTCGATCACCTCGGCCGGGCCGGAGATGAAGCCGCCGCAGCTCGCGAGCGACTTCGAGAACGTGCCCATCCGGAGGTCGACCTGGTCCTCGACGCCGAGTGCCTCGCAGGCGCCGGCGCCGCGGGCGCCCAGCACGCCCACGCCGTGGGCCTCGTCGACCATCAGCCGCGCCCCGTGCGCCCGCGCCAGCTCGGCCACGCGCGGCACGTCGCAGACGTCGCCCTCCATCGAGAACACGCCGTCGACCACGACCAGCACGCCGCCGCCGTCGCCCGTGGCCCGGCTCAGCATCGACTCGAGCTTGTCGAGCCGGTTGTGGCGGAACGGCCGCACCTTGGCGCGCGACATCGCCACCGCGTCCATGATCGAGGCGTGGTCGCCCGAGTCGCAGATCACGGTGTCGGTGGGGGAGAGCAGCGTCGCGATCGCGCCGAGGTTCGCCTGGTAGCCGGTGGTGAAGACGATCGCGTCCTCGTCGCCCATCCACTCCGCCAGCTCGCGCTCGAGCTCGAGGTGCAGCGGGATCGTGCCGTTCAGGAAGCGCGAGCCGGTGAGGGCGGTGCCGTAGCGGTCGAGGGCGTCGCGGGCGGCCTGCTTCACGCGCGGGTCGCGGTTCAGGCCGAGGTAGTTGTTCGAGCCGAGCATCACCCGCTCGGCGCCCTCCATCTCCACGACCGGCCCGGCCTCGCCCTCGAGCAGCCGGAAGTACGGCATCAGGTCGTGCTCGCGGGCGGCCTGCAGCAGCTCCCGCCGCTCGTGGGTGCGGGCCTTCTCGAAGAGGTCGATGACGGTCTCGGGCATCGCGTCGGTAGGGTCGCCGGCAGAGTGTCTGTCTCAGTCGAAGTACGGCCAGTCCGCTCGCGCGCGGACCTCATGCGCTTCATCCGCTTGCCCTGGCGGATCTACTCTAATGAGCCGAACTGGGTTCCGCCGCTCGTCTTCGAGCGCAAGCGCTTCCTGAACAGGCGCAAGAACCCCTGGTTCCAGCACGCCGAGGCCGAGTACTTCCTGGCCTGGCGCGGGCGCCGGCCCGTGGGCCGCATCAGCGCCCAGCTCGACCACGACTTCAACACCTACCACGGCAACGACTGGGGCATGTTCGGCTTCTTCGAGTCCGAGGACGACCCGGAGGTGGCCGCGGCGCTCCTCGCCGCCGCCGAGAGCTGGCTCCGCGCCCGCGGGCGCGACCGGATGGTGGGGCCGATGGACTTCTCGATGAACGACGAGGCGGGGCTCCTGATCGAGGGCCACGACATCCGCCCCTACGTCAAGCAGCCCTACCACCCGCGCTACTACCAGCCGCTGCTCGAGGGCGCCGGGCTCGCGAAGGCGATCGACCTCTTCATGTGGACGCTGGAGGTCACGGACAAGGAGAAGATGCTTCCGGTCATGTTCGACCTCGCCGAGCGGCTCGAGCCCGAGCACGGGATCACGATCCGCCACGTGGAGGTCGGCGAGCTGATCGACCGCGAGATGGAGCGCTTCGTGGCGATCTACAACGAGGCGTGGAAGGACAACTGGGGCTTCGTGCCGCTGCGCGTGGAGGAGATGGTGCACTCGGCCAGGGAGTCGCGGCCGGTGCTGCACTCGGACTGGCTCATGGCCGCGGAGAACCGGCAGGGCGAGCTCGTGGCCTTCGCCCTCACGGCGCTCGACGTGAACCAGGTCTTCCGCAAGCTCAACGGGCGGCTGCTGCCGTTCGGCTGGATCCGCTTCCTCTGGGGGATGCGGCGGGTGGACCGCGTGCGGGTCGGGTTCCTGGGCGTGCGGCCCGAGTACCAGCACACGGGGGTGGCCGCCGGGCTCTACGTCGAGCACTTCGAGACCGCCGAGCGGCACAGGTACCTGAAGGGCGGCGAGACCGGCTGGATCCTCGAGACCAACACCGCGATGAACCGCGGAATGGAGGCGATGAACGGCCGGATCGTGAAGAAGTACCGGGTGTACGAGCGCGTCATCGAGCCCAGGTAGACTCGCCTGCTCGTGGAGGACGCCCCCTACACAGCTCCTGACGTCGTGGACGAGGAGGGCAACGCCCTACCGGTCCCGGCGGCCGGCCGGCGCGACCTCGACGGGCGGCCCGAGGCGGTGCTCGCCGCTCCCATGGTCGCCGCCACCGGCGGCATCGTGGCCGGGCTCGCCACGATGCTGGTCGTGCGCGGCCTCAGGCACCGCCCCAAGCGCGTGCGGGTGGGCGGCCGCCGCCGCGGCAAGGCGCTCGAGGTCACGGCCACCAGGTCGTTCCTCGTCGACGTGCACATGCTCAAGCGGTAGATGGCGCAAGCCGCCGTCGAGCTCGACCTCCGCCCGCCCGGCCCGTACAAGTTCCCGCCACCCGGCCGCGACGGCGTGCTGCGCCGGCGCGACGGCGCGCTCACGCGCGTGCTCCACTGCCCGGAGCAGGCGCTGGTGCGGGCGTGGCCGATCGCCGGCGCCGTCCGCCTCCGCGCCGAGGCCCCGACCCGGGCCGGCGCCCTCTACGCCGCCGAGCGCATGCGATTCGCCCTCGGGCTCGACCACGACATCCGCCCGTTCGTGCGCCGCTTCCGCTGGGATCCGCTGATCGGGCCGCTCGTGCGGCGGCAGCCGTGGATCCGCCCGCTGCGCCGCCCCGAGCCGTTCGAGGCGCTCGCCTGGGCGATCACGGAGCAGCTGATCGAGTCGCAGCGCGCGTCGGCGATCCAGCGGATGCTGGTGCGCCGCTACGGCCGCCGCAGCCACTGCGGCACGCTGCGCGACGCGCCCTCGCCGGCGCGGCTCGCGGACTGCTGCCAGGCCGAGCTCCAGTCGTGCGACCTGGCCGCCGCCCGCGCGCAGGCCCTCATCCGCGCGAGCCGCGAGGTGGCTGCCGGGCGCATCGACCTGAACGAGCACGAGCCCGCCTGGGAGCGCCTGCTCGCCATCCGCGAGATCGGCCCCTGGACGATCGAGTCGCTCGCCCTCCACGGCCAGGGACGCGACGACAAGCTCCCGGCCGGCGACGTGGCCTACCTGAAGATCGTGGGCAAGCTGGCCGGCCTCGGCCGCCGCGCGACGGTCCAGGAGGTCCACGAGTTCTTCGAGCCGTACGAGCCGTACCAGGCGCTGGCCGGCAAGTACATGCTCAGCGCTCCGTACCTGAAGGGGTCAGTCGCCGGTACGCCAGCCAGCCCAGCGCGATCAGGGCGAACCACGCGAGCGTCGCGCCCCAGATGGTCGGGTCGGTGATCGCCACGTCGCGCGCCTGGCTGCCGGCGTAGATCGGCAGCGCGAACTGCGGGGTCAGCCCCACGACGGTCGTCCAGGTGAAGCGCCACAGGGGCATCCGCGCGAGCCCGGCCGCGTACGAGACGAGGTTGATCGGCACCACCGGGATCGCCCGCACCGCCAGCAGCACGGGCACGGGCGCGTCGAGCGCCCACTCCTGCAGCCGCTCGAGCGCCTGCGGCTCCACGAGCCGCGTGGCGATGCGCTCGCCGAACCGGTACGCGAGCCAGTAGGCGAGCAGGCACGAGGCGGTCCACGAGGCCATCATCAGCGGCAGCGCCGGGCCGAACCCGTACGCGTAGCCCGCGGCGATGTTGAGGATCTCGGAGGGGAACGAGACGATCGCGTGGGCGATCGCGAGCCCGGCCACGCCGAGCACCCCGGCGATCCCCCACGACTCGACGTCGTGCCGGAACTCGTCCGGCTGGGGGAGCAGGCCGGTGCCCGCGAGGGTGAGGCCGCCCACGACGAGGAAGAGCACGATCAGCGCGGTCCTGCCGCTCATGCGCCGTCCCTTCGCCATGGGCGGCGATCCTACGCGGCCATCGCGTCCTGCTGCGATTTCAGCGCGGCCGCGGCGTCGGCCAGGTCGGCCACGATCCGGGCCAGGGCGTCGCGCGACTCCTGGTCGATCAGCTCGCCCGCCGCGACCTTCTCGCCGGCGCGGCCCACGGCCAGCTCGCCGTCGATCACCATCGCGCCCGAGAGCGTGAGCGCGCGCCGGATCTGCTCCTGCGCCCACTGCGCCCCGTACGCGGTCGTGCTGGCGCCGACCACCGCCGCCGGCTTGGCCACCAGGGGCGCCGCGCCGTGCGGGCGCGACGCCCAGTCGAGCGCGTTCTTGAGCGCGCCCGGGGCGGAGCCGTTGTACTCGGGCGTGGCCACCAGCAGCGCGTCGGCCTCCCGGATGCGGCGGTTCAGGTCCTGGACGGGCTCCGGGAGGACGGCCTCGCGATCCTGGCAGAACGCGGGGATCGTCTCGAGCCCCTCGTAGAGCTCGACCTCCACGCCCTCGGGGGCGAGGCCGCGGGCCGTGCGCACGAGTGCGGTGTTGAGCGAGCCGCGCCGGAAGCTGCCTGAGATCGCGAGGATCCTCATGTCCCTATGCCTCCCTGACCGCTTCGACCGACAGCACGAGGCGGACCTTCTCGCCCGCCACGAGCGCGCCGTTCGGGGTCTTCGCGTTGAACGGGATCTCGTAGTCGAACCGGTCGATCTCGCCGCGGCCGACCAGGCTCAGCCGGGTGCCGCCGTACGGGTCCTCGCCCGCGCCGTCGACCTCGACCTCGAGGGTGACCGGGCGGGTGACGCCGCGGATCGTCAGGTCGCCGTCGAGCTCGACGCGCCCGTCCGCGTCGCGGACGCCGGTGCTGCGGAAGGCGATCTCCGGGTACTGCTCGGCCGCGAAGAAGTCCTCGCTCTGGAGGTGGCCGGCCAGCTGGGCGTCGCGGACGTCGACGCTGTCGACCCGCACGGTGCCCTCCACGCGCTCGAGCGTGCCCTCCCCGGTCGCGATGGTGCCCTCGTAGCCGGTGAAGCGGCCACGGAAGGTGGAGATGCCGAAGTGCTTGACCTCGAAGCCGATCGTCGAGTGGATCGGGTCGACGGTCCAGGTGCCCGCGGGGATCGCTACCCCGACGGGAGAAGTTGCGGTGCTCACTTGATGTGCCTCCTGTTGTTGACGCCGCAGTAGTTGACTGCGCAATGAACACCGTAGCAGGACTTGTTGACGTGTCAACTATTGCCGGTACAATGAGGCACGTGGCACAACCGACCGAGGCCAAGCTCGAGGCGCTCCGCTCGATCCTGCGGGCCCGCACGACCGTGACCGACCGGATCGAGACCGCCCTGCGGAACGAGGACCTCCCGCCGCTCGCCTGGTACGACGTGCTGTGCGCGCTCGACGAGGCCTCCGAGGAGGGGCTGCGGCCGCGCGACCTGGGCTATGCCGTCGCCCTCACCCCGAGCGGGCTCACCCGCCTGCTCGACCGCATGACGGCCGCCGGCCTCGTCGAGCGGAAGGCGTGCCCGACCGATCGCCGCGGCTTCGGCGTGACCCTCACGCAGTCCGGCCGGACGACGCACGAGATGATGCGCCCGGTCTACCTGCGCGAGGTCGAGACGGCGTTCGCGAGCCTGCTGACCGACGAGGAGGCCCGCACGATCGAAGAGGTGCTCGAACGCGTGAGCGCGAGCGCGTGCACCGCGCTGGGCGAGGACCCGCCCGCGCCGCCGGCCCGCGCGGCGGCCGCTTGACGCCCGGCGCCCCCGTGCCCAGACTCAGACGAGCATGCGCCGCCTCACTGCTGCCGTAGCGCTCGCCATCGCGCTCGCGGGCGCCGCTCCGGCGCAGGCCGACCTGCGCTGGTCGGAGCCGCAGCTGCTGGACACCGGCGCGGGCAGCGCGTACCGCGTGCTGATCGACGCGCGCGGCGACGCACTCGCGCTCTGGACGCGCCCGGCCCCCGACGGCCGGTCGAGCACCTTCGTCTACGCGTGGCGAGCGCCCCGGGGCGAGTGGACCGAGCCGCGCGAGCTCGGCGCGGCTCGCGGCGGGGTCAGCGTGATCCTCACGCCGCTCGGCCGCGCGAGTGCCGCCTGGCAGGACGCGGGCAACCGGCTCGTGGTCGCCGACGCGCGCCCGGGTCGCGCCTTCGGCGCGCCGGCGGCGGTCGCCCCCGGGCTGAACCCGCTCGGCACGGCCGTGACGCTCGCCGGCGACGACGCGGGCAATCTGGTCACGGCTTGGCTGGTCGACGAGTGCCGGGAGGAGGGCGCTCCGGAGCAGGGCTGCGGGCACAGCGTCCGCGCCGCCACCCGCTCCGCGGCCGGTGCGTGGAGCTCGCCGCAGTGGATCGAGCGCTACACCAGCGGCGGCATCCTGAAGGCGGCCGTCAACCCCGCCGGCGCCGGCGCGATCTCGTACATGCGCGCGAACGGCAGCAGCGCGGCGCTCTCCTACCGCCCGCCGGGCGGCGGATTCGGACCGCCGGAGGCGCCGCCGCTTCCGTCGATTGCGCTACCGGACCTGGCGCTCGACGACGCCGGCCGCGTCACTCTCCTGTCGCCGAAGGGCGTCCTCACCGGCCAGCCGGTCACGAGCGTGATCGTCCGGCGCGATCCCGTGACCGGGTGGGGCGAGCCGGGCGAGCTGCCGATCAACGGCTACGACCCGCTGCTCGCCGAGCCGGACGGCACGGCGTCGGTTGTCGCGATCCAGGGGCGTGCACAGGAGCGCCTCGACGTGAAGCACGCAGCGCTGCGCCCCGACGGCACGGTCGAGGGCCCGACGACGATCGCCGAGGACGGCCACTCGGTCGACGCCGCCGTCAACCTGCGCGGCGACATCCTGGCCGCCTGGCTCACGCCCGCCGGCTCCGACCCGTCCGAGTGGCGCCTGATGGCCTCGGAGCGGCGCTTCGGCGGCGGCTTCTCGGCGCCCGAGCGGATCGCCGGGCCGGGCGCCGGCCCGGCACTGGTGGCGCTGGGCGACGCGCGCCAGGCGGCGGCGATCTGGTCGCAGGGGCGCTACGGGCTCGCCGAGGTGCGGATCGCGATGCGCGAGGACCCGGAGGCGCCGGAGCTGCCGTTCCCGCCGGACGTGCGCGTGGAGGCGCCGAGTGAGCCGCGGCTCGACTCCGACGGCGCGCTGCGACTGGCGGTCCGCTGCAGCCGCGCGTGCACCGCGACCCCGGCCGCCCTGCTGCTGCCGGGAACGGGCGCCGAGCCGGCCGCGGCGAAGGGTGCCGCCAGGAAGCTGAAGGCGCGCCGCGCGGGAACGCTCGGCGTCCGCTTCGGGCGCGACCGTGCCAAGGCCGTCCGCAAGGCGCTGCGCGCCGGCCGCAAGCCATGGGTCTCGTTCACGGTCCGCGCGCGCGGCGGGGGCTCGCCGCGGCCGATGATCGTGAGCCGCCGCGTCAAGCTGCGGTAGCGGCGGCGCCGCACCCGGGTTAGGGTGGAGGGACCCGCGGGCCCGCGGGTACTCGCATGCGCAAGGTCATACCGATACTCGGGCTGCTCCTGGTCGGGCTCGCCCCCCAGACGGCTTCGGCGGAGGAGAGGGAGCTCACGCTCTACTCGCCCGCGATCCAGACGCTCCCGTACGTGCACGACACGCACCGCCTCACGCTGCGCGCGAACGGCGTCGAGGCGCCCGACCGGCCGGGCTACGTGACCGGCATCAGGGAGCAGGTGCTCGTGGACAGCAAGGACCCCGACGCCACGCCGCTGTCGAACGCGCAGATGATGATCCACCACCTCCTCTACTTCGCGCCCGGGCGCCAGGGCGACTCGGCCGGCAGCTGCTGGTCGGGGCTCGGCTTCATCGCGGGCCGCGGCGAGGAGCACCCGGACGGCAACTTCGACGTCGTGCCCGCCGAGCGCCGCGCGCGCTACGGGATCGTCAACCGCCTGGCGAGCGGCGCGGCCCCGAACTGGACGCTCGTCGCGATGGTCATGAACCACGTGAAGCGGCCCAAGAAGGTCTACGTGCGCACGAAGGTCTACTACACGGAGGACGACCGCGAGCCCGTCTACCCGACGGTCGTCGGCTGCCGCGGCAACGGCATGGCCTACGACATCCCGGGCGGCGGCCGGAAGGGCTCGAACTTCGTGGACACCTCCACCTGGACCTCGCCGGTCAACGGCCGGATCCTGATGGCCTCCTCGCACAACCACGGCGGCGGCAAGCGCCAGACGCTCGCGAGCGACACCTGCAACCGCGGCCTCTTCAACGCGCCGGTCTACCACGGTACCGGCGACCACATCTACAACACGATCCGCCCGATCCTGCACGAGCCCGGGCCGATCGCGAACGGGACGTTCGGCACCTCGCAGGGTGTGCCGATCCGCGCGGGGGAGGTGCTGCGGCGAAGAGCCGTGCACGACAACCACAACCTGCACGTGGCCGCCATGGGCTTCTGGGTCCTGCACATCGTGCGCGACGACTCAGTGCAGGAGTGCGGACCGATGCCCACCGACATCACCGAGCTGCGCCGCCCGGCGCGCTACGACAAGACGCCCAACCACGACCTTCGCGTGCCGCAGCTCGACAAGCCGCGCGGCGCGTTCGCTCCCTTCACGGGCGGAGCCATCACGGTGGCCGACAGCTACTACCGGCCGGCCAAGCTCGACGTGCGCCGCGGGCAGACGCTGACCTGGGACTTCAAGGGGTCGCAGCCGCACACCGTGACCGTGGCCAACGGGCCGCGCGGCTTCTCGTCGCTCTACTCCGGACAGGTCGGCGGGCGGGCCAGCTTCAAGTTCGACGTGCCGGGGACGTACCGGCTCACCTGCCTCGTCCACCCCACCTCCATGGGGCAGACCGTGCGGGTGCGCTAGCTAGAGCCCGGACCCGGGCAGCAGGTCGTTCGTGAAGGCGTTCTCGGCCGGCTTCTCGATCAGCCCGGCATCGCGCATGAAGCGCCCGAAGGCGTCCCACTCGCGCGGGTCCTGCCAGCCGAACGGCCGCCCCGCCGGCGGCGCGTAGAGCGGCAGCGTCACCTTCAGCACCTCGCGCTGGAGCCGCGGGTCGAGGTCGCGGTTGGCCCGCAGCAGCGCGCCGAGGCCCCGCTCGGGATCGGCGCGCAGGTCGCGCACGCCGCGCGCCAGCGCGCCCATGAAGCCGCGGATCTGGTCGCCCTTCTCCTCGACCGTCTTCTCGCTCGCCACGAACACGAGCTCGTCGTAGGGCGGCACGCCGGCCTCGTCCACGCGGATGATCCGCGGGTCGCGCCGCTTCAGGCGCAGGTCGGTGCCCTCGTAGTTCCAGAACGAGCCGAGCGTGGCGTCGACCTTCTTCGTCAGGAGCGCCGGGGTCAGGTCGAAGCCCACGTTGCGCTCCTTGACGTCGCTGGGCTCCACGCCGGCCTCTTCGAGAATCGCCTGGAGGAACGCGGACTGGTAGTCGATCCCGGCGGTGCCCACCTCACGGCCGCGCAGGTCACGCGGGCTGCGGATTCGCGCGTCGGGCAGCGACACGATCGACGTGAGCGGGCGCTGCACCAGCGCGCCGACCGCCACGACCTCTTCACCCTTGTCGCGTGCGCGCATGACCTCCGGCGTGTACGAGACCGCGACGTCCACCCGGCCGGCGGCGGCCTGGCGCAGCGGCGCGGCGGGGTCGCTCGGCGCGCGCACCTGCACGTCCAGCCCCAGCGCCTCGAAGTGGCCGCCCGCCTGCGCCGCGTAGATCGGAGTGTGGTCGGCGTTCGGGAAGAAGTCGAGCATCAGCCGCAGCTCCGCGCTGCCGCCGGGCTCCGTGGTCTCCTCGCGCTCGCCGCAGCCGGCACCGAGCGTCAGCACCGCGCAGGCCATCAGCACCATCGTCTTCCTCACGAGCGCACCTCTCTCTGACTCCAGGGGACAGCCGCGCGCTCGGCGAGCGACACGATCACGAACAGCAGCAGGGCCATGGCGGTGAGCAGCACGACGCCCGCGTACACGCGCGGGGTCTCGAGCTGGTTGATGCCGAGCAGCACGAGCCGCCCGAGCCCCTCGTCGGCGCCCGCCCACTCGCCGAAGACCGCGCCGATCACGGACACGGTGGCCGCGATCTTCAGGCCGCTGAAGAGCTGGGGGAGGGCCCACGGCAGCTCGACCTTCCACAGCGTCGCGAGCCGCGACGCCCCCATGCTGCGCATGAGCTTGAGGAGGTCCGGCTCCACCGCGCGCAGGCCGTCCAGCAGGTTCACCGTCACGGGGAAGAAGCAGATCAGCGCGACGATCGCGATCTTCGGGCCGATGCCGTAGTCGAACGCGAGGATCAGGAGCGGCGCGATCACCACGATCGGCACGGCCTGGGAGGCGATCAGCAGCGGGTAGGCGGCGTCGCGGAGTGGCCGTGCGAGGTGCATGACGATCGCCGCGCCCGCGCCGAGCGCGACCGCGATCGCGAGCCCCAGCAGCACCTCCCACAGCGTGGTGAGCGTGTTGTCGAGCAGCAGGTCGCCGTCGTCGCCGAACGCGCCGGCCGTCTCGACCGGCGAGGCGAGCGTGAGGTCGTCGACCGACTCGAGGCTCGCGACCGCCTGCCAGACGCCGACCGCGGCCAGCAGCAGCAGGGCGGTGGGGAGGTGGCGCCTCACGGCGGGGAGGCGGCGCCTCAGCATCCGAGCGCCTCCAGCGCGCGCCGCTCGAGCTCGGCGAAGACCGGGTCGCCCACCAGCTCGCGCCGGAGGCGCGGGCGCGGCAACTCCACGCGGAGCTCGGCCACCACGCGCCCGGGCCGCGGCGAGAGCACCACCACGCGATCCGCCAGCAGCAGTGCCTCGGTCACGTCGTGGGTCACGAGCAGGACGGTTCGCGGCTCGGCCTGCAGCGCCCCGGCGAGCCAGTCCTGCATCGAAGTGCGCGTGATCGCGTCGAGTGCGCCGAACGGCTCGTCGAGCAGCAGCAGCGGCCGCCCCGACAGCAGGGTGCGCAGGAACGCCACGCGCTGGCGCATCCCGCCCGACAGCTCGTGCGGCCGCGCCCGCTCGAACCGGCCGAGGCCGAGCCGCTCGAACATCGGCGCCGCGCGCCGGCGCGCCTCGCGGCGCGGGACGCCCGCGGACTCGAGCGCCAGTGCCGCGTTGCCGACCGCGTCGCGCCACGGCAGCAGCAGGTCGCGCTGCGGCATGTACGCGGCGGCCCCTTCCACCAGCAGCTCGCCCTCGTCCGGGCGCTGGAGCCCGGCCACCAGCTCGAGAAGCGTGGACTTGCCGCACCCGGACGGCCCGACGATCGCCACGACCTCGCCTTCGTCCACGGCGAGGTCGAGCCGCTCCAGCGCCGTCACGCCGGCGAAGCGCCGGGTCACCGCCTGGACGGTCACGGCCCTCTGTGCGGATCGAGGTCGCGTGGGCGCCTCGAAGCTGGTCGTCATCGCTCCCTCCGCGGGCATTACCCCACAGGTTCGAAGGGTCAGCGCCGGATCAGGCGCTATCTCAGCCCGCCTCCGCGAGCCCCCCTGGTGGTCGTCTGAGCGATGTTATCGCCGGGCCGGTACGGTTCGGCGCGTGCCGGCGGGGGGCCTGTTCGACGAGCGCGTGCTCGTGGTGAGCGAGGGCTTCAACGCGCTCGCCCGCCCGCTCGTGGGAGTGAAGCGCTACGAGCAGCGGTTCGACGTGTGGGATCGCGACGGGCAGGTGATCGGCGCGGTCGAGCCGACCTTCCGCGACAGCGCGGCCAGCAAGGTCTTCCGGGCGCTCTTCGCGCTGGCGTTCACCACCAATGCGCGGCGCAACGTGCTCGACTACCGGCTGGCCGACAGGCTCGGGACGAAGCTGCTCGAGCTCGAGATCAGGGGCGAGGTCCTCTACGTGAAGGATCCCGTCCACGGGCTCGTGGGCTCGGTCTCCAACACCGGCGGCCCGGGCGAGCTCGAGGCGACCTTCTACGCGGAGGCGCCCGCGACGAAGCTCTTCCAGAAGAGCCCGCCGGCGATCGGCATGCTGCGCGACAAGGTGGACAGCCCGCCGTACGAGTACGAGCTGAGGGACACTGACGGCGCGGTCTTCGCGCGCGTGTCGAACTCCGGCGACCGCCGCAACGTGCTGGAGCTCGCGGACGGCGCCGACCCGCGCCTGCGCACCCTCGCGATCGGGTTCGCGTGCGGCCTGGTGGACCGCATCTGGCTGATGGTGCCGCGGCGGTCCGCCGGCGGCGACGTCTAGCGCGCCGCGGGCTGCCCCACGCGCACGTCAGCGAGCGCGTTCACGAACGCCTCGAGCTGCTTCGTGGACCAGCACTCGAACACGCCGTCGCAGTACGGCTCGTAGACCTGCATCACCGAGTCGCCGTAGTTCCAGTAGAGCCTCGGCTCGGGGTTGAGCCAGAACGTGCGCCCGGCGCGCTCGCTCAGCGCGGCGAACGCCTGCGCGCGCGGCTCGCGGCCGTTCGTGCGCGCGTCGCCCAGCACGATCACGGTGGAGCGCGGGTCGAGGTCGTCCACGATGTCGTCCAGGAACTCGACCCAGACGCGCCCGTAGTCGGTGTAGCCGGAGACGTCGGCCACGCCCGCGTCGGTGGCGATCGCGTGCGAGATCGCCTGGAACGAGCGCTCGCGCTCGAACACCTCGGTCACCTCGGACACCCGCTCCACGAACACGAAGGTCCGCAGCTTGCGGAACGAGTCGTGCAGCGCGTGCAGCACGCTCAGGAAGAAGACGCTGGCGCTGGTGACGCTCGTGGAGACGTCGCACAGCACGTACAGCTCCGGCCGCTTGGGCCGCTTGGCGCGGTAGCGCAGCCGCAGCGGCACGCCGCCCGTCTCGAGCGAAGCGCGCATCGTGCGCCGCACGTCCACCACGGACGAGCGCCGCCTGCCGCGCGGGTCGTGGCCCTGCGAGGCGAGCTTGCGCTTGAGCTGCGCGACCACCCGGTGCACCGCGGCCAGGTCCTGGAGCGGCCCGCTCGGCAGCGCGCGGTCGAACTCGCGCAGCGGCTTGGCCGGCGGCAGCGACTGGGTGCGCTCGATCAGCGCGCGCTCCAGCTCGCGCCGGAGGTGGCGCTCGAACTCGCGCAGCCGCTCCTGCGGCACGGTGTCCGGCGGCGGCTCCTGGCCGGGGTCGCGCGAGCCGGTCTCGCCCTTCAGCTCGAGCGCGCGGCGGATGCGCTGCACGTCCACGCCGATCACGCCGGAGCCCTCGCCCTGGCGGCCGAACGCGGCGATCGCCAGGCGCGCCATGTCGCGCATCTCCCCGTCCGAGCCCTCCCGCACGGCCTCCCGGATGCGCTCGCGGAGCTGGTCGAAGTCGAGCCGCTCGCCGCCCTCGTAGCGCTGCTCGGTCAGTCCGCGCTCCACGGCCTCGCGCTCCACCGCCCGGAAGAAGAAGCGGTCGAAGACGATCTCGAACACGCGCCGGTCCTCCTGCGACTTGGCGAGCGTCGCGGCGAGCGCCTCGCGAAAGTCCTCCTGCGCGGTCCAGCTCAGCTCGGCGAGGGCCTCGAACGAGTCGAGCAGTTCGCTCGTGCCGACCGCCAGTCCCTCCCTGCGCAGCTCGTCCGCGAGCTCGAGCACGCGCGGCGCGAACCCGGGCGGTCCCGCCTCCGGGAGCCCGCCGTAGAGGGCCTTCCCGCCCTTGCGCCCCCCGCCGGCCATCATCGCCCGGCGGGTCGGGTCCAGGCCGCTACTGCCCGGCGACCCGGGGGAGGACGCCATCGCCGATCTTGACCCCGACCCGCTCCGCCACCACGTCGAGGTCGGTCCGGTGCTTGACGATGATGCTCATCGTCCGCTCGAACACGCTCCCGTCGATGTCGTCCGCGCCGAGCATCAGCAGCGCGCGCGCCCAGTCGACCGACTCCGCGATCGAGGGCGGCTTCTTCAGGTCGAGCTTGCGGACCATGTGGATGATCTCCACGAGCTTGCGCGCCACCGTCTCGTCGAGCTCCGGCGCGTGCAGGCGGACGATCTCCAGCTCGCGCTCGATCTCGGGGTAGTCGAGCCAGAGGTAGAGGCAGCGGCGCTTGAGCGCCTCGGTCAGCTCGCGCGAGTTGTTGGAGGTGAGCAGCACCAGCGGCCGGCTCTTGGCCTCCACCACGCCCAGCTCCGGGATCGAGATCTGGAAGTCCGAGAGGACCTCGAGCAGCATCGCCTCGAACTCCTGGTCGGTCTTGTCGATCTCGTCGATCAGCAGCACGACCGGCTCGTCCTCGGCGATCGCCTGGAGCAGCGGCCGGGTGAGCAGGAACTCCGAGCCGAAGATGTCCTCCTGCACGTCCTCCCAGCCGGTGCCGGAGGCCTCGACCTGGATCCGCAGGAGCTGCTTGCGGTAGTTCCACTCGTACAGGGCCTTGGACTCGTCGAGGCCCTCGTAGCACTGGAGCCGGATCAGCTTGCGGCCGGTCGCCCGCGAGAGCGCCTTGGCCAGCTCGGTCTTGCCCACGCCCGCGGGGCCCTCCACGAGCACGGGCTTGCCCAGCTTGGCCGCGAGGAAGGCGACCAGCGCCGTCGACTCGGCGGCGAGGTAGCCCACCTCGCCGAGCCCCTCGCGCATCTGCTCGACGCTGCCGGTGGGTTCAGCCACCCGGCGAAGGATACTTTCGGACGCATGCTTGCGACGATCCTGAGCGTGCTCGCGGAGTTCGACCTCCCCGAGCGCCCCGACATCGATCCGGACCCGAGCTTCGGCACCGACCCGAAGCCCTACCTGATCCTGTTCGGGGTGGGCTTCCTCGTAGCCGTCTTCGGACACATCCTCAAGGTCAAGGTGATGATCGCGGCCGGGATCCTGATGGTCTTCCTGGCCACGGTGATCCTGCCGCTGGTCGCGCAGAGCGGGTACTGAGCACCCCCTTCACATGGCCGCCCTGGCGGGCGATCTGGTGGAAGGTGAAGCGCACGCGCTCGCGGCCCGCCGCGAAGTGGGCCTGGTCGCGCGCGGCGTCCTCCGCCTGCTGCAGCGGCGTCCGGTGGTAGCGGAGGCTGTCGCACTCCACGACCAGGTTCTGGTCGGGGAAGAAGAAGTCCACGCGCGAGGAGCCGAGCTGGGTCTGCATCTGCGGCTTCGGCAGGCCGGCCGCCTCCGCGAGCGGGAGGAAGAGACGCTCGAGCTTCGAGGCCGGGATGACCAGCGCGTGGCGGTCGAGCAGCTCGCGCAGTCGCGCGGCTCCCGCCTCGGAGCGGCCCTCGATCCGGTGGCGGAGCACGTCGAGCCCGATCAGGTCCTGCGCATCCGCCTCGGCGACGGTCTGTTCGAGGTCGCCCTCGCCGAGCACCGTCGCCAGGTCGATCAGGGTGCGCACGATGCTCGTGACGGGCAGGCGATGCCGCTTCACGACGTCCTCCGCCGGCAGGTCGCGCCGGCTGAGCCTCACGCCCGTGCACCGCGGCCGCCGGTTCCGCGGCACCGTGAGGTGGATCTCCGGCGGCTCCCTCTTCCAGATGCCCCAGAGAACGGCGGCGCTCAGAAAGGAGAGCACGGCGGGGCGGCAGGCCTTCACCGCCACCATCCAGCGCCCGTACCTTGTGAGGCTCGGCGTGCCCACGGAGTACACCCCACGCGCCTTGCGGTGGAGCCTCCCGATCCTCACACGGTGCCGGATCGCGTCGTCGGTGTACCCGCGTGCGCGGAGTTCGTCGTAGTCCACGACGTTGAAGTCGCGCTCGGCCAGCTTCCAGACGGACGTTGGGACGTTTACCGGTGCCATCACACCGTTAAGCGTCCCAACGCCGAAGTTCGCCCCCCCACCTGTCCCCATAGCGGGTGACTCAAGCCGCAGCCGGGTGGGCCGATCACAAGCAGGACCCATGGAATGGACGGAGGCCCACGTCCGTCGGCTCTTCTGGCGCGCCGGTTTCGGCGCGACGCCCGAGGAGGCGGCGCGATTCGCTCAAGCTGGCATGGACGCCACGCTTCGCTTCGTGCTGCGCGGGGACGGCGGCCCCGAGCTCGAGGGTCCCGCGCCGAGCGCCGACGGCCAGCCGCTCGATCCCGTGAACGAGTGGGGCCACGACGGCCTCTGGTGGCTCGACCGGATGGTCCGGACCCGCCGCCCGCTCCTGGAGAAGATGACGCTGTTCTGGCACGACCACTTCGCCACGAGCGACCAGGACACGCCGCTGATGCTGCGCCAGAACAAGACGCTGCGAAAGCACGCGCTCGGCAACTTCCGCACGCTCGTCAAGGAGGTCACGCGCGACCCGGCCATGCAGCTCTTCCTGTCGCTCGCCGGCTCGAACAAGTGGTCGCCGAACGAGAACTACGCGCGCGAGCTGATGGAGCTCTTCACGCTCGGCTCGGGCTACACCGAGCGCGACATCCGCGAGGCCGCCCGCGCGCTGACCGGCTTCGAGGCGATGTGGGGCGATGACGGCTTCCGCGGCATCCACTACCGCAAGGACTGGCACGACACCGGCCAGAAGAAGATCTTCGGGAAGAAGGGCCGCTACGACTGGAAGGGCGTCTGCGACCTCGTCTGCGACCACAAGAGCCACGCGCCGTTCATGGTCGAGAAGCTCTGGAGGTTCTTCGTGACCGAGCCGCTCGACGCGAAGACGAAGAAGTCGCTCGTCAAGGCCTACACGCGCGGGAAGCTGAAGATCGCCCCCGTGGTCGGGCAGATCCTCGCCCACCCCGCGCTCTACGCCCGGCTCGACCGCCCCGACATGGTCAAGTCGCCGGTGGTCTTCCTCGTGGGAGCGCTGCGCTCGGCCGGCGGCGGGGTCCAGAAGTCCGCGTGGACCTGGCTCTCCGGCAACATGGGCCAGCGCCTGTTCAACCCGCCATCGGTGGCAGGCTGGGAGTGGGGCCCCGCCTGGCTCTCCACCAACACGGTCAAGAGCCGCTTCCAGGTGATCTCGTACCTGCTCGGCGACGGCGGGCCGCTCCGCATCCCCGACAAGACGATCCCGCTCGGGATCCCCGTGGCCGACGCGATCGAGCAGGCGCGGGCGGCGACCGGCCGCCCCTGGACCTCGCCCGAGACCGACGCCGCGCTCGAGCGCCTGGCCACCACGATGGTCGCGGACCTCAAGCCGTGGGAGCGCCAGACGCGCGCCGACCATCGCCAGCGCGCGCTGCGCCACCTCCTCCTGTCCGGCCCCGACGCCCAACTCCACTGATGCCACCCAAGAACGTCCACCGCGCCTGCGACGACTTCCACGCCACCCGCGAGGCCACCCGCCGCTCCTTCCTCGACACCGGCATGACGCGCCGGCAGGTGCTCGCGCGCGGCGCGGGTGCCGGCCTGGCCGTCTACGCCGCCCGGGCGATGTCGATCGCCGACGTGTTCGGCGCCGCCGAGACCGCGGCCGCCGCCGCGCCCGAGGCGCCCGTGCTCGTGTCGGTCTTCCTGCCCGGCGGCTGCGACCTGCTCGACAGCTTCGTGCCCCTCGGCCAGTACGGCCGCTACGCGGATCTGCGCCCCAAGCTCAAGCAGGAGAACGCCCCGCAGCTCGGCGGGAGCGGCCTGGGCGTGCACCCGTCGCTCGCGCTCGGCGCGAACGGAGGCGTGAAGGGCCTGTTCGAGCAGGGCAAGATCGGGCTGCTGCCCGGGATCGACTACTCGAACCCCGACCTGTCGCACTTCCACTCGCGCCACTTCTGGGAGTCCGGCCTGGTGACCCAGTCGGCCGCGACCGGCTGGCTCGGCCGCCTGCTCGACCAGAGCGGCTCCCCGGACAACCCGCTCCAGGGCATCTCGCTCTCGAACCAGCTCTCGCCGGTGCTGCGCAGCGCGGGCGCGCCCGTGGCCGCCGTGAGCTCGCCCAACAGCGCGCAGTTCTGGAGCCCCGGCCTGTGGGGCGTCACGCAGGAGATGACGATGGACGCGTTCGCCGAGATGGCCGCCCGCCCGGCGGAGCGGCCCGGCGAGCGCGCCGCCACCACCTCGGCGCGGCTCGCGAAGCAGGTCGCCGACCGCCTCGCGCCCTTCCGGCACGACGACGACAAGCCCAACCCGCTGGCGTCGGGGGTCGAGTACCCGAAGAACAACGACCTCGGCGAGAAGCTGTCGCAGCTCGCCGGCCTGATCTCCCAGCCGCTCGGGATCCGCGTGGCGGCCGTCGAGGCCGACGGCGAGTTCGACACCCACGACAGCCAGCCTCTCGACCTCACGTCGAGCCTCAGGGACGTCAGTGAGGCCCTGTCGGCGTTCCAGGCCGACCTCGAGGCGCGCGGCCTCGCGGACCGCGTGCTCACCTTCGTCTGGTCAGAGTTCGGACGTCGGCCCCAGGAGAACCAGTCGTCCGGGACCGACCACGGCGCCGGGGGCGTCGCATGGGTCCAGGGCACCCGGGTCCGCTCCGGGATCCTGACCGACTACCCCGACCTCGGCCGGCTCGACCGCAACGACAACCTCGCCGTCACCGTCGACTTCCGCCGCGTGTACAGCTCGCTCCTCGAGCAGTGGATGGGGACGGACGCGAGCCACGTGATCCCGAACTCGGCCGGCTTCGGCCGCCTGAAGCTCGTCGCATGAGGCGCATGCCCTCTTCGCGCGCGCACGCGCGCGCGACGTTCCTAGCCATCACAGCGGCGGCCGCCGCAATCGCCGCGGGCGGCGCCAGCGCCGCCACGAGCGGGCCGCTCGACGCGGGCGGCACCGCGGTTGGCGTGTCGGAGCGCGAGTTCCGCATCGCGCCGTACCGCCGCAGCGTCCCGCCCGGCGTCGTGAAGTTCAACGTGAAGAACTTCGGCGAGGACGTGCACGACCTCGTCGTGCTCAGCCCGAAGGGCCGCAAGCTCGGCTCGACGGGCGAAATCCGCTCCGGCGAGCAGAGCATTCTGCGCCTGAAGCTGAAAAGTCGGGGGGTCTACCGCCTCGTCTGCACGCAGGCGGATCACTCTGCACGTGGAATGAAGAGCCGGATCTCGGTGGCGGTCCCCCGGCGGTAGGCCCCCGCCGGAGACCCCGCTAAAGAATTTATGAATTTGCCTCTAGCGCGTTGCCGCATCCGGTGTTACGGTCACCCCAGTAGGGGGATTGCTCCGAACAGTTCCCCTGCCGATGGACTCCTGATGGGCGAACGACTGGCTGCCTCCACCCGTGCCGTACCCCGGGCTCTCCTGCCCGTCCTCCTGTCGTTCCTGGTCGCGCTGGTGTGGGCTTCGTCCGCCTCGGCGGCCGTCACGCAGAAGCAGGCGGCGGCTCGCGCGATCGACGCGCTCGGCGCCGACCAGGGCGACTCCGCTCTGATCGTCTTCGGCCTGCCCAAGCCGGTCAAGGCGGGCACGCAGATCACGCAGGCGGGCACGACCAAGCCGTCCAAGGGCACCGCGAAGGGCCTGTCGAAGAAGCTCCGCAGCGCCGGCGTCCGGCTCGTGAAGGCCCCGAGGGTCCTCACCGTGCGCAGCCGCTCCTACCTCTTCTACGAGGACCGCGGGCCGTACCAGCTCTACCAGCACCCCGGCCGCGTCGCGCTCGTCGACGCCGCGAGCGGGAAGGTCACCGTCTCGAAGACGATCAACTGGCCGCCGCTCCTGAGCGGCAAGCTGCCGGCCTTCCTCAAGAGCTCGAACGCGTACCGCTCGTCCAAGTACCAGGTGCTCAACCGCCCGTACGAGGTGAACGGCGCCACGCAGCAGCCGCGCCCGCTCAACCGCAACCTCTTCGACCAGGACCCGTTCGGTCCCGGCAAGCCGCTCCCGAGCATGACCAACGCGAAGGCGATCGCGGACCGGCTCGCGGCGGAGCACTCGTGCGCCCTGCGCGTGACCGACACGCTGCCGTCCTTCTGGAACGCCAACGACCTCAACCTGACGCGCACCTACGTGGGGACGCTGCTCGAGGCGCTCGAGCGGGAGAACGGCGGCTTCGTCGACGACCGCTACGGCGCCCGCTCCGGCGAGACGCTCGGCAAGGCGGTCGACAGCCTGGTGGCCCAGGGCTGCAAGGACATCCTTCTCTACATCGCCGGCCAGGGCTACAGCTCGGGCGGCGAGCCGGTCATCCACCTCGGCACCGCGGTGCGCAGCGGCGGCCGGATCGCCCAGCAGAACATCTCGGCGACCGACCTCAGCAAGCTCGTCTCCGCGCGCACGGGCGTCACCTTCAAGTTCAAGATCGACGCGCCGTACTCCGGCGGGATGATCGATCGCCTCAAGGGCCTGCCGAACGTGCTGCTCATCGAGACGCCGTCCGCGGCCGGCGACGAGGCGTTCGCGTTCATCCCGCAGGTCGAGAACCAGAACGGCCAGATCGTCAGCTCGAACTCGAACCCGGCCGGCCTGCTCGAGTTCACCAACTGCGAGCTCGTGGGCCTCAAGGCGTTCTTCGACTCGCAGCAGGAGATCGACAAGGCCACCCAGGGCCAGAACGAGGGCGTCTCCTTCCTCGCCGAGATGCTCGCTCGCGCGCAGGAGCTGTGCAACGGCCAGGGCGGCTTCGCCGACGACCTCGGCGCTTCCCCGCAGCTCTACGCGCAGAAGCGCGCCTCCGGCAACGGCACCAACCGCCCGCCGAAGGCCGACAAGCAGGACGTCACCGTCACCGAGGACACCCCGAAGGCCATCACGCTCACGGGCTCGGACCCCGACGGCGACTCCCTCACCTTCTCGATCACCAAGCAGCCCGACCACGGCACGCTGTCGGGTAGCGGGCCGAACGTCACCTACACGCCCGCCGCCAACTACACCGGGCCCGACGACTTCAGCTTCAAGGTCGACGACGGCAAGGGCGCGTCGAACACGGCGAAGGTCGAAATCACCGTCGTCGCCGGGAACGACCCCGCCGTGGTCACCACCTCGGCCGGCAGCACCGCCTACACCGAGGACGGCGCCGCCGTGCCGGTCGACGGCTCGCTCACGGTCGCCGACCCCGACGACACCCAGCTCGAGGGCGCCGAGGTCCGCATCCACGGCGACGACTTCCAGACGGGCGACGAGCTGAGCTTCGTCAACACGCCGGCCATCACCGGCTTCTACGACACGAACACCGGGGCCCTCTTCCTGACCGGTACGGCGTCGGTCGCGGACTACCAGGCGGCGCTCCGCTCGGTGCGGTTCCGCACGACGAACGACAACGCCAAGAACCCGAAGCGCATCGAGTTCAGGGCCGACGACGGCGACGGCCTCGGCCCGGTCGCCACGAAGAACATGGCGATCACCAACGTCAACGACGCGCCGGCGGTCAACGCGTCCGACACGGCGCTCGCCTACACCGAGAACGACGGCCCGGTCGCCGTGGACCCGTTCATCGCGGTCACCGACCCGGACTCGGAGAACCTCAGCGGCGCGGTCATCCAGATCACCTCCAACTTCGTCTCGGCTGAGGACGAGCTCGCGTTCACCAACCAGAACGGGATCAGCGGCAGCTACAACGACGCGACCGGGACGCTGACGCTCTCCGGCAACGCGAGCCTGAACGACTACGCCACCGCGATCCACTCGGTCACTTACGAGAACAGCTCCGAGAACCCGAGCACCGCCACCCGCACCGTCTCGTTCCAGGTGACCGACGACGGCGGGCTCACCTCGAGCGTGGACACGCGCGACATCACGATCACTCGCGTGAACGACGCCCCCACGGTGAACACCTCCGCCGGCAACACCTCCTACACCGAGGGCGCCTCCGGCACGACGATCGACGGCAGCCTCACCGTCGGCGACGTGGACGACACGAACCTCGAGAGCGCGGACGTGCGCATCGCCCCGGCCGACTTCGAGGCCGGCGACGACCTGACCTTCGTCAACCAGAACGGCATCAGCGGCGTCTACAACACCGGCACCGGCGTGCTCACGCTGAGCGGCACCGCCTCGGTCGCCGACTACCAGACCGCGCTGCGCTCGATCACCTACAGCAACACGACCGACGACAACCTGAAGAGCCCGAAGACGATCTCGTTCAAGGTCAACGACGGCTCCCTCGACTCGAACACGGCGACCAAGAACATCGTCGTCACGCCGGTCAACGACAACCCGACGCTCGACACGAGCGACGCCTCGCTCGCATACACCGAGGGCGACGGCGCGGTGGCGGTCGACAGCGGCATCACGGTCACCGATCCGGACTCGGCCAACCTCGTCGGCGGCACGGTCCAGATCACCAGCAACTTCAACTCCGCCGAGGACGACCTCGTCTTCGTCGATCAGAACGGCATCAGCGGCAGCTACAACGACGCCACCGGCACGCTCACCCTGACGGGCAGCGCCACGCTCGCGCAGTACCAGGCGGCGCTGCGCTCGGTGCAGTACCAGAACACCTCGGACAACCCGTCGAGCGCCACGCGCACGGTCAGCTTCCAGGTGGACGACGGCGGCGCCGTGGACAACCTGAGCAACGTCGCCACGCGCGACATCACGATCACTCGCGTGAACGACGCCCCGACGGTGAACACCTCCGCCGGCAACACCTCCTACACCGAGGGCGCCTCCGGCACGACGATCGACGGCAGCCTCACCGTCGGCGACCCCGACGACACGAACCTCGAGAGCGCGACGGTCTCGATCTCGAACAACTTCGAGTCCGGCGACGACCTGACCTTCGTCAACCAGAACGGCATCAGCGGCGTCTACAACACCGGAACCGGCGTGCTCACGCTGAGCGGCACCGCCTCGGTCGCCGACTACCAGACCGCGCTGCGCTCGATCACCTACAGCAACACGACCGACGACAACCTGACGAGCCCGAAGACGATCTCGTTCAAGGTCAACGACGGCGACGCGGACTCGAACACCGCGACGAAGAACATCATCGTCACACCGGTCAACGACGCTCCGACCGTCAACACCTCGGCCGGCGACACCGCGTACACGGAGAACAGCCCGGCGGCCACGATCGACAGCGCCCTCACGGTCTCCGACCCCGACGACACCAACCTCGAGGGCGGCCAGGTCCGCATCTCCAGCGGCTTCCAGTCCGGCGACGACCTCGTCTTCGTGAACCAGAACGGGATCAGCGGCGTCTACAACTCCGGCACCGGCGTGCTCACGCTCACCGGCACCGCCTCGGTCGCCGCCTACCAGACGGCGCTGCGCTCGGTCCAGTACCAGACGACCAGCGAGAACCCGAGCTCGCCCAAGACGGTCGAGTTCAAGGTCAACGACGGCGACGCGGACTCGAACCTCGCGACGAAGAACGTCGTCGTCACGCCGGCCAACGACGCGCCGGTGGTCACCACCTCGGCCGGCAGCACCTCCTACACGGAGGGCGACCCGGCCACCACGGTCGACGGCGCGCTGACCGTCAGCGACGCCGACGACACGAACCTGGAGGGCGCGACGGTCTCGATCTCCACCGGCTTCCAGTCCGGCGACGACCTGGTCTTCGTGAACCAGAACGGCATCAGCGGCGTCTACAACACGGGCACCGGCGTGCTCACGCTGACCGGCACGGCCTCGGTCGCCGACTACCAGACCGCGCTGCGCTCGGTCCAGTTCCAGACGACCAACGACAACCCGAGCGGCAAGACCGTGGAGTTCAAGGTCAACGACGGCAGCCTCGACTCCGCCTCCGCGTTCAAGACGATCAACATCACCGGGCAGAACGACGGCCCGACGATCAACACCACCGCCACGACCCACAACTACACCGAGGGTCAGGGCGCCCAGCCGGTCGACCCGGGCCTGACGCTCACCGACCCCGAGAACGACCAGATCTCGGGCGCGACCGCTCAGATCACGAGCAACTTCAACCAGGCCGAGGACGACCTCGTCTTCGTCGACCAGAACGGCATCACGGGCAGCTACGACGACAGCACCGGCAAGCTGACCCTGTCCGGCACCGCCTCGGTCGCCGACTACCAGACGGCGCTCCGCTCGGTCGCCTACCAGAACACCTCGGACGATCCGACCAACACCACGCGCACGGTCAGCTTCCAGGCGACCGACGCCGGCACGCCGAACCAGGCCTCGAACGTGGCCACGCGCGACGTCAGCGTTGCGGACGCCAACGACGCGCCGGTCGTGAACACCTCGAACGGCTCGACCGCCTACACCGAGGGCGCCTCCGCGGCGACGGTTGACAACGCGCTCACCGTCAGCGACGCCGACGACACCAACCTCGAGGGTGCTCAGGTGCGCATATCGAGCGGCTTCCAGTCCGGCGACGACCTCGTCTTCGTGAACCAGAACGGCATCAGCGGCGTCTACAACACCGGCAGCGGCGTTCTGACGCTGAGCGGCACGGCCTCGAAGGCCGACTACCAGACCGCGCTGCGCTCGGTCCAGTTCCAGACGACCCACGACTCACCGGTCGGCTCCAAGACGATCGAGTTCAAGGTCAACGACGGCGACGCGGACTCCAACCTGGCGACCAAGGAAGTCACGGTCACGCCGGGCAACGACGCTCCGACCCTGAACACGAGCGCCGGCAACGCCACCTTCACCGAGGACCTCACCGGTCCGGTCGCGGTCGACCCGAACCTCACGCTGAGCGATCCGGACTCGACCAACATCCAGGGCGCCACCGCCGAGATCACCACCGGCTTCAACTCGAGCGAGGACCAGCTCGTCTTCGTCGACACGGCGACCATCACCGGCACCTACAACTCGGGCACCGGCGTCCTGACGCTGAGCGGCACCGACACGGTCGCCAACTACCAGGCCGCGCTGCGCTCGGTCCAGTACAACAACACGGACACGGTCGCGCCGGACACCACGCAGCGCACGGTCCGCTTCCAGGCGACCGACGACGGCGGCGCGCCCAGCAACTTCGCCTCGCGCAACGTGACGATCAACTCGGTCAACGACGCCCCGGTCGTGAGCACGACCGGCGGCTCGACGCCGTACACCGAGGACGACCCGGCCACGACGATCGACGGCGGGCTGACGGTCACCGACCAGGACGACACCAACCTCGAGGGCGGCCAGGTGCGCATCTCGAACGGCTTCCAGTCCGGCGACGACCTCGTCTTCGTGAACCAGAACGGCATCAGCGGCGTCTACAACTCCGGCACCGGCGTCCTGACGCTGAGCGGCACGGCCTCGGTCGCCAACTACCAGACGGCGCTGCGCTCGATCCAGTTCCAGTCGACTCACCAGCAGCCGGTCACGTCGAAGACGATCGAGTTCAAGGTCAACGACGGCGACGCGGACTCGAACCTGGCCACGAAGGAGCTCGCGGTCACGCCGACCAACGACGCCCCGGTCGTCAACGCGACGGACGCCGCGCTGAGCTACACGGAGAACGATCCGGCCACGGCGGTCGACCCCGGCCTGACGATCGACGACACCGAGAACGACAACCTCAGCGGCGGCTCGGCCTCGATCACGGCCAACTACCAGGCCGGCCAGGACTTCCTCGCCTGGACCGACAACAGCCTGGCCGACAACATCACGCTCGACGCGATCAACTCGAACGCGCAGACGGTCGTCCTGACGGGCGTCGACAGCGAGGCCAACTACCAGGCGGCCCTGCGCGCGGTCACCTACCAGAACGGCTCCGAGGCGCCCACGAACGTGGCCCGCACGGTCACCTTCAGCGCGACCGATCAGCCCGGCCTCACCGGCTCCGACACGCGCACGATCAACGTGACCCCGGTCGACGATCCGCCGGACGCGGTCAACGACTCGGCGACCGTGCTCGAGGACGCCGCGGCCACCTCGATCCCGGTGCTGACCAACGACACCGACATCGACGGCGGCCCCAAGACGATCTCGAGCGCCACCGACCCGGCCAACGGCACCGTGGTGCCGACCGGCGGCTCGCCCGGCGCCTACACCGGCCTGACCTACCAGCCGGACCCGAACTACTGCAACGACCCGCCCGGCAGTGCGCCTGACACCTTCCAGTACACCGTGAACGGCGGCGACACCGCGTTCGTGTCGATGACCGTCACCTGCGTCAACGACGCCCCGGTGGCCGACGACGAGACCTTCAACGGCGCGAACAGCGCGATCGGCAACAC
The DNA here is from genome assembly GCA_036386455.1 of Thermoleophilaceae bacterium. Taxonomy (GTDB): domain Bacteria; phylum Actinomycetota; class Thermoleophilia; order Solirubrobacterales; family Thermoleophilaceae; genus AC-37. The sequence continues at coordinate 39,065 of DASVVS010000150.1, forward strand.
CACCCACGTGGTCAACGACCCGAGTGACGGCGCGCCGGTCCCCGGCGATCCGACCGACACCGGTGCGCGTGAGGACCGCCCGCACAAGGCGATCACCGGCGACATCCTCGCGGGCGACACCGACGTCGACGGCCCCGGCCCGCTCACGGTCACCCCGGGCACGTTCGCCACGAACGACGGCGGCAGCGTCACGATCGAGTCCGACGGCGACTTCACCTTCGAGCCCGCCGCCGCCACGAGCTGCACGGACACGAGCGACTTCTTCGACTACACCGTCGAGGACTCGGACCCGGGTGACGAGCGCACCGACACCGGCCGCGTGACGATCGCGATCACCGACTGCGTCTGGTACGTCAACAACCACGACGCGCAGAGCAACAGCGGCACCTCCGCGGCACCGTTCGACTCGATAGCGCAGGCGGCCACCGCCTCGGGCGCGGGCCACCACATCTACGTCTACGAGGGCAACGGCACGTCGCTCCAGTACCCGGGCATCGCGCTGAAGCAGAACCAGTCGCTCATCGGCGAGGCGGCCGACCTGGTCGTGGCCGGCACCACTCTCCAGGAGGGCGATCAGGCGAGGCGCCCGCAGCTGAGCGAGGTCGCCGCGGACGTCGTGGCGCTCGACGACGCCAACACCGTCACGGGCCTCGAGCTGGACCCGACCGGCGCCTTCAGCGGGATCGCGGGTGGCCCCGGCGACACCGGCGGCGGCACGATCGCCGACGTGCGGATCATCGACACCGGCGTCGCGGCCACCAACGCCGGCCTCGAGCTGCTCAGCACCACCGGCACGTTCAACGTCTCCGACCTCACGGTCAACAACGTCGCGGCGCTCGGCCAGAACGGCAGCTCGAAGGGCGTCGAGCTCTCGAGCGCGGGCACGGTCAACTTCGTTCCGACCGGCACGATCTCGATCACCACCACGGGCGGCGCCGGCCTCGACGCCACCAGCACCAACCTCGGCACCTCGACGTTCGACACGATCACCACGTCGAACTCGAGCACCGGCGGCGTGGTCCTGACGAACACGACCAACCCGGTCGGCGGCTCGACGACCTTCGGCGACCTGAACCTGACCACCACGAGCGGCTCGACCGCGGCCTTCCGGGTCAGCTCCGGCGGCACGATCAGCGTCCCGAGCGGCGGCAGCGACAACGTGCACGCCACGGGCGGCCCGGCGATCGACGTGACCTCGACCACCGGCCCGACGCTCTCCTTCGACGACGTCGACTCGACCAACAGCGCGAGTGACGGCATCAACCTCGACGGTCTCGGCACCGGGACCTTCAGCGCCACGAGCGGCGACATCGGCGGCGCCGCCGGCATCAGCTTCGACCTCAACGGCGGGTCGGGCGCGATCACCTACCCGGGCAACCTCAACAACGGCTCGGGTCAGGCCGCCGAGATCACGGGCCGCAGCGGCGGCGTGGTCAGCCTCAGCGGCCCGATCTCCGACACCAACGACGCCGGCGGCGGCATCGTGGTCTCGAGCAACACCGGCGGCTCGACCGTCTTCAGCGGCGCCACGAAGCAGATCAACACGACGACCAGCGCCGGCGCCAACAACACTGCGAACAACGCGATCGTGTTCAGCGCGAGCGACGGCCACACCCTCGTCTTCTCCGGCGGCGGCCTCGACATCGACACCGGCTCCGGGACCCCCGGCCGCGGTCTCCAGGCCGACACGAGCGGCACGATCCAGGTGAGCGGCTCCGGCAACACGGTCGACACGACCGTCGGCCGTGCGGTCGACATCAGCGACACCGACATCGCGGCCGCCGACGTGACCTTCCAGCGCGTCCGCTCCGACGGTGCCGCGACCGGCATTCGCCTGAACAACACCGGCAACGCGGGCAACATGGCGGTCACGGGCGCCGGCGGCACGTGCACCAACGCCGACACGAGCGGCTGCTCGGGTGGCGAGATCGAGAACGGCACCGGCGCCGACAGCGCGAGCGTCACCCCCGACGGCACCGGCATCGTGCTCAACAACACGGTGGAGCCCTCGTTCACCCGCATGTGGATCCACGACCACTCGAACTACGGCATCCGCGGCACCTCGGTCTCGGGCTTCACGCTGACCAACAGCGTGCTCAACGGGACGAACGGCACCAACGACGCCGGCACGTTCCAGGACAGCAGCGTGCTGTTCGAGAACGCCTCCGGCCCGGCGCTCACGGGGTCCGCCTCCGTCACCAACAACCACTTCAGTGGCGGCTACGCGAACAACTTCCGGGTGCGCAACCAGGCGGGCACTCTCAACCGGCTCACCTTCAGCAACAACACCGTCGGCGCCAACAGCACCGTCGGCGGCAACGATGGCGTGCACGTACAGGGCCAGGGGACCGCGACGGTGAACGTCACGCTGAACAACAACGCGTTGACCTCCGCCCGCGGGGACGTCTTCCAGATGATCTCCGAGGGCAGCGGCGGCGGCGACCTCGACTACTCGGGCAACGCCGTCTCGAACAACCACCCGGCGATCGCGACCGGCGGCGGCGGAGTGACGCTCAGCGGCGGCGACGACACCGGCAGCACGTTCGACTTCGACATCGACGACAGCGTGGGGAACAACACCTTCCGCGACGCCAAGGCCAGCGCGATCACCGTGGTCAAGAGCGACGGTGGCGGAGTCCTCGACGGCCTGATCAGCGGCGCCGACATCGGCGTGACCGGCACCGCCAACTCGGGCTCGCTCGAGGGCAGCGGCATCGAGGTGACGCACGGCGGCAGCACGACCGGCGGGAACCCCACCTCCAACGTCTCGATCGTCAACAACACGATCCGCCAGTACAACACCTTCGGAATCAGCCTGGTCGCCGGCCTCGGCGGCGGCACGGCCTCCGGCGTCTGGAACCTGAACGTGACCGGCAACAGCGTCTCCACGCCGGGCAACAACGCCGCCATCGACGGCTTCCAGGGCATCGCGCTGAACAACGGCACGGCGCCGGGCGACAACTTCCAGACCTGCTTCAACCTCAAGTCGAACTCGGTCGTCGGCTCCGGCGTCGATGGCTCGAACGACATCCGCGTGCGCACGCGCTTCAACGGCAACGTCAGGCTCCCGGGCTACGGCGGCAGCCTGACGGACACGACCGCGATCGCGGCCTTCCTGGCGAACCAGAACGACGCGAACCCGAACGACCCGGCGGCCAACCCGCCGGTGCCCACCGCCAGCGCGGCGATTGGGAATCCACCGACCTCCACATTCACCGGCACGGGGACAACCTGCCCCTAGACAGGGCACCCCCTTTAGTGGTAGAAAAGCAGTAGGCCTGGCCCCCCCGGACTGGAGGGGCGGACTCGCAACTTAAGGGGAGCCTGTGGCTGAACCGTTCTTGTCGGAGATCCGCATCATGTCGTTCGATTTCGCCCCGAAGGGGTGGGCGATGTGCAACGGCCAGTTCCTGCCGATCAACCAGAACCAGGCGCTGTTCGCTCTGCTCGGGACCACCTTCGGGGGCAACGGGCAGACGACCTTCGCGCTTCCGAACCTGCAGGGCCGCATCCCGATCCACTCGGGCGCCGGCTTCCAGCTCGGCACGAACGGAGGCGAGCACGCCCACACGATCACGCTGTCGGAGATGCCGCAGCACGTGCACACCGTCGCGGGCTCGACCGCGGCCGACGGAGGCAGCAACAACCCCTCGGGCAAGTTCCTCGGCAGCGCGAACAACTTGTACGCCACGCCCCAGAGCTTCGTGCCCTTCAGCCCGGGCACGATCGGCAACACCGGGGGCAGTCAGGCGCACCTGAACGACCAACCGTACTTGTCCCTGAACTTCTGCATCGCGCTTCAGGGCATCTTCCCGTCGCAGAACTAGGGGGCTTCGAAAATGGCACAGCCTTACATCGGCGAGATTCGCATGTTCGGTGGCAACTTCCCCCCGGTCGGGTGGTTGTTCTGCGACGGACAGCCGCTTCCGATCTCCGAGAACGAGGCGTTGTTTCAGCTGATCGGGACGACCTACGGAGGTGACGGGCAGGAGACCTTCAACCTCCCCAACCTCCAGAGCCGCGTCCCGATGCACCAGAGCGCGAACGCCGGCTTTCCCCTCGCGCAGGCCGCCGGGGTGGAGGAGGTCACCCTGACCATCCAGCAGATTCCGGTCCACAACCACACGCTGCTGGGCTCGGGCGTCTCGGGCGATCAGGTCACGGCCGCAGGGAACCTGACGGCGAACTCGCTCAACGTCACGCCGTACATCAACCAGGCCCCCGACGGGCCGATGGCAGCCGGTGAGATCGGGCCGGTCGGTGGCTCGCAGCCTCACACGAACCTGCAGCCGTACCTCTGCATCACCTTCATCATCTCTCTGTTCGGGATCTTCCCGAGCCCGACCTAGGAGACAACGATGGCCGATCCATTCGTAGCCGAGATCCGGATCTTCCCGTTCACGTTCCCGCCCAAGGGTTGGGCCTTCTGCAACGGGCAGCTCCTGCCGATCTCGCAGAACACCGCGTTGTTCGCACTGCTCGGCACCTTCTACGGGGGTGACGGGAAGTCGACCTTCGCGCTGCCGGGGCTTCAGGCCTCGGCGCCGATCCACCAGGGGCAGGGGTCCGGGCTGAGCGAGTACTTCATCGGCCAGCAGGGCGGCTCGCAGACCGTCACGCTCCTCCAGAGCGAGATGCCGGTCCACACCCACGTGATGTCGGCGGCCACGCAGGACCCGGCCGACGCGAAGAACCTGAACCCGGGCAACTCCAGCTTCGCCCGGTCCGTGAACGGCACGATCTACCAGGCGTCCGGCAACACGACCCTGGCGCCGCAGGCGGCGACGCCGACCGGCGGGGACTTACCGCACAACAACATGATGCCTTACCTCACGCTCAACTTCAATATCGCCCTGCAGGGCGTCTTCCCGCAGCGGCCATAGAAGAGCCAGGCCTGAGGCCGGCCACCGAGGCCGACCGCGATCTGCTGCTCGAGGTGTACTCGAGCACGCGCGTGGAGGAGCTTGCCCAGACCCAGTGGGACGAGCCCACCAAGCGCGCGTTCCTGGAGCAGCAGTTCAGCGCGCAGGACGCGCACTACAAGACGAACTACACCGACACGACCTACAGCGTGATCCTGGCGGGCGACGAGCCCGCCGGGAGGCTGTACGTGGCGCGCTGGGAGGACGAGATCCGGATCGTGGACATCGCGCTGCTGCCGGAGTTTCGCGGGCGCGGTCTCGGCAGCGCGCTGCTCGGGGACCTCATGGCCGAGGCCGACGCGGCCGGCAAGCCGCTCTCGATCCACGTGGAGATGAACAACCCGGCGCGCTCCCTGTACGACCGGCTGGGATTCGAGGAGGCGGGCGAGTTCGGCGTGTACGTGCTGATGCGGCGGCCCCCCGTATCCTGAGCGCCATGACCACCGCAGCGCCCTCAGGGCTCGAAGGCGTAGTCGCCTTCCACACCGAGATCGCCGAGCCCGACAAGGAGGGCGGCGCGCTCCGCTATCGCGGGGTCGACATCGAGGATCTGGTCGGGAAGGTCTCGTTCGCGAAGGTCTGGGGGCTGCTCGTGGACGGCTCGTACGAGCCCGGTCTGCCGCCGGCCGTGCCGTACCCGATCCCGCTGCGCACCGGCGACACCCGCGTGGACGTGCAGGCCGGCCTCGCGCAGCTCGCGCCCTCGTGGGGCTTCCGGCAGCTCCTCGACGTGACCGACGAGCAGGCGCGCGACGACCTCGCGCGCGCGTCGGTGATGGCGCTCTCGTTCGTCGCGCAGTCGGCGCGCGGGATGGGCCAGCCGCCCGTGCCCGAGGCCGAGGTGGACAAGGCGCGCTCGATCCCCGAGCGCTTCCTCGTCCGCTGGCGTGGCGAGGCCGACCCCAACCACGTGAAGGCGATCGACGCCTACTGGATCTCGGCGGCCGAGCACGGGGCCAACGCCTCCACCTTCACGGCGCGGATCGTGGCCTCCACGGGAGCCGACGCGGCGGCATCGATGTCGGCCGCCGTGGGCGCCCTGAGCGGCCCGCTGCACGGCGGGGCGCCCTCGCGGGTGCTCACGATGCTCGACGAGGTGGAGCGGACGGGAGACGCCGAGGGCTACGTGCGCCGCGCGCTCGAGAGCCGTGAGCGCCTGATGGGCTTCGGCCACCGCGTCTACCGCGCCGAGGACCCCCGCGCGCGCGTGCTGCGCCGCACCGCCCGCGAGATCGGCGCGCCCCGCCTCGAGGTGGCCGAGAAGCTCGAGGAGGCCGCGCTGGCGCAGCTCGCCGAGCGCTATCCCGATCGCGTGCTGGCCACGAACGTCGAGTTCTGGTCGGCGGTGGTGCTCGACTACGCCGGCGTGCCGCCGGACCTCTTCACGCCGATGTTCGCCTGCGCGCGCGTGGCCGGCTGGTCCGCGCACATCCTCGAGCAGAAGCGCCAGGGCCGCCTGATCCGGCCCACCGCCGAGTACGTGGGCCCCGCTCCGCGCTCGCCCAACGAGGTCTGACCCGGGCGCCGGAGCGGCGCGGCTGCAAGGCGAATTGCGCCCAGGCGGCGCAAACGCCCGCATGATGGAGAATTCCCGGCGAATGCGGCGCGTTCTAGCCCGCGCCGGGCGCCGCTTGGCCGGAGCACGGATGCTGGAGGGGTAGATTCGATGATGAACTCGCCGACGCTCACAACGGGCGCGGTCGTCACGACGCTGCTCGCGCACCGCGGGGATTGGGTGCGCCGGCACGCGGAGACGATCGAGCTGCGGCCCGATTGCTCGGCGCGGCGCCGCGTGACGGTCGAGTTCGAGCTGCCCGGGATCGCGTGGGCCGCGGTACCGCGCGGATCGCCCGTCCTCGTACCGCTCGGCATGCGCCCCAAGGACGACGCCGGCGACGACGTCGGTGCTCACGACGAGGAGGGCGCGCGGGTTGCGGTGCTGCCCGACACGTGGAGCGCCGAGATCGCGACCGCGGGCCTCGCCGCACTCGCCCAGGTGGCCGGTGCCGACGCCGAGGACGTCGACCTGCTGCGTCTGGCGTGGACCGTGGCCGACGGGGCGCCCGCCGAGGCGCGCGAGGCCCTCGACACGATGGCGCGCGGCGAGACCGAGGCCACGCGGCGCGCGTGGGCGCACGCCCCGTTCCGGGCGGCCGCCGAGACCTTCGCGGAGCGCCGCCTCCTGCTCGTCGCTCTGCGCGAGGCGGACCGGGAGCGGGCGCTCACGTACTTCTACGACGAGCGCCCCGAGATCCTCCCGGCGCGGGGTGCCGGCAGGCTGTCGCGGTGGCTCGGCTGGGACGGCCTCCGGCTGCGCCTGCCGGTCCTCCACGCTCGCGATTCGGGCCGCTACAGCTTCGAGGCCGAGCTCGACGGGGACGAGTGCGACTCCGACCTGGACGAGGCGCGCGGCAGCGCGACCGTTCGCGCGAGGGCACCCGGGGCCGCCTCCGTGCGCCTGGGTCCGGTCGCCGCGCTCGTGGCGGCGCTCTTCCTCAGCGCCGGGTGGGCGGCCGCGCCGCGGCTCGACGACGGCTCGAGCCCGCTGCTGCTGGCACTCGCGCTGCCGGCCGTGCTCGCCGCCTACCTCGCGGCGCGCCCCGAGCGCGCCTCGCCGGCCGGGCTGGTCCGGGGCCCGCGCACCCTGCTGTGGGTGCTGGCGGGGGTCACGCTGGCGGGCGAGGCCCTGCTGTCGAGCGGCGCGTCCACCGCCGTCCTGCGCGTCGGCTCCGGAGTGGCCGCGGCCGTCGCCTGGGTCGTCGCCGCACTGCTCGTGGAGACGCGCCGCCGTGCCCTGGGGCAGCGGCCCGCGTGGCGGCCGGCGGACGCCGGGCCGCCGGAGCCGGCGCGCGACACGCGGCGGGCCAATGCCACGCGCGTGGCCCTGCTGGCCTGTGCGATGGCGGCGGGGCTGATGATCGTCGCGCTCGCGGGCGTGGCCGCCCGCGACGGGACCGGAGGTGCGCACGCGCTGCTGTGGGCCGGTCTGCTCGTGATCTTCGTGCCGGGCGTGCTGCACGCGTGGAGCGCCCCGCCGCGGGGCGAGGCCGTGTTCGGCGCGATCCTGACGGGGGTGTCGCTGTACCTCGTGAAGGTGCTGAACAGCCCGCTGCACTTCACGCTCCACGACGAGTTCTCGACCCTCCGGACGACCGTGGACATCGAGCGCCACGGGACCCTGTTCCAGGCCAACCCGCTCATCGAGGTCCACCCGTTCTACCCGGCCCTCGAGCTCGTCACCTCGGCCGTCTCGTCGGTGACCGGCCTCTCGATCTTCGTCTCGGCGCTCGTGGTGATCGGCGTCCTGCGAGTGGCGCTGATGGCGGCTCTCTTCCTCCTGTTCGAGCGCGCCGCCTCCACCCGGGTGGCCGGGCTCGCGGCGGTGCTCTACGCCTGCAACCCGAACTTCGTGCTCTTCGACTCCCAGTGGGCGTACGAGTCGTTCGCCCTACCCCTCGCGCTCGTGGTGCTGGCGATGGCGGCGCAGGGCCGGCGAGCCGCGCTGCTCGCGATCCCGATCGTGATGACGCTGTGCGTGGCGCACCCGCTCACCTCGGTCGCCCTCACGGCGTTCCTGCTGGTCTGGGCCGCCTGCGACCTGTGGACCGCCCGGCGCACGCGCGGCCGGGCCCGCCGGGAGCTGTGGCTGCTCGCGCTCGTGGGAGCGGCGTGCATGGCGATCTGGGCGCTGCTGGTGGCGCGGAACGTCGGGGGGTACCTCGGTCCCGTGCTGGGGAAGGCCGGCCACGGGCTGGTGGACCTGCTGCTCGGCGAGTCCGGCCCCAAGCGCATCTTCGGCGGCGCCGGCGTGCCCGACGTGCCGCTCGTCGAGCGCCTGGTCGGCATGGGGTCCGTGCTGCTCGCGCTCACGGCGGTGGCCCTGGGCGCGTGGATCGTCTGGCGCCGCTTCAACCCGCTGGCCGGAGCGCTCACCGCCGCGGCGCTCGTGTATCCGGTGTCCCTCCCGCTGCGGCTCACCGAGTCCGGGACCGAGATCTCGAACCGGGCCTCCGAGTTCGTGTTCGTGGGCGTCGCGCTGCTCGCGGCGCTGGTGCTGACCGAGCGGTCCGGCCGCAGGCTCGCCATGCCGCTGGCGGCGGCGCTCGCCGGCGTCGCGCTGCTCGGCGGCCTCGTGGTCGGGACGGCGCGCTCGGCGCGCCTGCCGGGCGACTACCGGGTGGTGGCCGACGAGAGCTCGATCGAACCAGAGGGCCGAGGTGCCGCGGCTTGGGCGCGGGCCGAGCTCGGCCCCGGCAACCGGATCTTCACGGACCGGATCAACAGCCTGCTGATGGGCTCGCTCGGGCTGCAGGAGCCGCTGGTCGGCGCGATCGACGGTCGCCCGGTGCCGCGCCTGCTCACCGCACCGGACGTAGACGACGACGTGCGCTACGTGGTCGCCCACGACGCCGTCGGCTACCTGGTGGCCGACCGGCGGCTGACCACGGCGCTGCCCGAGGTAGGCGTCTACTTCGACCGCGAGGAGCCCGGCGCGTACCGGCACGCGCGGCCGATCGAGCCACGGGCGCTCGCCAAGTGGGATGCCGTCTGCCCGGTCGGGCGCGCGTTCGACAGCGGGAACCTGGTCGTGTACGACACGCGGTGGATGTCGCTGCGCGGAGTCTGTGACGTGGGCCGGCCGCAGGAGGACGGCGGATGAGCGCGCGCCGGCGCATCCTGCTCGTGACGGACGCGTACGCGCCGATGATCGGGGGCGCCGACCGCTCCGTCGAGGCGATCGCACACGGGCTCCACGCCCGCGGCCACACGGTCGCCGTCGCCACCGCTTGGCAGGACGGGGTCCCCGTGCGCGAGGTGCGCGGCGGCATCGAGGTGCACCGGCTGCGCGACCTGACGTCGCGGGCGCCGTGGCTCTCGGAGGACCCCTACAAGCACGTCCCGCCGCCCTTCCCGGACCCGGAGGGGGTGCTGCGCTTCCGCCGCCTGGTCGAGCGCTTCAGGCCCGACCTCGTGCAGAGCTACGGGTGGCTCACGTACTCCTGCGCGGCCGCGCTCGCGGGCACGGGCGTGCCGCTCGTCCTCTCGTTGCGCGACTACGGGAACTTCTGCGCGCTGCGCACCTTCCTCTACATGGACCGGGAGCCGTGCTCGGGGGCCGCCCCGCTCAAGTGCCTGCGCTGCTCCGCGAACCACTACGGCCCCGTGAAGGGAGCCGTGGCCGCCGCCGGCGTCCTCGGCTCGCGCGGGCTGATCGCCCGTCCCGCGCGCGGCGTGCAGTCGAACAGCGACTACATGCGCGGCGTCGCGTGGCGCGAGCTGCTGGGGGGCCGCGTCCGCTTCGCGCCCGGCTCGGACGTGGACGCCGTGGTCCCGCCCTTCCATGGCGACCTCCCCGAGGGGCCGCCGGATCCCGAGGTCCTCGATCGGCTGCCCGCCAGCTACATCCTGTTCGTCGGGGCGTTCCGGAGGATCAAGGGAGTCCACGTGCTCCTCGAGGCGTACGCGCGGCTCGAGGACCCGCCCCCGCTCGTGATGATCGGGACGCCCGAGGTGGACACGCCGCGGTTCCCGCCGGGTGTGGTGGTGCTCGGATCGGTTCCGCACCCGACGGTGATGGCCGCCTGGGACCGCGCGCTCTTCGGCGTCTTCCCGAGCGTCCTGCCCGAGCCCTACGGGACCGTCGTGCACGAGGCGATGACGCGCGGGCGGGCCGTGATCGGCACGGCGCCGGGCGGGCACCGCGAGATGATCGCCGACGGCGAGTCCGGCCTGATCGTCCCGAGCGGGGACGCGGACGCGCTCGAGGCCGCGATGCGGCGGCTGATCGGCGATCCCGAGCTGTGCCGGCGCCTCGGGGCGGCCGCGGCGCGCCGCGCGGCGCGATTCACGACCGAGCACTGGGTCGAGCGCCTCGAGGAGCTGTTCGAGGCCGCGCTGGCCGATGCGAGGGCGGCCGCGTGAGGCGTTTCGACCCCGTGCAGGCCGCGGCCGTCGGCATCGCCGCCGTGGCGGCCCTCCTGGTGGCCGGCGGCCTCGGGCTGTCCCTCTTCGGAGCGCTCGACCAGTCCGGCTGGATCGCGGTCGCGGTCGCGGGAGCGGTCGCCGTGCTCGTGGCGGCACGCGATCCCGGCCGGCGGGCCGTCCCCGCCCTGCTCGCCACCGTGGCCTTCGGGCTGGTCGTGGCCGCCGTGGCGCTGGCGCGCGACAGCGCGCTCGACCACGAGCGCCGCACGGCGTTCACGCAGCTGTGGCTCGTGCAGCGCAGCGCGGCGGGCCGGACGGAGGTCGGGGTCCGCAACGAGGAGCAGCGGGCGATCGTGTACCGGCTCAGGATCGCCGGGCCGCGGGGTGCGCCGCCACTGGTCGACCGGACGCTCCAGCTCGGGTCGTCCCAGGCCTGGTCCCAGGAGCTCGTGATCCCGGCCGGCGAGCGCCCGGAGCAGGTCACGGCGGAGCTCTACCGGCCAGGCGACGCGACCCCCTATCGCCGGGCACACGTCTGGACGAGCCAACGCCCCTGATTTGGGTGATGGCGTACAAGCAGTCCATCGCTTAGGATCCCTATGTCGCTGATGCGCTCTCGAGGGGGGAGCGCAGGCGCATTTCTGGGGGAAAAGACATGGAGGTCGCAGCAGTTCCGGCTCAGGGGCCGCCCCCTGCGTCGCTGCGGCGCATCGAGAGCAACCGATCGCCGCGTGTCACCGTCGTCATTCCGACTCTCAACGAGGAGCGCAACCTGCCGGGCGTGCTCGCCCGGCTGCCCGGCGACCTGCACGAGCTGATCGTCGTGGACGGCCGGTCCACCGACGCCACCGTCGCGGTGGTCCGGAGGCTGTGGCCCGCCGCACGCGTGCTCGAGCAGAGGGCCGCGGGGAAGGGCGACGCGCTGGCGCAGGGCTTCGCGGCGGCCACCGGCGACATCGTCGTGACGGTGGACGGCGACGGCTCCACCGATCCCGCCGAGATCCCGCTGTTCGTCGGCGCGCTGCTCGCCGGTGCGGACATGGTGAAGGGCTCGCGCTTCCTCGCGACCGGGGGGAGCGACGACCTGACGGTGATCCGGACGATCGGGGCACGGGGGCTCACGTCGCTTGTGAACGTCCTGTTCGGCACCCGCTACACCGACCTCTGCTACGGCTACAACGCGTTCTGGCGCGACTGCCTCGGGCAGATCAGCACGGCGGCCGGGTTCGAGGTGGAGACCTCGATGAACATCTCCGCGGCGCGCGCGGGGCTCACGGTCGCGGAGGTGCCGAGCTACGAGCTGGCGCGCGTGTACGGCACGAGCAACCTGCGCACGGTGCGCGACGGCCTGCGCGTGCTGGG
>DASVVS010000151.1:0-1617 GCA_036386455.1 Thermoleophilaceae bacterium
GGGCGGCGAGGGCTGCGCGGAGATCGACGGCGCGACCGCCGCCACCCAGGCGCTCGGCCCCGCCGACGTGGGCCACACCATCCGCGTGCGGGTGACGGGCCGCAACGCCGGCGGGGAGTCGTCGGCGCGCAGCGCTCCGACCGCGGTCGTGGGCGCGCAGCCGCCGGCCAGCACGGCGTCGCCCGCGATCGACGGCACCGCGCGGGACGGCCAGCTGCTCAGCGCGCGGAACGGGGACTGGAGCGGGACCGCCCCGATCTCGTACTCGCACCGCTGGCTGCGCTGCGACGCGGCCGGGGCCGCGTGTGCCGCGATCAAGGGCGTGACGGCCTCCACCTACGAGCTGACGCCCGCCGACGTGGGCCGCACGCTGCGGGTGGAGGTGACCGGCACGAACGGCGGCGGCTCGGCCGTGGCGACCTCGGGACAGACTGCCGTGGTGGTGGCCGGCCCGCCGGTGAACGACGGTGCGCCGGCGATCTCCGGCACGGCGCGCGACGGGCAGACCCTCAGCTCCACGACCGGCGGCTGGACCGGGACGCCCACCATCGAGTACGCGCGCCAGTGGCGCCGCTGCGAGCCGGGCGGCCTGGACTGCGCGAACATCGCCGGCGCCACCGGGACGACGTACCTCTTGACCGCGGCGGACGTCGGCCGCGCGATCCGCGTGCGCGTGACCGCGTCGAACGGCGGCGGCGCGCGCAGCGTGGACTCGGAGCCGACGGCGACCGTCGCAGCGATTCCGCCCGCCAACACGGCGCGCCCGTCGCTGAGCGGCGACGCCCGGGAGGGGGAGGAGCTGACCCTGACCGACGGCGCCTGGACGGGCAGCGCGCCGCTCGCCATCGCATACCGCTGGGAGCGCTGCGACACGGCCGGCGCGGGCTGCACGGCGATCGCCGGCGCAGGCGCGCGGACCTACACGCTGACGGCCGCCGACGCGGGCAAGCGGGTGCGGGGCGTGGTGACCGCGACGAACGCGGGCGGCAGCGCCGGCGCGAGCACCGACGCCAGCGGCGTGGTGGCGGCGAAGCCGCCGCCCCCGGACCCCGACCCCGAGCCCGACCCCGGACCCGGCCCTGCCCCGGATCCAGGCCCCGGCCCCTCGCCCGGCCCGGGCCCCTCGCCGAGCCCCGGCCCCTCACCCAGCCCCGGCCCGGATCCCTCGCCGGACCCGCAGCCGACCCCGGCCACCCTCGCGGCCACCCAGTGGAAGTCCTCCACCGGCACCGGGCTGCGCCTGCGGCTCGAGAGCCAGGCCGCGATCGCCCGCACCGCCTTCTCGGTGCCGAGCGCGATGCTCCCGAAGCGCGGCGACGCACGGCGCGTCGTCGGGCGGATCACCGCCTATCCCGGCGGAAGGGCTCGCACATGGACGCTGAGGTACCCGCGCCGGGGCGCCGTGCTGCTCTCCGGCCGCGGGATCCCGCGCGTGGAGCTCGTGAAGGGCGGCGTGCGCGTGAGCGGCATGCCGGCGGACGTGAAGCTGCTGAAGCTCACGCTCTACACGCGCGACGCCACGAGCCCGAAGGCGCTCGTGAGGGAGGGCCACGAGGCGGACCTGGCGGCGAGCCTCCGCACGGCCGCCGGCGCGCTCGTCCGAGCGACGCACCGGCT
>DASVVS010000152.1:0-15577 GCA_036386455.1 Thermoleophilaceae bacterium
CCACGCGAATCCGCGGACGCCCGCGATGCGTGACGAGGATCTGGACGCCCCCGGCGGCGCGCTCCATGTACCAGCCGAAGCGGTTGCGGAACTCGTGCGAGCCGACGGTGACGGCGGTCGGCTCGGAGGGAGTGGAGCTAGTGGGACTCGAACCCACGACCTTGCGGCTGCCAGCCGCACGCTCTTCCAGCTGAGCTATAGCCCCGAGTGGGTATTCCTCGGCAAAGTGTAGCCCTGCCTTCTGACCGTTTCTAGGCCGAGTGAGCCTGAGATGGAGCGTTCCACTCGGCCCGAAAGTCGAGATCGGCACCGCGACCGATCTCTTGAGCTCGGGGCAGTACCCGGCGATCACGTCGATCTCGTCCTCGGAGTACGTGCCGCGCAGGTATCCCCCCGCTGTCCGCCGGTTCGTGACGGCACGCAGCACGATGACGCCCTCGTGCGCTGTCGCGCACTTGCACTGCACGCGCAGCAGCCGGTCCCCGACGCCGAGGATCAGGTCCGCGCGCGGCGAGCCGAACACCGGCGAGTACACCTCGAAGCCGAGCTGGACCGCCTCGTTCGCTATCGCGCTCTCCGCGATCACGCCTCTCAGGTTCGGGTTCACGATACGAACACTAGTTCGCTTTTCGGATGGAACCGCGCCCCAGGACCGGCGGGCCCGCGAGGTCCTGCAGCGCGAGGTCGCCTCGGCCCAGCTAGCCGACCGACACGGCCGGGGCCTCGCCCCAGAGCTGCTCGAGCCGGTAGAACGACCGCGCCTCCGGCGTGAAGATGTGCAGCACGCAGTCGAGGTAGTCCATGAGGATCCAGCGCGCCTCGCGCTCGCCCTCGACCCGCTGCGGCAGCAGCCCCTCGGCCTTCAGCGACTCGTGCACGGCGTCGCGGATCGCCTTCGTCTGCCGCTCGGTGTTGCCCGAGCAGATCACGAACCAGTCCGTGTAGCCCACGAGCCCCGACACCTCGAGCATCCGGATGTCGGCGGCCTTGCGGTCGGACGCGACGGCGGCGATCCGCTCGGCGAGCTCGCGCGAGGTGAGGGAGGGACGCTCGCTCACGCCCGCACCGCCTCGCCCGTGTACAGCCCGCGCTCCGCTATCTCCTCGGCGACGAGGTCCGGCACGAGATACCGCACCGGCAGCCCCTCGGCCGCGCGGCTCCGGATCAGGGACGACGACACGTCGATCCGCGGCATCTCGAAGAACACCACCCGCTCGCGCGCGCCCGGCAGCTCCTCCAGCGCCGAGAGCACCCGCTCGCGCTCCCACCCCTCGCGCTCGGCCACGGCCACGGTGCAGAGCCGCAGCACCTCCTCCGGCTCGCGCCAGCGCGGCAGCCCGGCGGCCGCGTCGCCGCCCAGCACGAGAAAGCGCTCGTCGGCCGGCCCGCGGTCGCGCAGCGCCCGCAGCGTGTCGACCGTGTACGAGCGCCCGCCGCGGTCCACCTCGAGCGGGCAGGCGTTCAGGCGCAGGTCGCCCTGCGTGGCCAGCTCGGTCATCCGCAGCCGCACCTCCGGCCCCGGCTCCGGCTCGATCTCGCGGTGCGGCGCGCGCGCCATCGGCATCAGCAGCACCTCGTCGAGCTCCAGCCGGGCACGCGCCTCCTGCGCCAGCGCCAAGTGACCGATGTGCGGCGGGTTGAACGCCCCGCCGAGCATTCCGCAACGTTCGGCCGCTACGACCTCACCTGCCCGGATCCCTCCACCACGTACTTGAACGTGCACAGCTCGCGCACGCCGATCGGCCCGCGCGCGTGCAGCTTCTGGGTGGAGTTGCCGATCTCGGCGCCCATCTCGAACTGGCCGCCGTCGGTGAAGCGAGTGGACGCGTTCACGTACACGCACGCCGCGTCCACGCCCGCGGTGAACGCCTGCGCGGACTCCGTGCGCGACGTGACGATCGCCTCCGAGTGCCCGGACCCGTAGCGCGCGATGTGCTCGATCGCCTCGTCCACCGAGTCCACGACCCGCACGGCCAGCACCAGCGCCAGGTACTCGGTCGCCCAGTCCTCCTCGGTGGCGGCGTTCAGCGAATCCGCGATGTCGCCCGCGAGCACGCGCGCCTTCGCGTCCACCCGCAGCTCGACCCCCGACTCGCGCAGCTCGCGCAGCGCCCGCGGCAGGAACTCGGACGCGATCGAGGAGTGCACCAGCAGCGTCTCGGCCGCGTTGCACACGCCGGGCCGCTGCACCTTCGCGTTGACGGCGATGGCGACCGCGTCGTCGAGGTCGGCCGACTCGTCAACGAACACGTGGCAGTTGCCCGAGGCCGCGTAGATCACGGGGACCTTCGCGTACTCCTTGAGCACCGCCTTCAGCCCCTCCCCGCCGCGCGGGATGATCAGATCGAGGTACTCCTCCTGCGCGGCCAGCTCGCGCAGCTCCTCGCGCCCGCCGCCCGCGACCAGCGCCACGGCGTCCGCGGGCAGCCCGGCCGATACGACGGCGTCGCGGGCCACCCCGGCCAGCACCGCGTTCGAGTGGGCCGCCATCGAGGACCCGCGCAGCACGATCGCGTTGCCCGACTTGAGGCACAGCGCCGAGCAGTCGATCGTCACGTTCGGCCGCGACTCGTACACGACCGCCACCACGCCGAGCGGCACGCGCACCTTGCGCACGTCGAGCCCGTTGGGCAGGCGCTTGCCCTCGATCGTCTCGCCCACCGGATCGGGCAGCGCCGCGATGTTGCGCACGTCCCCGGCGATCCCGGCGATCCGCTCGGGGGTCAGCTTGAGCCGGTCGAGCAGCGCCGCGCCCTGGCCGGCCTCGGCGCCTGCGTGCATGTCGCGGCCGTTCGCCTCGAGGATCTCCTCGACGCGATCCTCGAGCGCGTCCGCCATCGCGTGCAGGGCGGCGTTGCGCGTGCCCGACGAGGCGCTCGCGAGCGTGCGCGACGCCTCCCTGGCGGCGGCGCAGATCTCGGCTACGGAGCGCGTAGCGGTGGCCATGCACCCAGGGTACAGCCGGGCCCTCAGGCCCGCACGAAGTTGTCCCGGTGGATCGCCTCCGGCGGCGCGTCCGGCACGAGCTTGCGGACCGCCGCGGTCTTGAGCCCCAGCGCGCCCTCCAGCTCGGTCGCGGCGTAGCTCACGATCCCCTTCCCGAGCGTCTCCTCGCCATGCATCACGTCCACGATCGCCGCTCGCTCGAAGCCGCCGACCACCCGCGTGACCCCGACCGGCAGCAGGCTCGCCCCGCGCCGCAGGAGCGCCCGCGCCGCGCCGTCGTCCACGTACACGGCGCCCTTGCTCTGGCGGCTGCGGATCCAGTCGCGCCGGGGCGAGACGTTCGCGTGCAGATCCGTCCGCGGCGGGAACACCGTGCCGACCGCCTCGCCGCGCAGCGCCGCTGCGGTGGCGGCGGCGTCGAGCCCGTTCGCGATCGTCACGTGAGTCCCACCCGCCACGGCCATCTCGGCGGCCACCACCTTCGAGTACATGCCCCCGGTCCCGAGCGTGGCCGCCACCTTCTGGATCCGGTACTCGCGCAGCGCGCCCCTCACGTCGCGGATCTCCGGGATCAGCTCGGCGCCCGGGTCGAGCGCGGGGTTCGACGTGAACACGCCGTCCACGTTCGTGAGCAGCACCAGGCGCGACGCGCGGAGCATGTTCGCCACCTGCGCCGCCAGGTAGTCGTTGTTCTCGAACGTGATGTCGTCCATCGTCGTGGTGTCGTTCTCGTTCACGACCGGGACGGCACGCCACGCCACGAGCCGCGTGAGCGCCCGCTGCACGTTGCGGAAGTGGTGCAGCTCGGTGATCTCGGCGAACGTGAAGAGCACCTGCGCGGTCCGGATCCGCCGCCGGGCGAACAGCTGCTCGAACGTCTGGTAGACCGACGCCTGGCCGAGCGCCCCCGCCGCCTGGAGGTCCTCCTTGCGCTTGGGACGGATGCCCCCGCGGGCGCGCGCCCCGCGCGCGATGCCGCCGCTCGTCACCAGGATCACGTCGTCGCCCGCCCGGTGGAGCGCCGCGAGCTCGCGCGCGAGCGCGTCGAGCTGGCGCGTGCGGAACTGCCCGCCGCGGTTCAGCACGACGTTCGAGCCGAGCTTTACGACGATGCGCTGCTTCACGCCGCCACTGTATGGGGCGAGGCGGCTAGCCGAACGGCGCGCCGGGGTCGAGCTCGAACACGATCCCGCCGATCTCCACGTCGTCGCCCGGCTTGAAGCCCGCCGACTCGAGGGCGGCGATCACGCCCATGCCGCGCAGACGGCCCTCCACGTAGCGCATCGCCTCGTCGTTGTCGGGGTCGTGCCGCGCGAGCAGCCGCTCCACGCGCTCGCCCGCCACCCGGAACCCGCCGTCGCTCGTGCGCTCCACGCTGAAGTCGTCGCCGGGCCGGTAGGTCCTGTGCTCCGCCAGGCCCTCCAGCTCAGGCTCCGCCGCGGGCGCCTCGGGCGCGCGCTCGGCCGGCACCCCGTCCAGGATCGCGCGCCGGAGCTCGTCGAGCCCGCGGCCGGTCGCGGCCGACGTGACGACCACCTCGCGGGCGCGCTCGCCCAGCCGCTCGCACCACTCGGCCGCCGCGGCGGCGGCACGCTCCTCGGTCACGAGATCCGCCTTCGACAGGCACAGGATCCGCGGCAGCCGCTCCAGCCCGGCCCCGTGGGCGGCCAGCTCGGCCTCCACGGTCGCGTGGCTCTCCACCGGGTCGGAGCCGTCGAGCGGCGCGAGGTCCAGCACGTGCACGAGCAGCCGCGTCTTCTCCACGTGCGCGAGGAACTCGTGGCCGAGGCCGGCGCCGCCGCTCGCTCCCTCGATCAGGCCCGGGATGTCAGCGACCACGAGCTGGCGGTCGTCGCCCTCGAGCGTGCCGAGCACCGGCGCCAGCGTGGTGAACGGATAGCCGGCGACCTTGGGCGCCGCCCGCGTGATCCGCGCGAGCAGCGACGACTTGCCGGCGTTCGGGAGCCCCACCAGCCCGGCGTCGGCCAGCAACCGCAGCCGCAGCTCGAGCCAGCCCTCCTCGCCGGGCAGCCCGCGCTCGGCGAAGCGGGGCGCCTGCCGCGTGGGCGTTGTGAAGTGCCGGTTGCCGCGGCCGCCCAGGCCGCCGCGCGCCACCACCACGCTCGCGCCGGGCTCCGTCAGCTCCCAGCGCAGCCCGCGCTCGGCGTCGGCCACCGCCGTGCCCGGCGGCACGCTGACCACCAGCGGGTCCGGCGAGGCCCCGTGACGGTTCGACCCCTCCCCGTGCCCCCCGCGCCCCGCCTTGAAGTGCTGGCGGTGGCGGAACTGCTGGAGGTCGCGCATCGACGCGTCGCAGGCCACCAACACGTCGGCCCCACGCCCGCCGTCGCCCCCGTCGGGACCGCCGCGCGGCACGTGCGCCTCGCGCCGGAAGGACACGACTCCGTCCCCGCCCGCCCCGGCCTGCACGAAGATCTTGGCGCGGTCGTGGAGCACGCGCCGAGCTTACGGGCCTCGCCCTACGGCGCGGGCGGCACCTCGGGAGCGGCGGGCGGCGCCGCGAGCGAAGCGCCCGCGCTGGCAACGACCACGAGCCCGATCGCCACCACGTCGCGCGCACCGAGGTCCTGCCCGAGGATGGCGAAGCCCAGCGTGGCCGCCACCGCCGGCTCGACGCTGAGCACGATCCCGAACAGGCCGGTCGGCATCCGCCGCAGCGCCTCGAGCTCGAGCGCGTACGGGATCGCCGACGCGAGCAGCGCCACCGCGGCGCCCGCGGCGAGCAGCTCCGGCTGGAGCAGCGACGCGCCGCCGTCGGCCACCCCGATCGGCACGAGCAGCACCGCGCCCACGACCATCGCCATCGTGAGGCCCGCGCCACCCGGAAAGGCGCGGCCGGTGCGCGCGCTCAGCAGGATGTAGGCCGCCCAGAAGCCCGCCGCGGCGAGCACGAACGCCACGCCCGTCGCGTCGAGCGACCCGCCCTCGCCGCGATCGGCGAACAGCGTCACCCCGGTCGCGGCGAACGCCACCCACAGCAGGTCGAGTCGCCGCCGCGACAGCGCGACGGCGACCCCGAGAGGCCCGATGAACTCGATCGTGACCGCGATGCCGAGCGGGATCCGGTCGATCGCCTCGTAGAAGCAGAGGTTCATCCCGGCCAGCGACATGCCGAACAGCGCGACGGTTCCGAGGTCGCCGCGCGAGCGGCCGGCCACCGACGGCCGCGCCACGAGCGCCAGCAGCCCGGCGGCGATCGCCACGCGCAGGAAGGTGGTCCCGCCCGGCCCCAGGTCGTCGAAGAGCCCCTTCGCCAGCGAGGCGCCGAGCTGGGTCGTCACGATCGCGCCGAGCACCAGGCCCGGCGCGGGTATCGGAAGCCATCTCGGGGGCGCCGGGTCCACGGGACCCGAGGCTACGGCGCCGCTCGGTGCGGCCGGCCTCCTCGGGTCAGCCGAGCGCGTCGATCTGCCAGAACCCGTTCGAGCCCTCCGTGAGACGGAAGACCTCGCCGCCGACCAGCGTCGCGGTGGCCTTGCCGTCACTCACGTCGACGGATTCGACGTTGATCTCCTCCGGGGTGAACTGCCTCGGGAGGTCGCCCCGGTCGAAGGCCTTCGTGCACTCGTTGATGCCTCCGAACTGCTGGTTCTGGTACCGGATGGAGAGACTGCCGCAGAAGACGTCGGAGTCGCCGCCGACGACCGCGCCCAGCGCGGTTTCCACCGCCGTCCGGACCTTCCCCTCCTCGGGGTCGGCGGACCCCGTGTCGGTGCGGGCCTCGGTCGTGTCGGGCTCATCCTTGCCGCCCTCGTCGCCGCCGCCGCCGCTGAGGGCGAGCGCGGCGATCACGCCGAGCACGAGCACCGCGGCGATCACGGCTCCGATGATCAGCGGCGTGCGGTTCTTTCCGGGGCCGCCGGTGCGCGGGGCCGACCCGGGCGCCGTGGGCGACCACTGCGGCGGCGGCGTGGTCGCGCCCGGCGGGGGCGGCGGAGGAGGAGGCGGCGCGTAGCCGGGCGGCGGGGGCGGCGCGGCCGGGGCGCTCGGACCGGCGGTGGGCGCGGGCGAGCTGGACACGCCGGGCGGCGGCGCGGGCATCGACACCACCGGCGGCGGCATCGCGTGGCTCGGCGCGGCGTCGCCGGTCGCGACGCTCCGCTCCACCTGCGTGGACTGCCCGCCCTGGGCGGCCGCCTGCGCCGCGCGGCCCAGGTCGCCGGCGGACGGGTAGCGGTCCTCCGGCTTCTTGGCCATGCCGCGCTCGATGACGTTCTCGAACGCGTCGGGGATGTCCGCGCGCACTCGCCTGACCTTCGGCGGGTCCTCCCCCATGTGCGCCCACATCTTCGACGGCTCGCTGTCGCGCGGGTACGGCACCTGCCCGGTGACCGCCTGGTAGAGCACGCACGAGAGCGAGTAGACGTCGGTGCGCGCGTCGACCGCCTGGCCCTGGAGCTGCTCCGGCGCGATGTAGTCGAGCGTGCCGACGAACATGCCGGTCTTGGTCATGCCGCTGTCGGTCGCCGCGTGCTTGGTCAGGCCGAAGTCCGTGAGGTAGGCGTAGCGCTGGCCGCCGCGGTCCTCGATCAGGATGTTCCCGGGCTTCACGTCGCGGTGCACGAGGCCGCGCTCGTGGGCGGCGTCGAGCGCGCCGCCGATCTGGGAGATGACCGCGGCGGCCTCGGCGGGCGGCAGGGCGCCGTTCTTCTCGATGACGGCGCGCAGGTCGGTGCCCGGCACGTAGCGCATCGTCACGTAGAGCTGGCCGAGCTCCTCGCCGGCGTCGTAGATCGGCACGACGTTCGGGTGGTCGAGCGCCGCGGCCGTCATCGACTCCTGCTTGAAGCGCTCGCGGAACGACTCGTCGCCCGAGATCTCGGGCGCGATCAGCTTGAGCGCGACGACGCGGTCGAGCGCGAGGTGCGTGGCCTTGTAGACCACGCCCATGCCGCCGCGCCCGGCGACCGCGTCGAGACGGTGCCCGGCGAAGACGGATCCGATCGAGATGTCCATCGCGGCCGGGCGGGCGCTAGTCGCCGGCGACCGAGATCACGCGGCCGCTGCGGCCCTTCGTGAACTCGACGCGCCCCGGGCGCGTGGCGAAGATCGTGTGGTCGCGGCCGATGCCCACGCCGTCGCCCGGCTTGAACACCGTCCCGCGCTGGCGCACGATGATCTCGCCGCCGGTCACCTGCTCGCCCGCGAAGACCTTCACGCCGAGGCGCTTGCTCTCGGAGTCGCGGCCGTTGCGGCTCGACCCCAGTCCCTTCTTATGAGCCATCCTCGTCGTCCTCCTTCTTCTTCGCCGGCCGGCGGGAAAGCATCTTTATCTCCCGGATCTCGAGCCGCGTCAAGTCCGCGCGGGCGCCGCTGCGCCGCTTGTAGCCACGCTTGGGCTTGAACTTCAGGACGTGGATCTTCTTCCCGCGCTCGTGTCCGACCACCACCGCCTCGACCTTGATCTTCTCGGCCTCGGCGGGATCGAGCACCGTGTTGTCGCCGTCGGCGAGCATCAGCGCCTCGAGGTTGACCTTCTCGCCCTCGTCCGCGCGCATGCGGTCCACGAGCAGGGACTGGCCCTCCTCCACGCGGTACTGCTTGCCGCCGGCTTTCACGATCGCGTACATGACAAAGAGACGGCGCCCCTCGGGCGGGCGCCGGAGGCTGAGTCTATCGCGGCTCCGGGGGTACGATCAGGCCCCGACCGGAGGAGGTTTCGATGGGCAGGAAGATCCGTTGCGAGTGTGGCGAGATCGTGCGCGGCGAGGACGATACGGAGGTGCTCGCGGCCGCCCATGACCACATCGAGCGCGAGCATCCGGAGATGGTCACGACCGTCGACGACTCGCAGCTCATGGCGACGGCGGAGGATGACTAGGGAGGCCCTGCTCCCGCCCGGGCCGCGCGTGCCCGCGGCGGCGCTGACCGCGGCCTGGATCCTCAAGCCCACGCAGACCATGGACGCGTGCCGGCGCCGCTACGGGCCGGTCTTCAGCTACCGGATGATGCAGATCGGCCGCTTCGTCCTGGTCTCGGATCCGGAGCTCGTCAAGCAGGTCTTCAGCGGCTCCCCGCGCGCGCTGCACGCGGGCGAGGCGAACTCGATCGTCGAGCCGGTGCTGGGCTCGAGCTCGATCCTCGTGCTCGACGAGGACGCCCACATGCGCCAGCGCAAGCTGATGCTGCCGTCCTTCCACGGCGAGCGGCTCGGGCGCTACCGCGACCAGATGGCCGCGCTGGCCGAGGCGGAGCTCGAGCGCTGGCCGTTCGGCTCGCCCGAGGCGGCCCGTCCGCGCATGCAGGCGATCACGCTCGAGGTGATCATGCGGACCGTCTTCGGCGTCGACGAGGCCGACCGGCTCGATCGCCTGCGCGCGGCGCTGCTGGGCCTGCTCGAGTGGACGACCAGCCGCAGCCGGCTGTTCATGGTCGCCGGGCTCGGGCAGCAGCGGGTCGGGCGCAGCCGCCTGCTCGGCCTCGCCCGGACACGAGCCGCCGTGGACGAGCTCGTGTACGACGAGATCCGCCGCCGCCGCGACGATCCCACGGCGCCGGAGCGCGACGACGTGCTCTCGCTGCTCGTCCAGGCCCGCGACGAGGACGGCGAGCCGATGACGGACGCCGAGATCCGCGACGAGCTGATGACGCTGCTCGTGGCCGGTCACGAGACGACCGCGACGGCGCTGGCGTGGGCGCTCGAGCAGCTCGCGCGGAATCCGGACGTGCTGGCGCGCCTGGGCGAGGGCGAGGACGAGGAGTACCTCGACGCCGTGGTGTACGAGACGCTGCGGCTGCGGCCGGTGATCGTGGCGGTGGTGCGGCGGCTCAAGGAGCCGCTGGAGCTCGGCGACTGGCGGCTGCCCGCGGGCGTGACCGTCTCGCCCTGCGTGTACCTCGTTCACCGTGATCCCGCGATCTACCCCGAGCCCGAGGCCTTCCGCCCCGAGCGCTTCCTCGATTCGCCGCCCGGCACCTACACGTGGATCCCGTTCGGCGGCGGCGTGCGCCGCTGCCTGGGCGCGAGCTTCGCCCAGCTCGAGATGAAGACGGTGCTCGCCACGATCCTCCGCCACGCCCGCCTGCGCCCGACGGCCGAGCCGCCGGAGCGCATCGTGCGCCGCGCCATCACGTTCGTGCCCGAGCGCGGCGGGCGCGTGGTGCTCGACGCGGCCTAGTCGCTCGTCGCCGCGGGCGCCTTCCGGCGCCCGCGCCCGCCCCGGCGCCCGCGCCGGCGTGCCGGGCGGTCGTCCTCGTCGCCGTCGCCGGCCGGGGCGTCCTCCGGCGGCTCCTGGCCCTCGACCAGCGACGCCGTGGCCGCCGAGCGGGTCACGTGCTCGATGCGGACGAGCCGCTTCTGGCCGATGTGGCGCATCGCCTCGGCGACCGAGATGACGTAGCCGTCCACCTTCGCGACCGCGTCGTTCTCCTCGTACATGTGCGGCTCCTCGATCGTCACGAGGACCTCCTCGCCCTCGCGGAACGGCAGCGCGCGCTCCTCGACCTCGTCGACCGACCCCTCCATCATCACCGCGAAGTGGTCGATCGGCAGCGACTCGCTGCCCTCGAAGTGGAAGTGCTTGCCGAGGTCGCGCTCGATGTCGAGGATCGGCCGGCCCGGCCCGTTGATCAGGAACGACGACACCTGCGGGTGCACCTGGATCAGGAACGACTCGGACTTCGGCTTCTCGACCACCAGCTCGCGCAGCTTGCGCTCCACGTCGATGGCCACGGTCTCCTCGGAGAGCACCACGCCCTCGCCCTCGCAGGTCGGGCAGGTCTTCGTGAGGATCTCGCGCACGCCGTCTGTCACGTTCTGGCGCGTCATCTCGACGAGCCCGAGCGGCGAGATCTCCATCACGTACGTCTTGGTGCGGTCCTCGTCGAGCATCTTGCGCAGCGTCTTGAGGACCGCCTCGCGGTTGCGCGCCCTCGCCATGTCGATGAAGTCGATGACGATGATCCCGCCGATGTCGCGCAGCCGGAGCTGGCGGACGGTCTCCTCGGCGGCCTCGAGGTTGGTCTTCGAGATCGTGTCCTCGAGCCGCGCGCCCTTGCCGCGCCCGGTGAACGAGCCGGAGTTCACGTCGATGACCGTCATCGCCTCGGCGTAGTCGATCATCAGGTAGCCGCCCGACGGCAGGTCCACGCGGCGGTTGAGCGTGGACTGGACGACCTTCTCCACGCCGTGGCGCTCGAAGAGCGACTCGTCCTCCTCGTACAGCTCCACGCGGTCGAGCAGCTCCGGCGCGGTGCGCGTGAAGAACGAGGTGAGGCGCTCGTACTGCTTCTTGTCGTCCACCAGCGCCTGCTCGAACTGCTCGGAGAAGATGTCGCGCACCACCCGCACCGACAGGTCGGCCTCCTGGAAGACCATCGCGGGCGCCGAGGCCTCCGCCGCGCGCTGCTGCAGCAGCTCGTGGAGCTTGTGCAGGTACTTGATCTCGCGCTCGAAGTCCTCGCGCTTGGCCCCGCGCGCGGCCGTGCGGATGATCGCGCCGCCGCCGCCCAGCTCGAGCCCCTTCGTCTGCTTGCGCAGGCGGTCGCGCTCCTTGTCCTCGAGCCGGCGCGAAACGCCGATGCCCTCGCCCTGCGGCACGTACACGAGGTAGCGCCCGGCGATCGAGAGCTGCATCGACAGCCGCGCCCCCTTCGTCTTCAGGGGGTCCTTGACCACCTGCACGATGATCTCCTGGCCCGGCTTGAGGAGCTGGGCGATGCGCTGGCCCTTGCCACTCACGCGGCCACGGCGCTGCACCTCCACGCCCGGCATGACGATGTCGTCGACGTGCAGGAAGCCGTTCTTGTCGATGCCGATGTCGACGAACGCGGCCTCGAGGCCGGGCAGGACGTTGTCGACCTTGCCCTTGTAGACGTTGCCGACGATCGAACGGCTCCAGCGCCGCTCGACGTACATCTCTCCGACCCGCCAGTCGCCGTTCTGCTGGGCGCCGGACGAGCTACCGCCGCGACCGCCGCGGCGGCCCCGGCCCTTCTCAGAGGAGCCTGACGGCTGTCCCTCCGCTTCGAGGATCGCGACCCTCGTTTCGCCACGATCCACCGTGACGAGCACCTTCTTCTTCAAGGAAACCCCTTTGGTTCATCGCCTCGTCGCCCCTGCGCGGCGTGACCGCGGCGCGCGCGGAATCGATGGCGCGCGTCGGAGGGCGTGAGGCGAGGGAAAAGCTCACTTGCCCCTCAGATTAGACGGTGGGGCGGCGACCCCTGCTCAGACCTCCTGCTACAGAGAGCTTTGAGGCCACGATCATGCTGCGGTAGGAGGTTCTGCTCACCGCATCGTGTCCGCCCCCAGTGCTTTCATGCCAGGACATCTGCGACCCGCCGAATGAGCCGATTGACCCCACATGGCGCCCCGCCCGACCAACACAGCACTGGCCCGCTTGCTCCGGCGTGCGGAGGAAGAGGATCCGAAGACCCTCGCTGAGACGTTCGTAGACGTCAATGCGCTTTTCGCCCGGCTTTCGAGCCGCGATCAACAGATCGTTTTCGGGCGGCGCGGAACCGGCAAGACGCACGCCCTTTCGTATCTGGCGGAGGCTCTCCGAAAGTCAGACCAGACCGCCGTCTACGTCGACCTGCGTCTCCTTGGCTCGAGCGGCGGCATCTACTCAGATGCTGGGATCTCGGTCGCTGAGGCCGGGACTCGTCTGCTCATCGACGTTCTCCAGCATGTGTATGACGACCTCGTCGATCAAGCGCTCGGCGGAACGGCTAGCGAATCTTCCTCTGGGGACACCCTGCTGACAAAGCTCGATCGGCTTAGTGAGGTCATCGCCGACGTGTCCGTCGTAGGCGAAGCGGAGCAGCGCGAGATGACCGGCATAGACGTCAACGCCACCGTCGAAGCAGAAGTACGCGCGGAGGTGGCCGGATCAGGGCCAAGGCTCAGTGCCTTTGCGCGACATCAAGACGGGCGTCGCCTCGCAGCAGAACGGGAGATCACGATGAAGGGCGTCGCGAGACATCGCGTGCACTTTGGGTCGGTAGGGAACGCTCTGCGTCGGCTAGTGCCAGCCCTAGCAGGCCAACGGCTGTGGCTACTGCTCGACGAGTGGAGCCACGTGCCGATGCAACTACAGCCGCTCCTCGCGGATTTACTCCGCCATTCCGTGCTTCCGATACCTGGAGTCACGGTCAAGATCGCCGCGATCGACCAGCGACCAACCTTCAAGCTTGATCGGTCGGATGGCAGCTATGTCGGCATGGAGCTAGGTGCGGACGTTGCCGCAGACATCGACCTTGACGAGTTCATGGTGTTCACCAACGATCACGACAGTGCCGTCGATTTCTTTGCGCAGCTATTCACGCGCCACATTCAGGCGATGGGCGACGCCGGTGTTGAATTGCCACGTTTCTCGGATCCGGTCGACTTCATCGATGACGCTTTCGCCAGCCCGAACGCATTCCGAGAGCTTGTCCGCGCTGCCGAGGGAGTACCGCGCGATGCCATGAACATCGTGAGCAAGGCCGCCCTCCATGCAGGCTCCGAGCGCATCAACCTGCAGCACGTTCGTGAAGCAGCCCGCGGTTGGTATATGCAGGACAAGCAAGCCGGCCTTAAGGCCAAGTCCGATGCGCGCGACCTACTGCATTGGATCAACGACCGGGTGATCGGCGAGCGTCGTGTCAGGGCGTTTCTGATCCAGCAGGGCACGGAAAGCCACCTGATCGACTGGCTCTACGACGCGCGACTTCTCCATCTCGTCAAGCGCGGCATGGCTGCCAAAGATCGCCCTGGGGTTAGGTTCGACGCATATGCGGTGGACTACGGCTGCTACGTCGACCTGTTAGCCACTCGCGGGGCAGCACCGCGGGGGCTGTTCCGAACAGACACCGACGAGGTGTTGGATGTCCCGCCAGACGATCCGGAGTTGATCCGAGGCGCGATCCTGGACCTGAACACCTTTACGCCGCCTGACGTGAACGAACGCGCTGCGAAGAAACCAGAAGAGTTCCCTCGCGTCGAAGTCAGCGGGCACGCGAAGGAAGGGCACGCGGTCCTCGAGTCGGTATCCGAGCTCGAGGCGCTGCCTGGGGCAAGTGGGTGGTATCTGCTACTCGAAGCACGCCAGGGAATAGTGGCTGTTCCCGTGAGGGCTCGCCCGATCAGAATCGGTAGTTCGAGCAACGATCATGTGCGCATTCGTCACGCTTCGGTAGCGCCGCGTCATGCAGTGGCCGAACTGAACGATGACGCGGTGGTCCTTATCCTCGACCGAGGCAGGAACGTCTTCGTGAATGGCCGCGGCATCAAGGTCACACGTGTTGCCGAGCGCGACCACGTCATTATTGGCAGCGCCGAAGTCCTCGTTGCGTTTGTTCAGCAGCCGGCAGGACAGGACGCGCTTCCGGCGCGCGAGGCGCCCGCCTCAGCACGGTAGGCCCGTCGCTGCTGCGTCGGCGGGCGATTGGTGAACGCGCCTAGATGACCAGCTCGCGGCGCTTGGCGTCGCTCGTGAGCCGCGCCTGCACGTGCACCGATTGGAGCAGCCCGATCGCGATGAACGTGACCAGCACCGACGATCCGCCGTAGCTCATCAGGGGCAGCGGGACGCCCGTGATCGGGCCCAGGCCGACCGTCATGCCCACGTTCACGAACACCTGGAACATCAGCATCGCGAGCACCCCGCCCACGATCAGCGTCCCGTACAGGTTCTTCGACATCGTGAGTATTCGCAGCGCGCGCCATATGAGCAGCGCGTAGAGCGAGAGCACGAACGCCGCTCCGGCGAAGCCGAACATCTCGCCGATGACGGAGAAGATGAAGTCGGTGTGGTGCTCGGGCAGGAAGTCGAGCTTCGTCTGCGTCGCGCCCTCCACGCCGCGGCCGGTCTTCTCGCCGGAGCCGATCGCCACAGTGGACTGCTTGAGCTGGTAGCCCTGCTCGCGCGGGTCCTCGGTCGGGTTCACGAATGCCGTCAGGCGGTCCTTCTGGTAGTCCTTGAGCAGCTCCACGCCGATCGCCGGGCCGACCACCAGCACGGCCGCGATCACCACCGCCGCGAACGTCCCGAGCGCCGCGAAGTGGGTCCACTTCGTGCCGGCCACGAACATCAGCGCCGTGACGATCGCCAGGTACACGAGACCCGAGCCGAGGTCGGGCTGCGCCACCACGAGCATGGCCGGCACGATCGCCAGGAGCAGGATGCGGCTGGTCGTCTCGCGCTCGTGCAGGCGCCGCACGCGGTCGACCACGAAGCCCGACAGCGCCACGATCAGCAGCACCTTGCCGAGCTCGGACGGCTGCAGCCGGAAGAACGGAAGC
Source organism: Thermoleophilaceae bacterium (assembly GCA_036386455.1). GTDB lineage: Bacteria > Actinomycetota > Thermoleophilia > Solirubrobacterales > Thermoleophilaceae > AC-37. The sequence continues at coordinate 15,194 of DASVVS010000152.1, forward strand.
TCGATCCAGCGCTGCGACCCGCGCGCCGCGGCGCCGAGCGCGAACACGAGCAGGATCAGCCCGATCATGGCGCCGTAGATCCCGATCTTGAGCTCGCGCAGGCGCGAGTAGTCGAAGCGCGCGACCAGCAGCATCAGAACGATGCCCACCCCCGCGTAGATCGCCTGCCGCAGCTCGTAGTAGTTCGGGTCGCCCGGGATGTCGTCGTGGGTCGCCTTGCCCACCACGAAGATGCTGCAGCAGATCAGCCCGACCGTCGCGATGAACAGCAGCGGGTCGATCTTGAGCAGCCCGGACCGCGGCCGGTCCGGGTCGCGGAAGCGCTGTACCTGCTCGCCGAGGGCGGCGCTCATCGCGGCAGCCTACTGGAGGTCATCCGGGGAC
>DASVVS010000153.1:0-28340 GCA_036386455.1 Thermoleophilaceae bacterium
CGTCAGCGCCGGGAACTTGCCGAGGAACTCGACCCGCTCGCCCTTGAGCCGCTCGACGATCTTCCCGTACTCGTCCTGGCGCCCCTGCGACTCGTAGAGCTCGCGCGGGCGCAGCACCGGGTCGCCGGACTCGATGCCGGGGACCGCCTTCGCGACCTGGTAGCCGAAGTCCGGGTCGTCCTCCCACTCGATCGTGCCCTCGGCGATGGCCTTGACGATCGCCGAGCTGTGCGGGATCCGGACCTTCGACGAGCGCTCGTCGCCGTCCGGGCCGCCCACGCGGCCGGTGTTCATCAGGTACACGTCGAGCTGGTGCTCGGCCATGAGCTCCAGGAAGCGGTTGCCCTGGTGGTCGTGGTCGTCCGGCCAGAACGGGTTCGTGCCGGGCACGCGCAGGAACTTGCCCGCCTCGTCGGCGCCGCCGGCCGAGGTGCCCTGCGTCTCGCCGAGCATGAAGTAGGCCGCGGCCTGCTCCGGGTTCAGCCGCGCGACCGCCGGGATGATGTTCTCGTTGCGGTTGAGGATCAGCAGGAAGTCGGCCGCCTTCAGATCGCGCGCGTCGCCGGCCTCGATGGTCGAGAACGAGAACGTCGCCCGGCCGTTCTGCGTGTAGCTCGTGTCGAAGAAGTCCAGCTCGCCCGAATCGTCCTGCGAGACGTTCTCGAGGTACGCCTCCGGCCGCGTGACGGCGCCGTGGATGGTCGGCTCGTCCTCGGTCGAGAGGGCGAACGTCTTGGCGAAGCAGCCGGCCTCGGTCGCGTAGACCTTGCCGCCCGGCATCATCGCGACGAAGTCGTCCTGCACCGGGAGCGACCCGTTCTGGCGCGTGAACGTCGTGGTCGTCTTGCCCGTGCCCGAGAGGCCGACGATCAGGCCGACCTTGTCGCCCGAGTCGGTCGGGATCACCTTGCAGCCGGCGTGCAGCGGGAGCCCGCCGCGGTCGTAGACGAGCTTGTTCCACATCCGCAGCCCGCCCTTCTTCGACTCGCCGAAGTAGTCGGAGTTGCAGACACGCGTGACGCCGCGCTCGAGGTCCACCGAGATGACCCGGTCGTTCGGGTAGCCCTCGACCGTCAGGTTGGGGGTGTAGATGACGGTCAGCTCGGGCTCGAACCCGTCGCGGTCCTCGACGTCGAAGTAGAGCTGCTTCTGCATGCCGGCGATGTTCGCGTTCGACTCCTCGATGTAGAGGCGCGCGGGCGTGCGGAAGTCGGGGTCGTTGCCGATGTAGCCGTCCACGACGACCATGTCCCGTCCGGCGATGTACTCGTCCTGGAGCTGGGCGATGCGGTCCCCCTCCTCGCGCGAGATGGCCTGCTGCGAGGTGGAATCGGGGTCGTCGACGACGAGGAAGGTGGAGGCCTTGGAGCGGGCGAGGACCTCGGTCTGGACGTTGAGGTTGTCGTACTTCGTGCGCCGTGCGTTCGGCATCTTGGCGGCCAGCTCCTTGAGCTCCTCGGCCGTCGGGTTCACGCGCACGGACTTCGCGTCCGGGAGCGGGGTCATCTGCTTCGCCATCTGGTAGGGCTCACCCCTCGAAATCGCTTGCTGAGGGCCGGAAGGGTACCGGCCTGGCCGCCTAGACTGGGGAAGCGTGCGTCCCAGCGGCGGATGGATCCGGGCGGTGCTGCGTTTCGTCGCATCCGTGCTGATCGTGAGCGGGGTGCTGATGCTCGCGGATGCCGGCCTGACGGTCGCCTGGCAGGAGCCGGTTTCGGCCTTCATGGCCTCGCGCGACCAGGGCGACCTGGAGGACGAGCTGACCTCCGGGCAATCGGCGGCCGACCGCGACAAGCAGCTCACTGCCTCGATCCGCGACGTCGAGCGGCGGATCAGGCGGCTCGCCGGCCTGGCGGAGAGGCGGGCCAAGGACGGCAAGGCCGTCGGGCGGATCGAGATCCCGAGCCTCGACCGCGACTACGTGTTCGTGGAGGGGACCAGCCTGGAGCCGCTGCGCAAGGGTCCCGGCCACTACCCCGAGACCTCGTTCCCCGGCCAGGGCGGGACCGTCGCCATCGCCGGCCACCGGACGACCTACGGCGCGCCGTTCCGGACCATCGACAAGCTGAAGAAGGGCCAGCGGATCCTGCTGAGGATGCCCTACGGCACGCTCGAGTACGAGGTCGAGAAGACCCAGATCGTGAACCCGGACGCCACCTGGGTCACGGACCGCGTGAAGGGGGCCGAGCGGCTCGTGCTGAGCGCCTGCCACCCCCTCTACAGCGCCGCGCAGCGCATCGTGGTGTTCGCCCGGCTCACGGGCGCGCGGATCGACTAGACGACGAGGCCGGCCCGGCCGCCCTCCTCGACCGACGACTGGTCGCGCGACTCGATCAGCAGCACGAGCGCGACCAGGATCACGATCGAGATGACCAGCACCGCCACCCAGTAGAGGACGGTGAGCATGGTGCGCTGCCAGGGCTTCACCGGTCTCCGATCTCCCGGTAGCGGTCCGCGATCGCCTGGTTCATGGCCCGTATGTCTATCTCCCTTCCGCGCCGGGCGCGGGCCAGCGCGCGCCGGATGATCTCGTCGCGGCGGTCGAGGCGGGCCGCCTCGCGCAGGTGGCGCAGGCCCTCCTCGCGGCGCCCGTCGTTGAACACGATCGCGCCAAGCCGCAGGTGCGAGTGCGAGTCGCCGCCGTTGCGGTCCACCGCCGCGCGGAAGCGCGACTCGGCCTCCTCGGTGCGCCCGATCTGGAGGGCGATGCTTCCGGCGGCCACGTCCGGCGTCGCGTTGAGCGGGTTGAGCGTCCGCGCGCGGTCGAGGCGCTCGAGCGCGAAGTCGGCGTCGCGGCGCCAGTTGTCGAGCGACTGGTCCACGTAGAGCTCCGACAGCCACGGCCCGGCGCTCACGAGGAACGCCATCGCGGTCGCGGCGGCCGCCACGCCGCCGGCCGGGGTGCGCACGAAGGGCCGCCGGGCCGGCGCCGGGCGCAGCGCCGGGCGCCGCGGCGCCAGACCCGCCGCGAGCCCCAGCATCGCGAACGCCGCACCGCCGAGCGCCGGGATCTCCCAGAACCAGTCGACCGATCCGTGCACGAGCCAGTAGGTGAACGCCGCCACGCCGGCGGCGGCCGCGGCCTGGGCCGGGCCGCGCCGCAGCCGCAGCGCCTGCCACGCCGACAGGAGCGCCGCCGCCAGCCCAACCGAGAGCAGCAGCGCGCCGATCAGCCCGGTCTGGGACAGCGTGCGCAGCTCGACGCTGTGCGGGTAGCGCGGCTGCTCGCCGCTGCGCGCGTCGGCCAGGTAGTCCTGCTGGAAGGTGTCCGCCCCCACGCCCTTCAGCGGGGCGCTATCGAACTGGTTCCAGGCGACGCGCCAGAAGTCGTAGCGGTTCGAGCCCAGGGCGGTCAGACGCTCGGCGCCGCCGCCCGGCGTCCCCTGGGTCTTGAACTCGTCCCACGCGTCGGCGACGTCGGTCGCCGGGTTGCCGCGCTCGGACACGTACACGAGGGCGCCCAGGAACAGCGCGCCCGCCGCAAGGGCCCCCAGCGCGAGCCCGGCGCCGCGTTCGACCCGCCGCGGCGCGCGTGCGCGCCGATCGAGGAGCGCCGCCGCGCCGAACGCGATCGGCGCGAGTGCGGCGGCCAGCAGCACGGCCCCGACCGCGCGGTCGACCGCGTCGGCCAGCTCGGCCCCCTCCTCGCTGCCCGAGACGTCGAGGACGGCCGGGATCGTCGTGGCCACCGCGGCGAGCACGGCCAGCAGCGTCAGCGAGGTCCGCACGCGGCGCGGAGTGACGGCCAGGAACACGATCGTCACGACCGGGAGCGCGAACAGCCAGCCGCGGCTCTGCCCCATCAGCGCGAGGCCGCCGAGCAGCACGGCCGAGCCCCCGAAGAGCGCCCGCAGGGGCGCCGCCACCTCGCGCCGGGCGGCCAACACCACGCAGGGCCAGAAGGCGGCCGACCACAGCGCCACGTTGCCGTTCACGTAGCCGACCGGGTCCGCCAGCCGGCCGTCCATGAAGTGGTCCTCGGGCCGGTCGGTGCCGGCCACGTCGATCAGCTCCACGAGCCCGATCGCGGCCACTCCCAGGGCGAAGACGCCCACCAGTCCGGCCGCCAGCGAACCGCGGATCCGCCACAGCGCGAACAGGGCGAACACGCCCGCGTAGAGGGCCGTGCGGTTGGCACCGTCCCAGGCGTCGGCCCGCTGGTCGCTCCAGCCGATGCTCAGGTAGCTCCAGACCGCATAGGCCGCGAGGGCGGCCACCGCGACCCGCACCGGCGCCTGCGGACCGCCCCCCGCAGGGAGCGCCAGCAATCCAACGAACAGCAGCGCGAATAGGAATAGCCCAGCCGGGTACCAATCCGTAGGGAAGAAACCGCCGCTTTTGAACGACAGAATGAGCAGGGGGACAAGCGCCAACGCGCCGAGAATGACGGCGGGAGATAACGCGAGCCCGTCGCGCAGCGTTCCTGCCAGCGTGCGCGGAGACGGCACCTGGGCGATTCTACGTGCCGAAGCGCACGGATCGACCTGTGCATCCTGCGCAAAGCCTGATCTCGAAAACCTGTCCGTCCCAGCCGTTCGTACTATGCAGAGGAGTAGTGTGCGTACCCCCAGCTCAGCGTCACACGTTTGCGTTCCCGCAAATTCGCGGCTACAGTTTTCTGTGCCGCTGCAGAGGGGTACCTGCGGTACTCATGTCACCGGGGCCACGGAAAGGTCCTGGAATACGAGGCTCATGGCAAGGAGGCCAAACACAATGGTAGGGAGACCACCCATGCGACTGAAGTCCCTGATCGTCGGAGCGATCGTGTGCGCGAGCATGCTGATCAGCGCCCCCGCATTTGCCCAGACCGCTTCGGAGGGCTACTCAAAGCCGTCCGGCAGCATCCAGGAGCGGATCACCACCGAGAACACCCCGCCCGACCCGCACGACCCGCCGTCGGTGAGCGTGCGCGAATCCGAGGAAGCCTCGAGCGGCGAGCTGCCGTTCACCGGGCGCGACCTCGGCCTGGTCGTGGCTGCGGGCGGTGTACTGCTCGCCATGGGCCTCGGGATGCGGCGTCTCAGCCGCTCCGAGGTAGCCTAGGCTCGGCGGCCGGACCCCGTGCCCGGCTAAAGCAAAGCACGGGCCCGCCCCGATACAGGGCGGGAGGTGAACAGCAGCTTGCCTGGAACAGGCCAGTCCAGACGGGATGAACTAACGCTCGCCGATTCGGCGAGTGTCCCGTCGGCCACCCATGAGACCGTGGGGGCTGTCGACGCGATCGAAAGCCCCCCGAGCGGCGCGCCGCCGGAGCGACTCCCTACCGCCCGGCGGCGTTCGCGTGCCGGGCTGCTGGAGGGCCGCTCCTGGATCGTGACCGCGGTGTGCGCCGACGCGCTCATGCTGCTGCTCGCGGTGGGTGCGTCGCTCCTGGGCGCCGACGCCGCGGGCGTTCAGGCGCCGGCCTGGCCCGCCTTCCTCTTCCCGCCGCTCGTGATCCTCCTGCTGGCGATCCGCGGCGTCTACCGGCCCAAGATCACGGTCCAGTACCTGGACGAGCTGGGGCACGTGGTCGGCGCCTGCTCGGTCGCGGCCATGACGATCATCGCCGTCTCGGTCTTCACGGCCGACGGCGGCGAGCACGCCAAGCTGCTCGCGCGCGTCTGGGTGTTCGGGATGATCTACGTGGCGGGCAGCCACTACGTCCTGAACCTGACCCAGCGGCGCGCGCGGATCGAGCGCTCGGTCGCGGTCCCCACCCTGATCTTCGGCGCGGGCAAGATCGGCGCCGCTGTCGAGCGCCGGCTCGACGAGAAGCCCGAGCTGGGCCTGCAGCCCGTCGGCTACGTGGATCCCTACCCGCCCTCCGACGAGCAGGTGCCCGGCCGGCGCGTGCCGATCCTGGGCGCCCCCGAGGACCTCGAGTCGATCGTGGCGCGGACGGGCGCCAAGCACGTCGTGATGGCGTTCATGTCCTCGCGCGGGTCCGACGCGACGCTCGTGCCGGTCGTCCGCAAGTGCGACGAGCTGGGCCTCGACGTGTCGCTCGTGCCGCGCCTGTTCGAGAGCATCAACGTGCGCGTGAAGCTCGAGCACATCGGTGGGATGCCGCTCTACCGGCTGCGCGCGGTCAACCCGAAGGGCTGGCAGTTCGCGATCAAGCACGCGATGGACCGGGCCCTGGCGGCGCTGCTGATCCTGCTCCTGGCGCCGCTGCTGCTGGCCGCCACGGCCGCCGTGCGCATCTCCTCCCCCGGCCCGATCTTCTTCAGGCAGCGCCGCGTGGGTCGTGACGGGCGCCCGTTCGACCTGCTCAAGTTCCGCTCGATGCGGCCGGGCGGCGAGACGCGCCAGAGCGCGGACAACGTGCGCGTGCTGCTTCCCGAGGACACCGCGCCGGGCGGCGTCGAGGGCGTGGACCGGCGGACCGCCGTCGGCAAGCTGCTGCGGCGCACCTCGATCGACGAGCTGCCCCAGCTCTTCAACGTGCTGAGGGGCGAGATGAGCGTGGTCGGGCCGCGCCCGGAGCGGCCCGAGTTCGTCGAGCTGTTCGAGCGGCGCGTGAGCCGCTACGACGACCGTCATCGCGTGCGCGCCGGGATCACCGGCTGGGCGCAGGTCCACGGCCTCCGTGGCAAGACCTCGCTCTCGGACCGGATCGAGTGGGACAACTACTACATCGAGAACTGGTCGCTCTGGCTCGACATGAAGATCCTGCTGCTCACCGTCGCGGCGGTCTTCAGGGCTGCCGAGTAGCGTCCGCCCGGACGTGATCGACCTTCACTGCCACATCCTCCCCGGGCTCGACGACGGCCCGGTGAACTTCGACTTCAGCGTGGCGATGGCGCGCCGGGCCGCGGACGCCGGGATCCACGTGATGGTGGCCACCCCGCACATCCGCGCCGACTACGAGGTGGACCCGGACGGGCTCGAGTCGCGCGTGCGCAAGCTGAACGAGGCGGTCGAGGACCACGGCATCCAGCTGCTGGTGCTCGCAGGCGGCGAGGTCTCGCTGCAGAAGGCGGCCGAGCTCGGCGACGAGGTGCTGCGCCAGGTCTGCCTCGGCAAGAGCGACTACGTGCTGCTCGAGAGCCCCTACCGGTCGAGCGACATCGACATCGAGGGCATCGTGCGCGACGTGCAGGCGCGCGGCTTCAAGCCGATCCTGGCGCACCCGGAGCGCTGCCCGATCTTCCAGCACGACCCCGACCGGCTCAAGCGGCTCGTGAACTCCGGCGTGCTGTGCTCGATCACGGCGGCGTCGATGGCGGGCGGCTTCGGCTCGACGGTGCGCCGCTTCACGCTCGAGCTGCTGCACGACGGGCTCGTGCACGACGTGGCCTCCGACGCACACGACCACCTGCACCGCCCCCCCGACCTGCTGAGCGGCTTCGAGTCCGCCGAGGCCGAGATCCCCGGGATCGGCGAGCAGGCGTCGTGGTTCACCGTCACCTCGCCGGTCGCGATGCTCGCGGGGCGCCCGCTGCCGCCGCGGCCGGACCCTCCCCCGCGCCCGCCCACGTCGCGCTGGCGGCGCCTCGTCCGCGGCGGCTAGGCCCAGCTCGCAACGGAGCGGCTGGACGCCGCTGGACATTTGTCCTAACAAGGCTTCATAACCCTCTGAAACCCGGTGCGGAGGCCCGATCAATGGGTCATGTCCCTCCGCCGCCCCCTCCTCCTCGCCGCCGCGGTCGCCGCCGCCGCCCTCCCGTCTCCCGCCACCGCATCCGCCGCCGACTGCGACAAGGTCGCCTCGCCCGGCCCCGGTGCCGCCCAGAAGCTCGTCGACTCCCTGGCGCCCGGCCAGAACGGCTGCCTGCACGGCGGCCGCTACGCCGAGCACGTCCGGATCAACCGCAGCGGGACCTCCGATTCGGCCCGCATCACGATCCGCAGCTTCCCGGGCGAGCAGGCCGAGCTCTACGGGCGCCTCTACGTGCCGGAGTCGGCCAGCTACGTGACCTTCGAGGGTCTCAAGCTCAACGGCGCCTCGACGCAGACCTGCGGCAACAAGGCCGACTGCCTGCTGCCGAGCCCGACGGTCAACGGCGCGGACATCGTCTTCCAGGACAACGACATCACCAACGAGCACACCACGATCTGCTTCTCGCTCGGCAGCTCCGGCTACGGCACCGCGCGCCGCGTGACGATCCGCCGCAACCGGATCCACGACTGCGGCCAGCTCCCGGCCAACAACCACGAGCACGGCATCTACGTGACCGAGGCCGAGGACACGCAGATCCTCGACAACGCGATCTACGACAACGCCGACCGCGGCATCCAGCTCTACCCCAACGCGGACCGCACGACCATCCGCGGCAACGTGATCGACAACAACGGCGTCGGGATCATCTTCTCCGGCGAGGGCAGCTCCACCTCGGACGGGAACATCGCCGAGAACAACGTCATCACGAACTCGAACATGCGCCGCAACGTCGAGTCCTGGTGGCCGAGCGCGGTGGGCACCGGCAACGTGGCCCGCAACAACTGCATCCACGGTGGCAAGCTCGGCAACATCGGCACGCAGGAGGGCTTCGTGGCCATCCGCAACCTGATGGTCGACCCGCAGTACGTGGACCGCGCCGCCAAGGACTTCCGCCTGAAGGCCGGCAGCCCCTGCGCGGCCGTGCTGGCGGGCGCCGAGGTGCCGGCCGCCCCGATCGACGAGACCTCGGTGCCCGGCGGCGACGCCAAGCCCCCGGTCACGCAGCCCGGCGACGGCGGCGACACCACCACCGGCAAGCCCGGCAAGGTCGTGCTCGAGAACGTCTCGGTCAAGCCGAGCAAGCGCCGTGGCCGCGCCCGCGTTCGGGTTGCCGGCCGGGTGAGCGGCGACGTGGCGCAGCGGATCAGGGTCCAGGTGCGCCGCGGAGGCGGCTGGAAGACCATCGCGGCGGTGCCGAACGTGAAGGGCACCTTCCGGCTCGTGCTCCGGGCCCACGTCGGGACGGTGCGCTCCGCGCGCCGGATGACGATCCGCGTGGTCGGGTCGGCGTCGAAGTCGAACGCCGTCCGCGCCCGCGTCAGCTAGCGGCCGCGGCTCAGGCCGGCCAGGCGCGGCTCGAGCGCAGCGCCCGGAACGGTCGCGAGGCCTTCAGCCGGAAGCGCCAGCCCTCGTCCACGTGGTAGACGCCCGTGCGCGGCCAGGCCAGCGCCCGCGGCGCGTGCAGGCGGCGCGGCAGGGTCAGGCCGTAGCGGTAGCCGGCGCGGCCGGCGGCCTCCACCACGCGCTCGTCGTGGGCGCCGTACGGGTACGCGATCGTCTCGCACGGGCGCCCGAGGCGCTCCTCGCACACGCTGCGCGAGCCCTCGAGCTCTGCGGCCAGGGCGGCATCGCCGGCCACCTCCGGCAGGCGCGGGTGCGAGCGCGTGTGGGAGCCCACCTCCCAGCCTGCCTCCTCCAGCCGGCCGAGCTGCTCCCAGGTCATGCACGTGAGCTCGTGCTCGTGCTCGCCGCCGAGCCACTGGTCGATCCCCGGCCAGGTCATCGGCTCCTCGCGCCCGGCCCAGTCGGTCGGCACGTAGACCGAGCCGCGCATTCCGTGGCGGTCGAGGATCGGCTTGGCCAGCTCCAGGACCGAGCGGTAGGCGTCGTCGAAGGTGATCACCACGGTGCGGCCGCCCGCGCCGCCGTCCGCGAGGGCCTCGCGGGCCGGGATGCCCCGGTAGCCGCGCCGCGCGAGGCGGCCGAGGTGGTCGTCGAGCGCGTCCGGCGTGATCGACAGCGCGGCCGGCCAGGTCGGGCTGACCGCGTGGTAGCAGAGGACGAGCGGCTGGCTCAGGCCCGCCCCCCGCGTGCCCAGGGCAGCGCGCGCGCCACGCGCGGGTTGCGCGGCACGGCGAGCCTGAAGGCCACTTTCGCGCCCCACGCGCGGGCGCGCGCGGCCGGCGACTCCGCGTAGCCGGCCCAGCGCCGCGCCGCCTCGGCCAGCGCCGGGCGCGGCGCCAGCTCGTGGGTCGCCTCGAGCTGGGCGACGTGCAGGGCGTGGTAGCCGATGCTCGCCACGTTGCGCACGCGGTGCGGATGCAGGTCGTAGGCCGACCACCAGCCGGTGTCCCAGCGATCGATCGACGCCGCGAGCGCGTCCACGCCCGCCTCGAACGCGGCCCGGGCGTCCGCGTCCCCGTAGGCGACCGCCACGTCGCGAAGCCCCCAGAGCCCGAAGATCATCCCGTTCAGCACGAGCGACGGCGGCCGGGTCGGATACTCCTCCGGCACGAGCGCGCTGCCGAGCGGCGCCGAGGCCCCGCCCTCGTCCGCCGTGCGGCCGAGCGGCCCGAGAGCGCGCCGGGCGGCCTCCTCGTAGCGCTCCTCCCCGGTCTCGGCGTGCACGCGCGCGAGCAGGCTGGCGCCCTCGCCCTGGGCCATGCCGGAAAGCCATGGCGGCTCGATGTCGAAGGTATGCGGGTAGTGGAAGCGATGCTCCCATCCCCCGTCCTCGCGCTGCTCGCGCACGAGCAGGTCGGCCGTCTCGCGCGCGGCGGCCAGCCACTCCTCCCCCTCGCCGGCGACGTGGCGCTCGAAGCAGCCGAGGCCGCGCTGGATCGGGCCGACCCAGACGTGCGCGCCGGGATCCTCGGCGAAGCCCGCCCACATGGTGGTCTGGAGCGCCTTCACGCGGAAGTCGATCGGGTAGCCGCGGACGCCCGCGGGGTCGGTCCGGGTGCCGCGTTCGACCTCGAACGAGCTGCTCAGGAAGCGCTGCAGGCGCGTCCGGTCGCGTTGGGGGGAAGCGGCGCTCACGGAAACGATCAGTCAGGCTATTGATCCGTGTCGGATGCCCCGAACAGCGGCCGGCTGCGCGTCGTGACCCTGGTCGACCACCTCGGGACCTCGGGCGGCGGCGAGCGCCTGGCCATGGAGATCTCCAAGCGCCTCGACCGCGACCGGTTCGAGCCGATCCACTGCGCGAGCCGCTACCACCCCGAGTACGCGGGGCCGGCGACGCGCGCCGCGGCCCAGGAGCTCGAGGAGGCTGGCGTGCGGCTGCTGGGCCTCGGGCGCACCTCGGCGCGGTCGATCGCCGAGTGGCGGCCCCTCGTGTCGCTCCTGCGGCGGGAGCGGGTGGAGGTGCTCCACGCGCACAAGTTCGGCTCGAACGTGTGGGCGGCGCTGCTCGGGCCGCTGGCGCGCGTGCCGGTCGTGGTGGCGCACGAGCACACCTGGTCGTACGAGGGCCAGCCCGTCCGGCGCTTCCTCGACCGTGAGCTGATCGCCCGCGCGAGCGACGCGTTCGTGGCGGTCTCGAGCGACGACCGGCGCAAGATGATCGAGATCGAGGGAATCAGCCCCGAGGACGTGACGTTCGTGCCGAACGGGATCGACGGCGTGCGCGAGGGCGACGGCGCGCGCGTGCGGGCGGAGCTCGGCATCGCGCCCGACACGCCCGTCGTGGGCGCGGTGGCGGTGCTGCGCGAGCAGAAGGCGCTCGACGTGCTGATCCGCGCCGCGGCCGCGCTGCTGCCCGAGCTCCCGGACCTGCGCGTGCTGATCGCGGGCGACGGCCCCGAGCGCGAGCGGCTGGAGGACCTCGTGCGCGAGCTGGGCGCCGGGGGCGCGGTCACGCTCCTCGGCCTGCGCTCCGACGTGCCGGACCTGCTCGCCGCCCTCGACGTGGCCGCCCTGTCGTCGAACTACGAGGGCAGCCCCCTCGCGGTGATGGAGTACATGGACGCCGGACTGCCGGTGGCCGCCACGAGCGTGGGCGGCGTGCCGGACCTGATCGAGGACGGCGTGCACGGGTTCCTCGTGGAGCCCGGCGACCCGCAGGCGCTCGCGGGGGCGATCGGCAAGCTGCTGCGCGACCGCGACGCCGCGGCCGCGATGGGCGCCCGCGCGCGCGAGCGGCGCCGCAGCGAGTTCACGATCGACAACACCGTCCGTACCCTCGAGCGGATGTACGAGGACCTGCTGGCTCGCTCGGGTCGCCGGTGACCGCCCCCTTCGAGCGCGAGCGCGTCGCCGGCCTCGACGCGGTGCGCGAGGACTGGCAGCGGCTGGCCGAGGCGGCCGGCAGCCCGTTCTCCACCTGGGAGTGGGCGAGCACCTGGTGGCGTCACTTCGGCGATGACCGGCCGCTCGCCGTCGACCGTGTGCGCAGCGGCGGGCGCACGGTCGCGATCCTGCCGCTCTACCGCTGGCGCGAGCGGCCGCTGCGCGCGCTGCGCTTCCTCGGGCACGGAGTGTCCGACCAGCTCGCGCCGGTCTGCGCGCCGGAGGACCGCCCCGTGGCGGCGGCGGCGCTGCGCGAGGCGTTCGAGGAGTCGGGCGCGCACCTGCTGCTGGCCGACCGGCTGCCTGGCGAGCAGGGCTGGGCGCCGCTCGTGGGCGGGCGCCTCATGCGGACCGAGGCGAGCCCGGTGCTCGACGCCGGCGGCGCGGACTTCGACGGCTGGCTCGCGACCAAGTCGAAGAACTTCCGCGACCAGGCGCGACGGCGCGAGCGCAAGCTGCGCCGCGAGCACGACGCGGTCGAGCTCCGCCTGACCGACGACCCGGACCGGCTCGGCGCCGACTACGAGCAGCTCGTCTCCCTGCACGACGCGCACTGGGGCGAGCGCTCGCGCTCGTTCCGCGGCACGCGCCGCGCCTTCCACGCCGACTTCACCCGCACCGCGCTCGAGCGCGGCTGGCTGCGGCTGTGGACCCTGGAGATGGACGGCCGGGCGGTGGCCGCCTGGCTCGGCTACCGCTTCGGCGGCATCGAGTGGTACTACCAGGCCGGCCGCGACCCGGCGCTCGAGAAGGAGGCGATCGGCTTCGTGCTGCTCGTGCACACGATCAGGACGGCGCTCGACGACGGCATGCGCGAGTACCGGCTGCTGCTGGGCGGCGAGAGCTACAAGGACCGCTTCGCGAACGCCGACCACGGACTCGAGACCGTGGCGGTGGCGAGCGGCGCGCGCGGCCGGGCGGCGATCGCGGCGGTGGCCGCCGCCGACCGCGGGCCCGAGCCGGTGCGCCGGCGCATGAAGCGGCTCGTCTAGTCGGGACGCCAGGCGGGCTCGCCGGGGGCGCGGTCCTCACCGCGCTCCATCGCGGCCGCCACGCCCAGCAGGGCGGGCCCGAGGCCCAGCAGGAACCAGAGCTGCTTGGAGAACTGCTCGGAGATGAAGAAGTCGGCGGTGAGGATGCCCACGAGCGCCACGAGCAGGGCGCGCGCCAGGAGCTCCATGCCCCTCTCGTCCGCGCGCGCGAACGCCCGAGCCGCACGGTAGATGCACAGCAGCGCGAAGCCGATGATCGCGACGAACAGCGCCCCGCCCACCACCCCGAGCTCCGCGACGACCTGCAGGTACATGTTGTGGGCCGCCTTCGGCTGGTCCACGATGAACTCGTCGCGCCGGACCACGCCCGGCTCGAGCAGGTAGTGGACCGACGAGATCGGGAAGTTGCCGAGGCCGACGCCGGTGAACGGCTTGTCCTCCACCATGCGCACCCCGATGTTCCAGAGGTCGGTGCGGCCGGTGCCGCCCTCGAGCTGGGTCACGCGGTCGACCGCGTCGTCGCTCGCGACGAAGGCGAAGTAGAAGAGGCCGCCCATCGCCAAGCAGACCGTCAGGACGAGCGCCTGGGCGCGCCAGCGACCCGCCACGAGCACGGCGGCCACGAGCGCCACCCCCAGCGCGATCAGGCCGCCGCGCGAGAGGCTCAGGAAGATCGCGGCGGCGCAGATGAGGCCCGCTCCGGCCGCGCCCAGGCGCAGCAGCGGCTGGCGTTTGAGCACGATCGCCAGCGCGCCCGACAGGACCACTCCCGGTACCAGCACGGAGGCGAGCTCGTTCGGGTCGCCGAGCGTCCCGGCCACGCGCGAGACGTCGTAGTAGGCGGTGTCGCTGGGCGGCTGGGCCAGCCCGTAGGCGGCTGCCGCGGTCGCGCCGAGCACGTACGCCCCCACGGCCCACAGGAACTGCTTGGGCGTGCGCACCGCCGTGAACACGATCAGGAACAGCACGAGGTTGAGCGCGTAGCGCATCAGCGGCGTGCGCACCGCCGCCGGATCCTCGGCCCACAGCAGGCTCGTAGCGCCTAAGACCACGAACAGCCCGAGCACGTACGTGAAGACCGGATGCGTGGCCATGAAGTCGTTGCGGTTGTTCTTGGTCGACGTGACCTTGGCGAGCCACGAGATGGCCAGGAGCAGGCCGACGATCTTCGAGAAGCTGAGCAGCGACCCGCCGAGCGCGGGCAGGAGGTCGAGGAACGCGACGAAGGCGAAGACGCACAGGCCGAAGGTCAGGTCGCCCATCACGAGCACGACGAACGCCAGGCCGATCGCCGCGGCGATGCCGAGCCGCGGGTCCACCCCGGCCAGGACGCCGAGCGCGACCGCGGTCAGGCCCAGCAGCAGCTGGAACGCGCGCCCCGAGAGATCGGCCGTCGCCGCCACGGCAGGCGGCTAACCGCGTGAGGCGCGGCCGCTGCTGCCGCTCTTGGAGCGGCCCTTCGGCGCCGTGGCGGTGCTCGTGTAGTAGTAGCCGTCGCCGGTGTCGGGGACGCCCACGACCGCGAACCCGACCGGCTCGATGTCGCTGCGTGCGAGCAGCTCGCCGAGGTTCGCCAGCTTCGTGAGCTGGGTGCGACCGAGCCGGACGACCACGAGCACCTCGTCGACCTGCTGGGCCAGCGGGAGCGCGTCGATCACCTCGGCGAGCGGCGGCGAGTCGACGATCACGTAGTCGGCGAGCTCCTTCGCGTCCTCGACCAGATGCCCGGCGGCGGGCAGGAAGAGCTGGTCCGCCATGAAACCGCTCGCGCCGCCGCTCGAGTCGGCGAGCAGCAGGCGGAGGTAGCGGCCGTAGGCGTTCGTCTCGACGAGCGCGTCCTCGAGGTCGGTGGTGCCGAGCAGCACGGAGCCCGTGCCGTGCTTGGTGGTCACGCCCAGGGCCTGGCCGATAGCCGGGCGGCGCAGGTCGGCCTCGATCAGGATCACGCTGTTGCCCGCGAGCGCGAGCGACGAGGCGAGGTTGATCGCGGAGGTGGTCTTGCCCTCGGACGGCGAGGGGCTGGTCACGAGGATGGTCGGCGTCTCGAGGTTCGATCCGCGCCGGGTGGCGGCCAGGGTCGCGCGCAGCGTGCGGTAGGCCTCGAGCGTGGACGGCGAGAGGCGCTCGGGCGCCAGCGCGGTGCTGCCGCCGCGGCCCTCCTTCGGGATGCGACCGAGGATCGGCAGGCCGTAGAGCGAGCGCAGCTGCTCCTCGCGGCGCAGGCGCGGGTCGAGCACCTGGAGCGCGAAGGCGCCGCCGATGCCGAGGATCAGCCCGGCCAGGACGCCGGCGATCAGCGTGAGCTTCTTCTTGGGCGAGGCGGGGGCGCCGGGCTCGGCCGCGCGACTCTGGATCGAGAGCGTCGGGTCATCCTGGCCACGGAGGGTCTGGAGACGGGTCAGCTGCTGCCGCAGCGAGGTGTCGCCGCCGGCGGTCTGCTCCTCCTGGGCGGGGGTGAGCGCCTCCACGCGCGCCTCGAGGTTGGCGATCGACTTGTCGAGGGCGGCGTGCAGCCTCTGCGTCTGGAGCTCGATCGCGCGCTGGGCGAAGCCGTTGGCCACGCGCTGCGCGTCCCGCGAGGAGCCGGCCTTCGCGGTCACCGCCACGAGGTTGCTCTGCGCGACCGGCTCGGCGGTCACGTGGTCGAGCAGCGGCTCGTCCGCGGTCGGGACGTCGCGCCGCACTCGGTCGGCCACCTGGCGGTTCGCGATGAGGCGGGCGGCGGTCTCCACGTCGCGCGTGGGATCGCTCGACTGGCGGATGATCGGAAGGCCGGAGAGGGCCGGGTCGTCCGAGGGCACGGGCGTGACGAGCAGCTCCGTACGCGCCTCGTAGACCTTCGGCGCCAGGGCCAGGTAGACGATCGCGGCAAGCGTCGTCAGCGCCGTTATCGCGGCGATGAGCTTGATCCGCTCGCGGATCGTGTTGACGTAGCGCTGGAGGCCCTCCTGCTCCACGCGCGGCCGCAGCCAGTCCGCGGAGCGGGCGCTCCCCCTGTCGAGGTCCGCCATGTCCCTACTATGCCACCCCGAAGTGCCGATTCCTCTCTATCGGCACCTGCGCGGCCGGGATTACCGGGCGACGTCCCTTGGCGCGCCTATGGTGCCGAGGCCGTGAGCGCCGTCGACGCCAGCGTCCTCGTACCCGTCCTGAACGAGGAGAAGTTCATTCGCGACACGGTCGCCGCCATGCGCGCGCAGACCTTCGACGGGTCGGTCGAGTACCTCTTCATGGACGGCGGATCCGACGATCGCACGCGCGAGCTGATCGAGGAGATGGCCGCGACCGATCCGCGGATCCGGCTGTTCGACAACCCCGGTCGCACCTCCACGGCCGGGCTGAACGTGGGCCTGCGCGAGGCGCGCGGGGAGTACGTGGTGCGGATGGACGCCCACACCTTCTACCCGCCCGACTACATCGCGCGCGGGATCGAGCGGCTGCGGCGCGGCGACGTGGTCTGGGTGGCCGGGCCGGTCATCCCCGAGGGGCGCGGCCCGTGGTCGCGGCGGGTGGCGCTCGCGCTGGGCTCGTGGCTCGGCACCGGCGGGTCGGCCCGGCTCGAGAGCGCGGGGCCGGAGGACGAGCGCGAGCTCGACACGGGCGTCTTCGCGGGGATGGCGCGGCGCGAGGTCGTGCTGGCGCACGGGGGCTGGGACGAGGAGTGGCGCGTGAACCAGGACTCCGAGCTTGCCGCGCGGATCCTGGCCGACGGCGGGCGGATCGTGTCGATCCCGGCGCTCGCCTCGCGCTACGTGCCGCGCGACGACCTCGAGGCGCTCATGAAGCAGTACTGGCGCTACGGCACCTACCGCGCCAAGACGGCCTCGCGCCACCCCAACAGCCTCGAGGCGCGGCAGCTCTTCCCGCTGGCGCTGGCGCTCGCGGCGGCCGGGTCGGTCCTCCTCCCCCGCCCCCTGCGCACCCCCGCCCGGCTCGCCGTCGTCCTGTACGCGGCGGCGCTCTCCGCCAACAGCGTGCGGGTGGCCCGGGAGGCCGGGCCGGCCGACGGCGCCGGGGTCGCGGTCGTGCTCGCGATCATGCACCTCGCGTGGGGGTTCGGGTTCGTGAACGGCTCGGTCCGCTTCGGGCCCCCGTTCGCGGCGTTCGCCCGGATGCTGCGCGAGCGCTAGTGCGGCTCGCGGTCTACACGGACTACGTCTACCGGCGCGAGGACGGCGCCGTGTTCGCCGAGCGCGCGTTCGCGCTGTTCGTGGCACGGCTCGCCGAGCACCTCGGGAGCGTGACGATCGTGGGCCGCCTCGATCCGCGCCCGGGGCGGTCGCACTACCGGCTGCCCGAGTCGGTCGAGTTCGTGGCGCTGCCGCACTACACGAGCGTGCTCGACCTGCGCTCTTCGCTGCCGGCGATGCTGGGGTCGCTGCGGGTGTTCTGGGGCGTGCTGAGGCGCGTCGACGGCGCCTGGCTGCTGGGGCCCAACCTGCTGTCGATGTCGTTCGCGCTGCTCACGGCGCTGCGCGGGCGCTCGGTGGCGCTGGGGGTCCGGCAGGACACGCCCACCTACGTGCGCACGCGGCATCCCACGCGCCGCTGGTTCCACGTGGCGGCCGACCTGATCGAGGGGCTGCACCGGGCCATGGCGCGGCGCTGGCCGATCGTGGTGGTGGGACCGCACATCGCGCGCAACTATGCGGGCGGGCGGCGGGTGCTGCCGATCGTGGTGTCGCTGGTCGGCGAGCGCGAGCTGGTCGAGCCGGAGGAGGCGCTGGCGCGCGACTACGGCGGGCCGGAGCTGGTGGCCCTGAGCGTCGGGCGGATCGAGCGCGAGAAGAACCCGCTGCTGCTCGCGGACGTGCTGGCGGCGGCGCGGGAGCGCGACCCGCGCTGGCGGCTCGTCGTGTGCGGCGAGGGGCCGATGATGGACGAGCTGCGCGAGCGGCTGCGCGAGCTCGGCGTGGCCGAGCACGCGGACCTGCGCGGCTATGTCCCGATCGACGGGGAGCTGCCGCTTCTGTACCGGTCCTCGCACGCGCTTCTGCACGTCTCGTGGACCGAGGGCGTGCCGCAGGTGCTGTTCGAGGCGTTCGCGGCGGGGCTGCCGGTGGTCGCCACGGACGTGGGCGGTGTGGCGGACGCCGCCGGCGACGCGACCGTGCTCGTCCCGCCGGGCCAGGCGGACCCGCCGGCCGACGCGCTCGCCCGCGTGGGCGCCGAGCCCGAGCTGCGCCGCCGCCTCGTGGAGGCCGGCGCCGCGCGCGTGCGCGAGCACACGACCGAGGCCGAGTCCCGCCGGGTCGCGGAGTTCCTCAGCTCCGGCTGAGCTTCAACTGGTCGATCTAACCCACGTATAGCGTGGTTTACATCGACCAGTTGCCCGGCGTCAGGCCCGGGCGGGGCCGAAGACCTCGTCGAGGATGGGCTCGACGTCGGCGAACCCGTACTCGCTGCGGAGGTGAGCGTCGACCTCGTCGCGCGGCCGTCCCTGGACCGCGAGCAGGAGCGCGGCGAAGCGGGCGTCGCGCTCGCGCGATCGCTGCGGCTTGCGGGCGAGCGGCGCGCCCTCGGGAAGCGAGCCGTCGTAGGCGCCGTCGCCGTTGAGCGGGGCGGGGGCGAGCGCGCCGCCCCGCTCGTCGCCGTCGGCCGGCGCCGGGTCGTCCGGCGCCGCCTCCGCCGGCACCGCGTGCGCGACCGGCTTCGCGAGATCCTCGGCGACCGCGACCGGGTCGGCCTTGGCGTCGGCGTGGCCGGCCTCCGCGGCGGCGACCTCCGCGGCCGCGGCCTCCGCGGAGTCCTCCGGCGCCGGGTCCTCCCCCTCCCCAGCCGCCGTCTCGGACACTGGCGAAGCGGCGGCGGTATCGAAGCTGCCATCGGGCTCGGGCTCGGCGTCCGGCGCCGAGGCCGGCGCCGACGCCGGCGAAGCCTCCGCGTCCGGCGAAGCCTCCGCCTCCGGCCCCGGCGCCGCGCCCACGCGCGGGTCACCCTCCTCGGCGGCGGCCGTCACGTCGCCGGCGGCGGCGCCGAGCGCCTCGATCACGGCCTCCAGCCGGGCGCGCGTGACGCCGGCGCCCTCCAGTCCCTCGACGACCGCCGGCCCGCGGGCGGTCAGTGCGGCCTGCAGCGCGGCCAGCTCCTCGGCGCGCTCGCGCGCGGCCGCCCGTGCGGCCTCGCGCGCCTCCTCCGCGATCCGCTCGACCTCCTGCTCGGCCGAGCGCCGCGATGCCGCGACGGCCCTGTCGGCCTCGGCATGCACGTCGCGTGCGATCCGCTCGGCCTCCGCGAGGATCTCACCGACTCGCGCGCTCGCGCCCGCGGCGACCCCCTCGAGCCCCTGCAGGCTCGCCAAGTTGTCCCTCTGTCCTTCCCCCCGGTCCATCGCGCTCCTTGCTTAAGACCCAGAGAGGAGACCGTACCATCGTGGCCCGGCGCCCGGAAGGGGTCAGCGGAGAATTTGCGCCAGAAGCGGTGCGGCTCGCCGGGCCTAAGGCCTGCGCGGCGCGCTCGGCGGCGCGGAGGCGCTCAGGCGGCGCCGTCGCGGCTGGGCCAGCCGGCCTTCTCGCCGCCGTCGTCGTCTCCGAAGACGTCGTCGAGGATCTGGGTGACGTCGCCCAGGTCGAACGTGCGGCGCAGGTGGACCTCGACCTCCTCGCGCTTTCCGCCGGCGACCGCCATCTGGAGGGCGACGAGCCGCGCGCTGAGCTGGTCGTCCGGCTCGCGGGCGCGGGAGCGCTCGCGCGGCTCCGGCTCGTCCGGGACGAGCTCGACGGGGACCACCGGCACGTCGTCGGGGTCGTCGGCGACCTGGCTCGCCAGCTCGCCCACGGTGGGATCGTCCGCGATCTCGGCGTCGACCGGCTCGGCGGCCGTGGGCTCGGCGGCGGCCGGGGCGTCGCCCGCCCGGGTGACCTCGGCGGCCGGGATGTCCGGGTCCGTGGAGGGGACGGAAGCGTCGGGAGTCCGGACCGGCTCGGGCGCGGGCGAAATGTCGGCGGTCCGGGCCGGCTCTGCGGCCGGCGAGGCCTCGGCGGCCCGCGAAACCTCGGCGGCCCGCGAAACCTCGGCGACTCGCGCGGCCGGCCGCTCCACGTCCGTCGGCGGGCGCAGCGGCGGCGGCTTCGGCTGGGTCCGCCGCTCCGGCGCGTCCGCACCGAGCTCGCGAGCCAGCTCCTCGGCGCTCTCGCCCAGGGCGTCCGCCAGGCCCTGCAGCTGCCGGCGCACCTCCTCGGCGCGCTCGAGCCGCATCACGATCCCCTCGCCGCGCTCCACCACGGCGTCGGAGAGCTCCGAGATCCGCCTGATCCGCTCGGCGAGGAAGGCCTGGGCGTCGCGCCGCGCGTCCTCCACGATCCGGCGCGCCTCGTCGTCGGCCAGCCGGCGCTTGACCTGCGCGCGCTGCTCCGCCTCGTGCTGCACGGCGCTGGCAGCGGCCTCGGCCGAGCTGATGATCGCCCTTATCCGCTCTGAGACCTCCGCGGCGAGCTCGTGCTCCCCGGCGGGGTGAGTTACCCGGTCTGGCTCTGCCACGTCGCTCGCCTCCTCAGCGCGTCCCTGCGCTTCTTGGCCCACCGTACCACCGAATTCGGCGGATTCGAACCGGTTTCGGGAGCTGGGCGTGATCTTGCCCCGGAGCGCGACATAGCGTCGCCGTTCGTTCACCCGTCGGGATTGTGGGTCGGATCCGAGGTCGACCCTGAAGCGGCCCCCGCCGTCTCCTCCCGTGCAGCCTCGGGCAGTCGCGGCACCAGCACCGCCCGCTTGAAGGTGGCGACCAGCGTGCCGTCCTGCTTGTAGCAGTCGGTCTTGACCTTCACGACCCCGCGGTCGGGCTTCGACTTCGAAGGCCTCACCTCGAGCACCTCGCTCTCCACGAAGAGCGTGTCCCCGTGGAACACCGGCGCCGGGTGGGAGAGCTCCTCGGTCGCCAGGTTGGCGATGGCCTTGCCTGAGACGTCCCCGACGGACATCCCGAGCATCAGCGAGTACACGAGCGGTCCCACCACCACGTTCTGACCCTGCTGCGAATTGCCTGCGTACACGTCGTTTATGTGCAGCGGGTGGTGGTTCATCGTGATCAGGCAGAAGAGGTGGTCGTCGGCCTCGGTGACGGTCTTGGCCGGCCAGTGCTTGTACACGTCGCCCACCTGGAACTCCTCCAGGTAACGGCCATATTGGCGCGCTCCGCTGGCCTCCCGGGCGCGCTGATCGGTTTCGAGCTGATGATTGGTCATAGGCCGGGCGATCCTACCGGCCGCCCCCCGAGCGGGTGGGGCCCGCGATAGCCTCGCCGCCCATGAGAAACCCGCGCGACTTCTTCAAGCCCCTCGCGATCGACGCGCCCGAGCCGGTCCGCGAGATCCCCTTCCGCCCCTCCCGGATGATCCACTTCTTCGACGGGTCGAACGAGAAGATGGCCGCCAAGGTGCCGGACATGGCCAAGCAGGCGGACGTGCTGCTCGGCAACCTCGAGGACGCGGTGCCGGCCGACCGCAAGATCGCCGCGCGCGAGGGCCTCGTCCGCATCGCCAAGGAGACCGACTTCGGCGAGACCCAGCTCTGGACGCGCGTGAACTCGCTCGAGAGCCCGTGGGTGCTCGACGACCTGACCACGCTCGTCACCGAGATCGGCGACAAGCTCGACGTGATCATGGTCCCGAAGGTCGAGGGCGCCTGGGACATCCACTACGTGGACCGCCTGCTCGCCCAGCTCGAGGCCAAGGCCGGCCTCCAAGAGCCGCTGCTGGTGCACGCGATCCTCGAGACCTCGCAGGGCGTCGTGAACCTCGAGGAGATCGCCACCGCCAGCCCGCGCATGCAGGGCATGAGCTTCGGCCCGGCCGACCTGGCCGCCTCGCGCCGCATGAAGACCACGCGCGTGGGCGGCGGCCACCCCGGCTACCGCGTGATCGAGGACCCGGATCCCGACAACCCCGAGGCCCCGCGCGCCACGGCGCAGCAGGACCCGTGGCACTACTCGATCGCCCGCATGGTCGACGCCTGCACGAGCGCCGGGATCCTCCCCTACTACGGCCCGTACGGCGACATCCGCGACACCCAGGGCTGCGAGGCGCAGTTCCGCGCGGCGTTCCTGCTCGGCTGCGTCGGCGCCTGGTCGCTGCACCCCGTGCAGATCGAGATCGCCAAGAAGGTCTTCAGCCCGCCCGCCGACGAGGTCCAGTTCGCCAAGAAGGTGCTCGAGGCGATCCCGGACGGCCGCGGCGTGCACATGATCGACGGCAAGATGCAGGACGACGCCACCTGGAAGCAGTGCAAGGTGATGGTCGAGCTCGCCGAGCTGCTCGCGAAGAAGGACCCCGAGCTTGCGGAGTCTTACGGCCTGTAGTTGAGTACCGGGGCGGTGGGGCCCCGGCTACGGCAGCTGGTCGCATGCGCGCTCGTCGCCTCGGCGGTCTCCGCGGGGGTTGCGCTCGGTGCCCTGACGAAGGCCGGCGGGGTCACGTTCCAGGCGACGGCCGGCCAGGAGTTCGGCGGCCGGGTGGCCACGTTCAGCTCGAACGCGAAGGCCGAGGATCCCTCGTTCTTCGACGCGAGGATCTTCTGGGGCGACGGGACCCAGAGCACCGGCGAGGTCGTGCTGGTGGCGGGCGGGATCGAGACGGACTGGGAGGTGCGCGGCAAGCACACCTACGCGAGCGGCGGGACCTGCGAGGTCACTGTCCAGATCAAGGAGTCGACCGGCGACTTCCGCGAGGTCAAGAGCACCGGCAACGTGTCCGGACCGCCGGGCCCGGGCTGCTCGAAGGAGCCGCCGCCGGCGCCGCCCGCCGCCGCACTCAAGCTCCCCGAGGGCAAGCGCACCGGCAACCCGCTCGTCATGTACTCAGAGAGCCAGCCCGGCTCCTCCGCGATCGTCAAGTGGCACTGGGACTTCGGCGACGGCCAGACCGCTGAGGCGCCCGCGCCCGGCCACGCCAACCACATCTACGACGAGCCCGGCACCTACACGGTCACGCTGACGGTCACCGATGCCAAGGGCCTGACCGCCGCGGCCAGCGGCCAGATCACGGTGCGCTCCACGCCGCAGCCCGTCATCAGCTTCAGTCCCAAGAAGCCCAGGACCACCGACGACGTGCACTTCAGCGGCCAGAAGTCGAAGGTCGAGGGCGGCAAGATCGTGCGCTGGCAGTGGGAGTGCCGCGGCCAGAAGACGACGCTCGTGGACAGCAACGACGTCAAGTCGGGCAGCAAGTTCAAGGCCAGGTGCAAGTTCGGCAACGCGAAGAGCTACAGCGTGAAGCTCACCGTCACGAGCGACACCGGGGAGACGGCCTCGCTGTTCCAGTCGATGCCGATCAAGCTGAAGCGGCCGCCGATCGCCTCGTTCAACTGGTCGCCGGACCACCCCGAGCAGGACCAGACGATCACCTTCGACGCGTCGAAGTCGCAGTCGGCGCCGCTCGGCGAGGGCAAGGGGATCGAGTCATACCGCTGGGAGCTGAGCGACGGCACCGACGAGACGACCACCACGCCGGTCTTCAAGCACAGGTTCACGGGCGAGCCGGGCTCCCGCACGATCAGCCTCACCGTCAAGGACAAGGAGGGCAAGACCACGATCGAGCGCAAGCTCTACGTCGCCGGCAAGTGCGTGAGCGACGCGACCGTCCGCGGCGTTCAGTTCCGCTCCGACTGCCTGCGCCGGCGCAGCGCCTGCGAGACCGGCAAGCCGTGCTGGGCGGGCCTGCCGGGCGCCGTCGTGCGCATGAACGGCGTGGAGCTGCGCCCGCCCGCGCAGGCCGAGATCGAGATCGACGACTCCGGCGTGGTGAACGCGGGCGTCGGCGACTACGCCCCGCAGTTCGACGTCCTCTTCGGGCCCTTCCGCGTGAGCAAGACCAGCTCGTTCACGATCCCGGGCGGCGGCGGGCCCAAGACGCCGGCCGGCGACTGGGCGATCGACAGCGGCGAGCTGCACGGCCTGAAGTTCGCGACCGACCCGCTCGTGCTCCAGCCGAACGGCAGCTCGACCATCGGGGCGAACGTGAGGCTGCCGAAGCCGCTCGAGTTCGTGAGCGGCCGCGTGGACATCGGCGCCTCGAACGACGGCGGGCCGTTCCTCGGCGCCCTGCACGTGGAGGCCACGGACGTCCCGCTGCCGCCGTTCCACCTCAACAAGGTCACGTTCGACTACAGCGAGGCGAACGACACCTGGGCCGGCAGCCTCTCGCTGGCCTCGCCGTCCGGGACCTTCGGCGGCAACGTGGCCTTCGCCGGCGGCAGCATCCAGCAGCTCGGGCTGTTCGGCCAGAACCTCAACATCCCGTTCGGCAAGGGCGTCTTCCTGCAGAGCATCGGCGGCTCCTACACGGCGAGCCCGAGGCAGATCGCCGCGGAGGTGGGGCTCTCGGTCGGCCCGTCGCTGGCGATCCCGGGGCTCGGCGCCGGCGCGCTGGTGGACATCACGGGCAACTGGAACCTGGTCTATCCCGCCGAGGGCGGCTGGACCACGTCGATCGGCGGCACGGCCAGGGTCCTGACGGTGGACACCGGCGCCGAGTTCAGCGCCACCCTCTCGTCCGCCGGCCGCTTCGACGCGCAGGCGCGCTTCAACACGACCCTCTACGAGGTCTTCGACGTGAACGGCCGGCTGGGGCTCGTGTACTACGACCCGGGCCTGTGGCAGGCGGGCGCGGGGATCGACATCTGCACGCGCTACATCGTGCACGAGTGCGCGACCGGCGAGCTGGTGATCTCGAGCGTGGGGATCGCGGCGTGCATCCGGCTGCCGTGGGGCCTCCCCGACGTGGGCGGCTACTACAAGTGGGGCGGCAGCGTGGACTTCTACTTCAGCGGCTGCTCGGTCGGGCCGGTGCAGATCCAGATCGCGGGCATCCGTGCGGCCCAGTCGCGCAGCTTCACGGTGAAGAGCGGGACGGCATCGGAGGTGCTCGCCTTCGAGGGCCGCGACGGGCCGCCGAACGTGGTCCTCACCGGGCCGAATGGCGAGCGGATGGAGACGCCCGCCGACGGCTACGAGATGCGCGAGCCGTTCTTCGTCTCGCAGGAGCCGGGGGACAGGAAGACCTACGTGATGATCTCGCGCCCGCGGGCGGGCAAGTGGACCGTGGGCGTGGCCGAGGGCTCGACGCCGGTCGTGAGGATGCAGCGTGCTCAGGGGCTCCCCGATCCGAAGATCAGGGCGCGCGTGACGCGCCTGGGCGCCAAACGGCGGCTCACGTGGGAGGCCACGCCGATCCAGGGCCAGCGCATCGTGTTCTCGGAGCAGGGCGCGAAGGGCGGCGGCGTGATCGGGCGCACGACGAAGGCGCGCGGCTCGCTCACCTTCACCCCCTCCGACGGCCCGAAGGGCAAGCGCACGATCGTGGCCGAGGTGCTGCAGTCGGGCAACCCGCGCGAGACACTGAAGGTCGCCAGCTACAGCGCGCCGCGCATTGCGCCGCCCCGGCCGGGCGCGCTGAAGCTGCGCCGCAAGGGGTCTAGCCTGGTCGCCGCCTGGGGGCGCTCGGCCGGGGCGAAGGGCTACTCCGTGCAGGTCACGCTCACTGACGGCCGCCGCATCCCGATCGACACCGCCAAGCGCAGCGTCACGGTCCCGGGACTCGCGAAGAGCGAGGGCGCGACGGTGTCCGTTGCCCCCTACCGCACCCCGGGGATGTTCGGGCCGGCGGCCGAAGCCAGGCTCCGCCCGGCGCGTTAACCTGCGAAAAGGGGTACTCGCGCCCCTTCGCCATGGCCGAAAGAGACACAGCCAAGCGCGACGCCCCGCTCGCGAACGTCTCGCGGCGGCTCGTCCAGCTCCACAAGGAGTACTACGGGAAGGGCCCCACCAAGGCCAAGACCTACCTCCACGACGACCTCGTCGTGGTGATCCTCCGCGGTGGCTTCACGCGGGTCGAGGAGACCCTGC
This sequence comes from Thermoleophilaceae bacterium, assembly GCA_036386455.1. Lineage (GTDB taxonomy): Bacteria > Actinomycetota > Thermoleophilia > Solirubrobacterales > Thermoleophilaceae > AC-37. The sequence continues at coordinate 25,766 of DASVVS010000153.1, forward strand.
TGCGGGAGGGCCGCGGCGACGCGGTGATCGAGCAGCGGATGGAGTTCCAGGAGGTCATGCGGGAGCGCTTCACCGAGGTGATCCAGGAGGAGCTCGGCCGCGAGGTCGTGGCATTCATGAGCGGCAGCCATCAGGATCCGGATCTGATCGCCGAGGTCTTCGTGCTCGACCCGACCGAGATGACGCACGACGAGCGGCAGGGCCGGACCTCGGCCGGGGGGACCGCCGACCCCGGCGCCGTCGGCCCCAGCTCCGTCGTCATAGACGCCGACCAGGACGCGTAGCCGCTCTTCGACCGAGACGCGTGGCCGCTTTGCGCCTAAGCTCAGTGGCCTGACTTCCTCGTAGCGCGCGCAGACCGCGCGACACGCGGCAGGAACGTCCCAGACGGTCAGGACGAAGCTCCCTCCGGGTCTCGTCTCCGCCGCCTCAAGCCCTACCGAGGAGCAACAGGTGGCAGCAGACCCAAGCGGGCTAGCCCCCCTCTCCAGAGGGCCGTCGGCCCGCGTGGAGATCGCCAACGCGATCGTCAAGATCCACGCGACGCACTACGGGCGCGGCCCGACCAAGGCGCGCGCGCACGTGACCGACGAGCTCGCGCTCGTCGTGCTCGAGGACATCTTCACGCCGGTGGAGCGAACCCTGATCGAGGCCGGGAAGGCCGACAAGGTCCTGGGCATGCGCGACGGCTTCCAGGCCGCGATGAAGGAGGAGTTCGTCTCCGCCGTCGAGGTCACCTCCGGCCGGACGGTCAGGGCCTTCGTGAGCCAGACGATCCTCGAGCCCGAGATGGGCGTCGAGCTCTTCATGTTCGAGCCGCCCGAGGTGCCCCATGACTGACGCGCTGACAGTCGACCCCAGGGAGCTGATCGGGCGCGAGCTCGTGCGCATCCACGAGGACTCCTACGGCGTCGGCGCCACCGGGGTCGAGGTCTTCATCCACGACAGCTACGTCGTCTGCGTGATCCAGAACGAGCTCACGACGGCCGAGACGACGCTGATCGACGGCGGCAGGGGCGAATCGGTCCGCAACGTCCGCATGGCCTTCCAGGACGCGATCGACACGACCTTCAGGGCGGTGGTCGAGCGTGCGACCGGGAGGACCGTGGACGCGTTCATCAGCCACTTCCACCTCGAGCCGATGTTCACGCTCGAGTTCTTCCGCCTGGCGCCGCGCGCGCCGGCGCCGTAGACCGCCGGACTCCGCTCGCTACGGCACGCCGACCCTCAGGTTGTCGTACTGGTAGCGCACGCCGGTGGAGCTGCTGACCGACGGCTGGTAGATGCCCAGCCGGAACTCGTAGGGCCGCGCGCCGCCGATGTGGTTGGCGATGAACTCCTTCGGGAGCCCGGTGCCGGTGGTCTTCACCCCGTCCACCTCGGCCTCGATGAAGCCGGTGCTCGAGCTGGTGCTCCACTTGACGTGGATCATGATGTGGTGCCAGGCATCGCGCGAGAGCGCCCCGAGGTCCTTGACCACGTCGGTCGGCGTCACGCAGCCCGATCCGAACGAGGTGGGCGCACCCCCGCGGACGCGCCACAGGAGCTTGTACTTGTTCGGATCGCTCGCCGGGCTCGTCACCGGCGCCGCCATCATCGCGCCGGTGAAGCAGTCGGCCCCCTTCGTCTGGAGGATGCTGGGGCCGTTGTTCGCGTTGAGCGACGCCAGCGTCTGGCCGGACGCCACGCGCAGGTCCCACTCGTACCACCACTCGGTGTTCTCGGCCCCCGCGCAGCGGTAGTTGCCGGCCGTCTGGTAGCACTGGATCTCGGCCCGGGTGCCGGTCGAGCTGATGTAGGCCTCGGCGACCTTGCTTCCGTTGGTCGGCGAGTACCCGGACGGCGTGATCGCGTTGAAGCTGGCCGCGGACGAGCTCGGGTCGAGCAGCTTCGTCTGCCCCCAGGCCGCCCAGTCGAACTGCTGCGGGAACGCTCCCTCGAACGAGTCCACCAGGGTCGCCGTGTAGGGCGGCGCGGACTCGTTGTCGTCCGCCGCCGAGTGGCAGTTCGGGTCGGCGCCGAAGTCGGTCTGTCCGTCGCCGTCGTTGTCGGTCCCGTCGCTGCACTGCGTGCCGCCGCCCACGCTCACCGTGAAGGTGCGCGTGGCGGGTGACGGGTCGACGTTCGTGGCCGGGTCCCTCGCCTGGACGCTGAACGTGTAGGTCCCGTTCGCCAGTCCCGTGTAGCTCTTGCTCGTCCCGGGGCACGTGGCGTAGGTGCCCTGGGTCGTGCCGGGACCGTCGAGCTTGCACTCGATGGTCGCGGTCCCGTCCGGCGAGCTGAAGCCGAACGTCGCGCTGCTCGTGGTGATCGTGCCGGTGGGCCCCGAGTCGATGCTCGTCTGGGGCGCCGTGGTGTCGACGGTGAACGAGCGCGTGGCCGGCGACTGGTCGGTCACTCCGGACACCGTCGCCCGCACGTTCAGGGTGTACGGCCCCTGCGCGAGCGAGCTGTAGCCCTGCGTGCTCGAGCACGAGGTCCAGCTGCCCTGCGTGGCGCCCACGTCGAGCCGGCACTCGAAGGTGCCCCCCGACGGCGTCGAGCTGAACGTGAAGCTCGGGCTCGCGTTGTTGGT
>DASVVS010000154.1:0-7921 GCA_036386455.1 Thermoleophilaceae bacterium
GACAACGTCGACGACCCCACGATCCAGGAGCCGACCGACGCGATCATCCGCGTCACCTCGACCGCGATCTGCGGCTCGGACCTCCATCTTTACGAGTTCCTCGGCGCGTTCATCGACGAGGGCGACATCCTCGGGCACGAGCCGATGGGGATAGTCGAGGAGGTGGGCAGCGAGGTCACGAACATCGCGCCCGGCGACCGCGTGGTGGTCCCGTTCAACATCTCCTGCGGCCACTGCTGGATGTGCGAGCGCGACCTCCAGTCGCAGTGCGAGACCACCCAGGTCCGCGAGTACGGCAAGGGCGCGGCGTTCCTGGGCTACACGAAGATGTACGGCCAGGTGCCGGGCGGTCAGGCCGAGTTCCTGCGCGTGCCGCAGGCCCACTACGGGCCGGTGAAGGTGCCCGAGGGCCCGCCGGACGACCGCTTCGTCTACCTCTCCGACGTGCTGCCCACCGCCTGGCAGGCCGTCGAGTACGCCGGGATCCCCGACGGCGGCACGGTGGTCGTGCTCGGCCTCGGGCCGATCGGCGACATGAGCTGCAGGGTCGCGCTCCACCGCGGCTACCGCGTGATCGGGGTGGACCCCGAGCCGGATCGCGTCGAGCGCGCGAAGGCCCGCGGAGTGGAGGCGCTCAACCTCAAGGACCTCGACGACCCCGGCGACGAGATCCGCGCCCTGACCGACGGCCGCGGACCAGACTCGGTGATCGACGCGGTCGGGATGGAGGCGCACGGGGGGCCCGCCGCGAACGCGGCGCTCCAGATGACGACGCTGCTGCCCGACGCGATCGCGCAGCGGGTCATGCAGCGGATGGGCGTCGACCGGATGAGCGCGCTGCTCCTGGCGATCGACGTCGTGCGCCGCGGCGGCACGATCTCGCTGAGCGGCGTCTATGGCGGGGAGAGCGACCCGCTGCCGATGCTCACGCTGTTCGACAAGCAGGTCCAGCTGCGCATGGGCCAGGCCAACGTGCGCGCGTGGACCGAGCAGATCATGCCGCTCGTGACCGGCGACGACGACCCGCTCGGGACCGAGGACTTCGCCACCCACCACCTCCCGCTCGACGAGGCGCCGGACGCCTACGAGCGCTTCCAGAAGAAGGAGGACGGGATGGTGAAGGTGGTGCTGAAGCCGGGCGGCTAGCGCCGCGCGGACCAGCGGATCGGGCCGCTGTCGCAGGTCACGCGGCGGCCGCGATCGTCATAGACGGCGGTGAACGCGGCCGTGCCGTGCGCCTCGCCGTCGCGCCCGGCTCCCACGACCCGGGCGCGCAGCACGTAGGGCGTGCCGTCGGGCCACACGTCCGAGCCGCCGAACTCCCCGCCGAAGCGCGCCCCGCGCCGCTCGAAGCGACCGATCCCCTCGCTGAAGGCGGCACGCTGGTCGTGCAGCGGCAGCCCGTTGCTGCAGCGCGCGCCCCAGCCCAGGCCGATCTTCACGACCCGGGACCGTTCCATCCGCGCGCCGACGCCGTAGCCCTGTGAGGTCTGGCCGGAGATCCACGGGCCATGCACCTCGTCCGGGGTGCTCGCGCCCTCGCCGCGCGAGGCGAGGTGGAGCAGCCCGATGGTCACGATCACGGCATAGACGCCGAAGCGCGCGATCGTGAAGAGACGCATGGGCACCTGTATCGACGCGCCCCCGCGGGGGCATGACTCGCGGCCTCAGAGCTCAGCGGGTGCGCGTGGCCCGCCAGACCCAGAGCACGAACAGGCCCTGGAGCGGGAGGCGCGCGTACAGCGCGGCCGCGCCTCCCGGCAGGTCCTCGAACTCCTCGGGGTGCAGCGCCATGTGCACGTTGGCCGGGAAGACCGCGAGCAGCGTCGCGATCAGGAGCAGGCCGGCCGGGCGCCGCGTGCGCGGGTGCATCGTGCCGACGGCGCCCGCGATCTCGGCCACGCCGCTCGCGTAGACGAGCTCGCGGTGCGCCGGGAGGTACGGCGGCATGATCCGCTCGTACCAGCGCGGCTTGACGAAGTGCATGACGCCCGCGAACGTCATCACCGGGCCCGCGAAGAACCTCGCCACGCGATCACTCATGCCCGCACCCTACCGGGGGCTAAAGGTCGCTCACGCGGCTGCCGACAACGCGGTTAGACGCCGCTGCTCTATCGAGACAAGCGTCGAACACACAAAAAGGAAGAACCTCGGGATGAGGTTCGGGACAACCCAGACTTAGGCGTCGCGGGCCCCGCTCCCCCCGATTCCACCCGCCGTGGCGAGACCGGCCTTCGGACCAGCCTCGCCGCGGCGGGATTTTTTTTGGGCGCGTCAGCCGGTCTCGGCCTCCGCCTCGCGCACGAGCTCGTGCCGGATGCGGTCGCGATCGTCGGCGAAGCGGATCGCCTCGTAGGCGATCAGCAGTGCCAGGACGCCCGCGACGACGCCGAGCGCGGCCAGCGACGAGATCTCGGTGGCGACCGGGATCAGCGCGAGGAAGAGCAGCGCGCAGACCAGCCGCTGGCGGTTGAGCGTGTGGATGTTCCGCAGGCGGAACGCCACGTGCGCGAGCAGGTACATGGCGGTGCCGCCGTACATGGCCGCGGCGGGGACGAGCTTCAGGGCGGCGTCGGTGTCGCCGAGCGTCTTCTTCAGGCCGAGCGCGCCCAGCACGATCCCCGCGATCATCGGCAGGTGCAGGTAGCCGTAGGAGTCGCGGCCGATGGAGTTGCGCTCGCGACCTGGCGCGGCGCGTGCGAGCCGGCGCGTGGCGGCGATCGCCACCACGTCGAAGTAGAGCCACCACAGCGCCGCGGCGACGGCCGTGCCGAGCACCGCGGCCACGACCACGCCGGCGTCCACGCCGATCTCGGCGCCGGCGCCGATCGCCACGATCGACTCGCCCAGGGCGATGATCACGATCAGGCCGAAGCGCTCGGCGAAGTGCTCGGGCAGCATCCGCCAGCCCTCGGCGCCGAAGAAGTACGGGCCGGCGAAGTCGAGCACGAGGGCCACGGCCCACAGCGCGCCCTGGAGCACGTCATCGGTGGCCGCAGCCGCGGCGATCAGGCCGACGCCCACCGCGGTGCTGCCCGCGAGGCCGATGACCGAGCTGCGCAGCTGGGGGTCGTCGCGGCTGGCGAGCGCGAACAGCGCGATGTGCGCGGTGCGGACGATGCCGTAGGCGACCGCGAAGAGCAGCGCCAGCCGGTCGAACGCCTCGGGCACGCACAGCGCCGCCACGAGCATCGCGGCCATGGCCACGAACATCACGATGCGGACCGCGCCCTCCTCGGGGTTGACCACGCTCGTGAGCCACGCGTAGCCGCCCCAGGCCCACCAGAGCAGCGCCAGGATCAGCATCGCCTGCGCCACGCCCTCCCAGCTCGGCACCGCCGCCATGTGGGCCGTGCACTGGGTCAGCGCGAGCACGAAGACCAGGTCGAAGAAGAGCTCGAGCGGCGTGACCCGCTCCTCGTCCCGGAGGACGGCGGTGAGGCGGCGGGGACGGCCGGACGCGACGCTCATGCTGCCGCCAACTTATAGTCGCGGCGCATGACCGACCCGGGGCCGGGCGACGCCGTCAGGCGCACGCGACTGGCGAACGAGCGCACCTACCTCGCCTGGCTGCGAACCGGCATCGCCGCGCTCGCCACGGCCCTGGCGGTCGGGCGGCTGCTGCCCGCGCTCACCGACGGCGACACCTGGCCCTACGCCGTGATCGGCGGCGGCTGGGCGCTCGTCGGAATCGGGATCGTGGGCTACGGCCTGCGGCGCGCGCGGGAGGTGGAGGACGCGGTCCTGCGCGGCGAGTTCGCGCCGCTCTCCCCGCCGGCGGTGCTGGCGATCACGCTCGCGGCGGTGGCCCTCGGCCTCGCCACGTTCGCCGTGGTCGTGGTGCAGGCCTAGCGGATCCGGAAGCCCGCGACCCGCTCGGCCGCCTGCGGCCCGCCGGCCTCCACGGGCAGCGCGCGCACGCGGTAGCGGCCGGGGGCGAGCCTGCGCTTGGCGAGCCAGCCGCCCCAGCGGACCTTCGTGGTCCCGGCCACGGCCTGCTGCGCGAGCGAGCCGGGCACGGCCTTCCAGAGCGTGCAGCGCTTGCGCCCGCGCGGGAACCGCCTCGGTGCGGTGCGGCACTTCGACCCGACCCGCATCCCCGTGCCGGCGCGCGTGAAGGTGAGCGTGACCCGCGCCGGGCGCGTGAGCGAGTAGGTGATGCGCCCGCTGGTGCCGAGCCGGTGCCGCGACGCCTTCAGCGGGCTCGGCGCGACCTGCAGCCCGGTCAGCTCCACCGGAGGCGGAGGCGGCGGGGGTGGGGGAGGAGCCGGCGGGTCGGGCGTGCGGAACGTGCGGTCGGCACCGGCGCTCGAGCCGTGCTCGCCCTCGGCCACGATCCGGTAGTGGTAGGTGGTCGACGGCTGCAGGCCGGCGATCTGGGCGCTCACGTCGTTCGTGCGCATCGCGACCGAGACCGCCCGCGGCTCGGTGGCGGCGACGTAGGAGGGCGTCGTGCCGTACTCGAAGCGGTAGGTCGTGGGCGTGCCCTCGGGGTGCACGGTGCCGGTCAGCGTGCCCGTGCCGTCCTGGGCGCCGGAGGCGTCGCCGGTGGCGATCGTGGGCGGCTTGGCTCCCTCGGCCACCGGACAGGCGGCGTCCGGCGGCGTCTCGTCCACGGCGCCGCCCGGGGCCGCGTGCGCGACCGTCCCCTCGGCGTCGCCCGCGTAGTCGTGCGACCAGACCATCCAGCCGTACACGCGGCAGGTGCCGGCGCGCGCCTCCACGTAGCGGGCGGTCACGCTGCCGTTCTCGTTCCCCTCGCGGTCCCAGGACGGCATGGTCACCGGCTCCACGTCGCAGGGGCGGACCACCTGGCCCGGCGCGAGCAGCATCCGCACGATGCCGCCACCGCGCACGTTCACGAAGCTCCAGAGCAGGTAGGTGTAGCTGATGTCGGTGCGGTCGCCCTGATCCGCGCCCGGGTCGCCGTAGTGCTCGAAGGAGGAGCCCTTGTTGGACCCGTTCGCGAGCTCCGAGGGGTGCTTGTAGTGCATCTCCTCGGGGAGCGACTCGACCCGGACCTCGTGCGGCGGCTCGGCGGTCAGGGCGGCACACGGCGCGCCGCGGCCGCCACCGGACGGGACCGTCTCCGGAAGCGGGCCGGAGAGCTCGGTCGTGAGCAGGTGGCCGTACTTCGTGTTCGGCTCGTCGCTGTAGCCGTTGCCGCCGCGATGGAAGACCAGCGGACCGCCCGGGCTCGGAAAGGCCTCGTGCAGGTCGAGGCGGACGGTGCCGGGCGGGCAGCGGCCGTCGTTGAAGGTCAGGTCGTTCGCCAGCGAGAAGCCGGTTGTGAGGCCGTCGCCGTAGCGGAGCGGCACGGACGGCAGCGCCGGCGGAACGCAGACGAGCACGTGGTTCTGGCCGTTCGCGTTGAACAGCGAGGCGGGCTGAGCGGCCTGCGCCGCCGCCGGCAGGGCGGCCAGCACGAGGGCAGCCAGCAGGGCCGCCCTACCGTTGAGCGCCGTGGCCAGCCGCTCGGACATCCGGAACGTCGCGATCATCGCGCATGTCGACCATGGGAAAACAACCCTGGTCGACGCTTTGTTGCGGCAATCGGGCGTCTTCTCGGCGCACGAGGAGGTGTCTGACCGTGTCATGGATTCGATGGACCAGGAGCGCGAGCGGGGAATCACGATCCTGGCCAAGAACGCGGCGGTCCGTTACGGCGACGTCAAGCTGAACATCGTCGACACGCCCGGACACGCTGACTTCGGGGGCGAGGTCGAGAGAGGACTGTCGATGGTAGATGGCGTGCTGCTGCTCGTCGACGCCTCCGAGGGTCCTCTACCGCAAACGCGCTTCGTGCTCCGCAAGACGCTCGAGCGGCGGCTGCCGGTGATCCTCGTGGTGAACAAGGTGGACCGCCCGGACGCCCGGATCGGCGAGGTGGTGGACGAGGTCTACGAGCTGTTCCTGGACCTCGACGCCGACGAGTCGCAGATCGAGTTCCCGATCGTGTACACGAACGCGAGGGCGGGCTGGGCATCGCTCGACGCGGGGCAGGAGGGGGCCGACCTGCGGCCGCTGCTCGATCTGCTCGTGGAGCACGTGCCGGCGCCCGAGTACGAGGAGGGACACCCGCTGCAGGCGCTCGTCACGAACCTGGACGCCTCGCCGTACGTCGGCCGGCTCGCGCTCTGCCGCGTGCACAACGGCACGCTGCGGCGCGGCGAGCCGGTGGCCTGGTGCCGGCGCGGCGGGACGATCGAGCGCGTGGCCGTCAACGAGCTGTACGTGACCGACGGGCTCGCGCGCGTGGGCGCCGCCGAGGCCGGGCCGGGCGAGATCGTGGCCGTGGCCGGCATCCCGGACATCACGATCGGCGAGACGGTGGCGGACATCGAGGATCCGCGGCCGCTGCCGCCGATCGACGTGGACGAGCCGGCACTCGGCATGACGATCGGGATCAACACGTCGCCGCTGGCCGGGCGGTCGGGGTCGCGGCTCACGGCGCGGCAGGTGAAGGAGCGGCTCGACCAGGAGCTGGTCGGGAACGTCTCGATCCGCGTGCTCGACACCGAGCGACCCGACACCTGGGAGGTGCAGGGGCGCGGTGAGCTGCAGCTGGCGGTGCTGGTCGAGACGATGCGGCGCGAGGGGTTCGAGCTGACCGTCGGCAAGCCGCAGGTGGTCACCCGCGAGGTCGACGGCGTGCTGCACGAGCCGGTGGAGCGCGTCTCGATCGACATCCCGGAGGACTTCCTCGGCGTGACCACGCAGCTGCTCGCGCTGCGCAAGGGGCGGATGGAGCAGATGGTCAACCACGGGACCGGCTGGGTGCGGGTGGAGTACCTCGTGCCCGCACGCGGGCTGATCGGGTTCCGGACCGAGTTCCTGACCGAGACCCGCGGCAGCGGCATCCTGCACTCGGTCTTCGAGCGCTACGACCCCTGGTACGGGGAGATCAAGACGCGGCCGACGGGGTCCCTGGTCGCGGACCGGACCGGCGAGACCGGCCAGTTCGCGCTGCTCAAGCTGCAGGAGCGCGGGCAGCTCTTCGTCGGACCGGGCGAGGAGGTCTACGAGGGGATGGTGGTCGGCGAGAACGCGCGGGCCGACGACCTCGACGTGAACGCCGTGCGCGAGAAGAAGCAGACGAACATGCGCGCCGCCGGGTCCGACGACACCGTGCGGCTCGTGCCGCACCACTCGCTGTCGCTCGACCAGGCGCTCGAGTTCATCCGGCCGGACGAGTGCGTGGAGGTGACGCCGGACTCGCTGCGGCTGCGCAAGGTGGAGCTGGACGCCACGGCGCGGGCCAAGCTCGCGCGGGCGGCCAAGCGGGGGTGAGCGAGCCGCTCGCGGGCGACCCGCTCACCGCGTCGCTCGAGGAGCAGGTCGCGCGGATGCGGGGCGAGGGCGCTCCGGAGGCTCCAGCCGCGCTGTTCGACCTCGTGCGCGAGGAGCTGTGCGGGTTCACGGTGATCCGCCCGCGCGACTGGGAGGAGCTGCGGCACGAGTACGGATCGGTCGGGATGGCCGCCCCGTACTGGGCCACGGCGTGGCCGAGCGGGCTGAGCCTGGCCGACGCGCTCCGCGGCCGCTCGCTCGGGGCGAGGCGCGTGCTGGAGCTCGGGTGCGGGCTGGGCGTTCCGTCGCTGGCGGCCGCCGCGGCCGGCGGGCGCGTGCTGGCCACCGACGGGTCGGCCGACGCGGTGGCCTTCGCCGCCCACAACCTCGCTCTGAACGAGCTCGAGGGCGAGGTGGCGGTGGCGGACTGGCGCGAGCCGGGTGCGCTGCTCGAGGGCGGGCCGTGGGACCTGGTGCTCGCGGCCGACGTCCTGTACCTGCGCCACAACGTGGAGGCGCTGCTGAGGGCGCTGCCCGATCTGCTGGCGCCCGGCCACGGCGAGGCGATCGTGGCCGATCCGCAGCGGGCGGGCGGGCGCGACTTCGTGGCCTCGGCCAAGCGGATCTTCCG
>DASVVS010000155.1:0-21558 GCA_036386455.1 Thermoleophilaceae bacterium
CGCGTGCGCGTGCCGGCGCCGGCCCCCGGGTAACCTCGCCGCATGGCCCGAGTGCTCGTCACCGGCGGTGCCGGAACGATCGGCGGCGCCGTCGTCCGCCGGCTGATCCGCGACCCCGACTGGGAGGTCCGCGTGGCCGACGAGCGCGAGGCGCCCGCCTGGATGCGCGAATCGTGCGAGGTCCACACCGGCAACCTGCTCGACCCGCGCGAGGCCGCCGCGGCCACGGCCGGCTGCAGCCACGTGATCCACCTGGCGGCGATCGTGGGCGGGATCGGGAACTTCCACAAGCTCCCGCACACGCTGCTCGAGGTGAACACCGGGCTCTTCAACACGGTGTTCCGCGCGGCCCTGGAGGAGCGGGTCGAGCGGCTCGTGTACGTGTCCTCGTCGATGGTGTTCGAGCGCGCCACCGAGTTCCCCACCACCGAGGCGCACATCCACGACACGGGCATCCCGGACTCCGCGTACGGGTTCTCGAAGCTCGCGGGCGAGGTCTACTGCCGCGCTCTCGCCGACGAGCACGGGCTGCCGTACACGATCTGCCGCCCCTTCAACGCCTACGGACCGGGCGAGATGCCCGAGGACGAGCCGGGGATCGCGCACCTCGTGCCCGACCTGATCAAGAAGGTGCTCGACGGCCAGCGGCCGCTGCAGATCTTCGGCTCGGGCGAGCAGACGCGCACCCTCACCCACATCGACGACATCGCCGACGGGATCGTGACCGCGATGGGCCATCCGGCCGGGGAGAACGAGGACTTCAACATCTCGGCCGCCGAGGAGCTCTCCGTCGCCGACATCGCGCGCCGGATCTGGGAGGCCTGCGGCGAGCCGCCCGGCGACTTCCTGCTCGAGCGGATGCCGAGCTTCCGCGTGGACGTGCAGCGCCGCTGGCCGTCGGTCGAGAAGGCGCGCGACCTGATCGACTTCGAGGCGCGCGTCGCGCTGGACGACGGCCTGCGCGACACCGTCGCCTGGCTGCGCGAGCAGCGCGCGGCGGCCCCGGCCTAGCCGTCACCGCGGTCACTTACTTGGCTCCTGCCCAAGTAAGTGACACCTGCGCCGTAGATCTCCAGGAGGTCGCGGAGATAGCGGCCCTCGGCGAAGCGCTCGCGGGCGCGGGCGAGGGCGGCGGCGCCCTCGGCGGAGCGCTTCGCCGGGTTCTCCCAGAGCTCGCCCATGGCGGCCGCCAGCGCCTCCGGGTCGCGGCGCTCCACGCAGCGCTCCGGGCCCACGACCTCGGGGAGCGAGCCGCTCCGCGCGGCCACCACCGGCACGCCGGCCGCCATCGCCTCGAGAGCGGCGAACGGCATCACGTCCGGCCCGACGGAGGGCACCACCGCCATGGCGGCGCCGCTGAGCAGGTCGCGCACCCGCTCGGGCGGCACGCGCCCGAGGAACTCGACAGGGGCGCCGAGCGACGTGGCGAGCGAGCGCAGCTCCCCGCCGAGCGGACCGTCGCCGGCGACCCGCAGCGGGACACGGGAGAGCGCAGCGGCCCGAACCGCATACGCAAAGCCCTTCTCGACGGAGAGCCTCCCGACAGCGACGGCGTAGCCCCCCTCCCCAGCCGAAGTAGACGACGCGAAGTCGTCGCGCGGCAGGTAGTTGGCGAGAACCGTGAGCCGTTCCGACGGCAGCCCGAGCCGCCCGAGCTGCCCCGCCGCGAAGGCGCTCGGCGTCACGAACCGGTCCACGGCCCTGAACACCGCCGGCTGGTGCCGGGCCAGCGCGCTCGCGTACACGAGCGACTCCGGCACCGACCCGCGGCAGTTGAGCACCGCCCCCGGGAGGGTGAGGCGGTCGCGGCAGCGAAAGCACGTCTCGCCGTCGCGGAAGCACACCGCGATCGAGCAGAAGACGCGGAAGTTGTGGAGGTGGAGCACCACGCGGGCGCCCGCCTCGCGAGCCGCCGCCAGCGAGCGCGGCCCGAACAGCGGGTTCATGTTGTGCACGTGCACGACGGTGGCGCCGAGGTCGCGCACCGCCACGGCCACCTCGTCCGGCCGCTCGCCGCCGGCGAGCATCGCCCGGGCGGCGCGCACCCGGCCGGCGTCGCCCGAGTCGCGAAACAGCGCGGCGTGCGCGATGCCGGCCCGCCTGAGCGCGCCGAGCTGCAGCTCGACCGCCCGCTCCTCGCCGCCGTGGAGGCGGTAGCGGTTGTGCACCACCAGCACGCGCGGGCCGGTCATGCGGCGCCGATCCCGAGCCCCGGGAGGACCTCCTCCGCCACCACCCGCGCGACGGCCTCCTCGCGATACGGCTCGAGCAGCACCGCCGCCCGCGCCGCGTAGTCCTCGCGCTCCTCGGCGCCGAGCGCGAAGCCCGCGCGGATCGCCACCGCGAGGGCGTCCTGCGAGCCGTCGGACGCCACCAGCCGCGGATCGAGCAGGCGCGCCAGCGGAAGCGCCTCGAACGATCCGGGCGTGGGCACCGTCACGAGCGGCGTGCCGGCCGACAGCGCCTCCATCGGCGCGATCCCGAAGTCCTCCCAGCGCGAGGCGTTCAGGTAGAGCCGCGCGCGGCGCACCCGGTCGAGCCACTCCGCGCGCGGGACCTCCCCGGCCCACTCCACGCCCGGCGGCTCGGTGATCCGGTGGCGGCGCAGCCAGGCGAGGCCCTTCGCGCGGTCGGCGCCGCCCACCACCAGCCGCGCGCCCGCCGGCGCGGCCTCGGCCCACGCCGCGCACAGCACCTCGAGACCGCGCTTGCGCGGGTAGCTCGCGTAGGCGACCGCATCGATGTCACGCTCGCCCCCCGGCTCGACCGGCTCGATCGGCTCGATCGGGATCGGCACGCGCACGCGCGGGCGGTCGAGGCCCGACACCGCCTCCGCCGCACCCAGGCTGACCGGCATGAGGAGCCGCGCGCGACTGAGCACGCCGCGCTCGGCCCGCCGCTGCCACGCCCCCGCGAGGCCGCGGCGGTTGAGGGCGGCCGTGGCGTCGAAGCGGATGCCGTAGGGGATGTCGCCGGGCGGCTGCAGCAGCGCGGCGGTGATGGTCGAGTACACGATCGCGCGCGCCTCGATCCCGCGCGCGGAGCGGCGGGCGGCGAGCGCCTCGACCAGATCGGTCACCGCGGCGTGACGGCGCAGCCTCCCGCTGGCGCCGATGCGGACCGGCACGACCTCGCAGGTGGCGCCCGCGCGGCGGACGAGCTGCGCGAACGCCTCGTCCGAGCGCCTCAGCCCCGGCGTCGTCCCCAGTGAGACGAGCGCGATGTCCGCTCCCGGGCGCAAGATGCGGAGGGTAACCTCGCAGCGTGTCTCCACCCGTCGTGTCGGTCGTAGTGCCGACCAAGGACCGCCCCGGCTACCTGGAGGTCACGCTCCGCTCCCTGCGCGATCAGGACGTCGAGGACCCGTACGAGCTGATCGTGGTGGACGACGGCGAGGCGGCCGGCACGCGTGCCGCGGCGGAGGCGGCGGGGGCCCGGCTGCTGCGGCCGCGCGGCGGGCGCGGGCCGAACACGGCACGCAACACGGGAATCGCCGAGGCCGCCTCCGGGTTGATAGCGCTGGTGGACGACGACGTGCACGCGCCGCGCGGGTGGCTGCGCGCGATGGTCGAGGGAGCCGCGCGGCATCCCGAGGCCGACGCGTTCGGCGGTCCGATCCGCGCGCGCTTCGAGGGACGGGCGCCGCGGAGCTGCGGACGCGAGGAGCCGCCGATCACCTCGCTCGACCTCGGCCCGCGCGACCGCGAGGCCGAGCTCGTGTGGAGCGCGAACATGCTGCTGCGGCGCTCGGCGTGGGAGCGCGTCGGGCCGCTCGACGAGCGCTTCTCCACCGGCGGCGACGAGGAGGAGTGGCTGCGGCGGCTGCGCGCGGCCGGCGGGCGCGTGATGTACCTGGCCGGCGCCGCGCTCGACCACCGGCGCGCGGGCGACGACGCGCGCCTGCGCTCGCTCATGCGCAGCGCCTACCGGCGCGGGCGCAACATGCGCGCCTACGACGACATGCGCGGGGTGGCGCCGCCGCTGGCGCGCGAGCTGCGCGTGCTGGCCGGGTGCGGCTGGCACACCGCCCGCCGCGGCTGCCCGCAGGGCCTGATCGCGGGAGCGCACACGGCCGGACGGCTCGTGGAGGCGGTGCGGGAGCGGTGAGCGAGGCGGGCGAAGCGGCCCGGCCGGCCGGCGCGGCTCCGCCGGGGGCGGGCCCGGACCCCTCCCGCTTCCTCTCGGGCACCCTCGGCTCCCCCGGCGGGCGGCGCGGGCGGATCGCCCGGCGGCTCGCCGACCGCGCGCTCGACGCCCGGCTGGCGCGCGCGGGGCGGCGGCTCGACGCGCTGGCGGCCCAGCCGCCCGAGCGCGACGTGCTCGTCCTCTCGGTCTACCGCGGCGGCGGCGGCCTGCTGCCCGCGGCGATCGGCGAGCTGCGCGGCACCCGGCACCGGCTGGCGCTCGCGCTCGGCTCGATGGGGCACGCCGCGCCCGCGCTCGCTCCGCACACGGCCGCCACCGGTCTGAGCGGCGGCAAGTTCGAGAACCTGAACGCGCTGCTGGCCGGAACGGAGCCCGCCGACTGGACCCTCGTGGTCGACGACGACGTCGCGCTGCCGCAGCGCTTCCTCGATCGCATGATCGGCGTGTGCGAGCACTTCGACCTGGCGCTCGCCCAGCCCGCCCAGTCGCTCGCGAGCCACGCCGCGTGGCCGGTCACCCGCCGCCGCCGCGGCTCGCTGCTGCGCGAGACGCGCTTCGTGGAGATCGGCCCCGTCACGATCTTCCGGCGGAACGCGCTCGACGCGCTCACGCCGTTCCCGCCGCTGCGCTTCGGCTGGGGCCTCGACGTGCACTGGGCCGCGCTGGCGGAGGAACACGGCTGGCGGCTCGGGATCGTCGACGCGCTGCCCGTGCGCCACGAGCAGGCGGGGGTGGCGGGGACGTACTCGTCGCTGGAGGCGATCGCCGAGGCGCGGCGGTTCCTCGCGGAGCGCCCGTTCCTCGACGCGGACGCCGTGGGGACGACGGTGCGGAGCCACCCGCTGGGGTGAGGGGCGCCGCGCGATGAGGGTGGCGGTAATCGCCGAGTACTACCCGCGCCGGCGCGACCCGGCGAAGGGAGCGTGGGCGCACCGGCAGGCCCTCGCCGCCCGCGACGCCGGCGCCGATCCCACCGTGCTCGCGCTCGAGCGCCCGCTCCCCGGCGCCGCCGCGCTGCGCGACGCCGCCCGCGGCCGCCCCGGCCCGGCCGCGCGCGAGCTGCGCGCCGCCGCCGCCCAGCCGCGGCGCGAGGCGATCGACGGCGTTGAGGTGGAGTACGTGCGCTTCGTCTCGCCCCCGCGCGAGAGCTCCTACGCCGGTTGGCACCGCTGGGCGGCGCGCCCGCTCGCACGCGCGCTCGACCGGCTCCACGCTCGGCGGCCGCTCGACCTCGTGCACGCCCACTACGCGCTCCCGGCGGGCGGGGCCGCGGCGCCGTGGGCGGAGCGCAACGGCGTGCCACTGGTCGTCTCGGTGCACGGCGGCGACCTCCTCTCGCCGCTGCTCGCCGGCCCGGCGGCGCGCTCCACCGTGGCCGCGGTGCTGGCGACGGCGCGCGTGACGGTCGCCAACAGCCGCGGGATGCTCGACCGCGCGGCCGCCCTCGCCGGCGGCGCCGGGCGCATGCGCGTGATCCACCCGCCGGGCGAGCCGCCGCCCGAGCCGCCGCCGCCGAGGCGCGAGCAGCCGACGGTCGCGACGCTCGGCGCCGTGGACCCGCGCAAGCGCCACGCGGACGTGCTCGCCGCTCTGACCGAGCTCCCGGACGTGCGCTGGCTCGTGATCGGCGACGGCCCCGAGCTCCCCCGGCTCGCGGCGCAGGCCGCCGAGCTCGGCCTGAGCGACCGTGTGGAGTGGACCGGCGCGCTCCCCCCGCGCGAGGCCGTGGCGCAGCTCGCGACGTGCCACGCCCTCGCGCTTCCGAGCGTGGACGAGGCGTTCGGCGTCGCCTACACGGAGGCGCTCGCGTGCGGCCTGCCCGCGATCGGCTGCGCCGGCGAGCCGGGACCGGAGGAGATCGCCGCGCTCACCGAGGCGATGCTGCTGGTGCCGCCGCGCGACCCGCGCGCGCTCGCGGAGACGATCCGAGCGGCGCTCGCGCAGCGCGACGAGCTCTCGCGGGCGGCCCGCGCCGCCGCGGAGGAGCACTTCTCGCTCGAGGTCTGCGGACGGCTCACGGTCGAGGCGTACGGGGAGGCGATCGCGGGATGAAGCCGGTGGCGCTCGTGACCGGCGAGGTCTCCCCCTACCGCCGCGAGCCGTTCCGCATGCTCGACGAGGCCGAGGGCGTGGAGGCGCTCGCCTGGCGCGAGACCGGCCAGCTCCAGGCCGCGAGGGCCGTCGCCTCCGGCCGCCACCGCGCGGTGATCGCGGGGCTCGGCGGGCGCGTCGCGCTCCCCGCCGTCTACGCGGCCGCCCGCCGCGCGGGGATCCCGTTCGTCCTCTGGGCCTCGATCTGGGAGCACCCGCGCACGGCCGCGCACACGCTCTCGAAGCCGCTCACGCAGGCGCTCTACCGCAGCGCCGACGCCGTCGTGACCTACGGCCCGCACGTGAGCGCGCACGTGCGCCGCCACCGCCGCACGGGGAACGTGTTCGAGGCCCCGCAGGCCGTCTCGGCCGAGCACTTCGGCCGGCCGGTGAGCGCGCAGGAGCGCGACGATTGGCGGCGGAGCGCGGGCCTGCACGCGCCGGACGGCGGCTTCCTCGCCCTGTTCGTGGGCCGTCTCGAGGAGGAGAAGGGCGTGCGGATCCTCCTCACCGCATGGCGCGACGCCGGGCTCGGCGGCGCGACGCTGGCGCTCGCCGGCGACGGTCCGATGCGCGCCGACGCGTCGGGTCTCGGAACCCTGCTGGGGCACGTCGACAGCGACCGCCTTCCGGCCCTCTACGCGGCCGCCGACGTGCTCGTCCTGCCCTCGATCCGAACCGCAACTTTCACGGAGCCATGGGGGTTGGTCGTGAACGAGGCCATGCACCAGGGAACCCCCGCGATAACGACCGACGCCGTGGGCGCAGCCGCCGGCGGGCTGGTGCGCCACGGGCACAACGGACTGGTCGTGCCGCAGCGCGATCCGGCCGCGCTGGCCGGGGCCCTGCGCACCCTCGCGGGCGACCCCGCGCTGCGCGAGCGCCTGGGCGCCGCCGCGCGCGAGGACGTGGCCGGTTTCTCCGAGGCCGCATGGGTGGCCGGAATGCGGCAGGCCCTGACATCCGTGGGGGCGGCGCGTTGATAGCGTCGAGACGACCGATGCCCCGCCTTCGGCACACGATCCTGCTGCTGGTCGCGCTGATCTGCGCGCTGGCCGCGCCCGCGCCCGCGCTCGCCGACAAGGACTCCGACGCGGTCATCGAGGACTGCTACACCGACGGCAAGGTCGACGGCAACTACGACCGCGACGACCTCAAGAACGCCCGGGACGACCTCCCGAGCGACATCGACGAGTACAGCGACTGCCGCTCCGCGATCAACAGCGCGCTGGACCGCGGCGGTCGCGGCAAGCGCGGCGGCAGCGGTGGCGTGCCCGGCGGCGGCTTCCGCGGCGGCGGCACGGCCGGCGGCGACCCCGCGCTGAGCACCGACTCCGGCGCGATCGCCGGCTCGCGCGAGGATCTGGACGCGCTGGCCGCGATCACGGACCGCAGCGACGACGCCGGCGCCCAGCCGCGCATCCCGGTCGGCACCGAGCCGATCGTCCCCGCAGCCGGGGCCGCGAGCGTCGGCGACTCGAACAACGACATGCCCGAGCCACTGCTGGCGGCCCTGATCGCCGTCGCCGCGCTCGGCGCGCTGGGCGGTGCGTTCGCCGCCTGGCGGCGCAGGCCGCAGCTGCTCCGCCGTGGTCCGCTTCGCTTCGGCCGCGGCTAGCGTCGCGCTCGCCGCGGCCTTCGCCGCCACGGCGTTCGCCGCGGAGGCCGGCAACGACCTCGCCCGCACGACCCACGCCGAGATCGCCTGGATCGTCGCGGCGGGGATCGTGGTGGCCGCGTCGATCGTCCTCGCCCGCCCGGGCCGCGTCGGCGGCTGGCTGGCGCTCGGCGGGTTCGCCGCCCTCACCGGCCTGACCGCCGCGTCGATCCTCTGGTCGGTGGCGCCCGACCTCTCGTGGGTCGAGACCAACCGCGTGCTCATGTACTTCTGGGCGTTCGCGGCGGCGGTCGCCGCGGCGCACCTCGCCCCGCGCGGCTGGGCCAACGTGCTGCACGCGATCCTGATCGCGGCCTTCGCGATCGTGGCCTACGCGCTCGTCACGCGCGTGTTCCCCGGCTCGCTCGCCGAGGACGAGATCTACGCGCGGCTCGGCGCGCCCTACGAGTACTGGAACGCGCTCGGCACGACCGCGGCGCTCGCCGTGCCCGCGGCGCTGTGGCTCGGCACGCGGCGCTCCGGCTACGGGCCCGCCAACGCGCTCGCCTACCCGCTGCTCGGGCTGCTGTTCGTCACGCTCTTCCTGAGCTACTCGCGCGGCGCGCTCGCCGTCTCCGGCGCCGCGATCCTGCTCTGGCTCGTGCTCGTGCCGCTGCGGCTGCGCACGCTCACGCTCGTCGCGGTGTCCGTCGCCGGCGCGGCGCCCGTGATCGGCTGGGCGCTGTCGCGCGACGCCTTCACCGAGAACGACTTGCCGCTCGTGGTGCGCGAGAGCGCGGCGCCCGAGTTCGGCGTGTTCCTGCTCGCCACCGCGCTCTCGCTGCTGATCGCGGGTGTCGCGATCCAGTTCCGCGTGGCCCGCCGCCCGCCCGGCGTGACCGCGCGGCTGCGGGTGGGCCTGGCCGCGGCGGCGGTCGCCGCGCTGATCCCGGTGGCGCTCGTGATCGTCCTCGGTACGAGCGACCGCGGCTTCGAGGGCACCATCGAGGCGAACGTCGAGTCGCTCACGAGCACGACCGCGCGCACCGAGGGCGGGCCGGGGCGGCTCACCCAGGCCTCATCCACGCGCGGCCGCTACTGGAGCCAGGCGCGCAAGGTCTTCGACGAGAACACCGAGGCGGGCGCCGGGGCGGGCACCTTCCAGGTGACTCGGCTGCGGCACCGCAAGGACCAGCTCGTCACGCGCCACGCGCACGGGTACATCCACCAGACGATGGCCGACCTCGGGATCGCCGGGCTCGTGGCCGCCGGCCTCGCGCTGGCGCTGTGGCTCGCGACCGTCGTGCGCGCGACCGGCTTCGTCCCGCGCCGCCGCGAGCGCGCCTACGACGCCGAGCGCGTGGCGCTGATCGCGCTGGCGCTGTGCGCGATCGCGTTCGGTGCGCAGTCCGGGATCGACTGGACGTGGGCGATCCCGGCGCCGTCGCTGATGGCGGTGGTCGCCGGCGGCTTCGTCGCGGGGCGCGCGCTCCGGGCCCGCGGGGGCGTGCCGCGCGCGGGCGTGGGCCGCGTGCCGCGGATCGCGTTCGCCCTCACCTCGCTCGCCGCCGCGCTGCTGTGCGCGTGGGCCGTCTGGCAGCCGCTGCGCTCGTCCGAGGAGTCGGACCGGGCACTCGAGCTCCTGGCCGACGGCAAGATCGGCGAGGCCCAGCGCGCCGCCGAGCGGGCGGAGGACATCGACCCGCTCGCCTCGCGCGCGCTGGTCGTGCAGGCGGCGGTGGCCGACGCCCTGCCGAACCAGCCGCGCGCCCACAGCCTCCTCGAGGAGGCCGTCGAACGCCACCCCGGCGAGCCGCAGGTCTGGCTCCGCCTGGCGGAGTACGAGCTCTACACGCTCAACCGCCCGGCCGACGCCGAGCGGACCGTCACCGGCGCGCTCTACCTCGACCCGCTCTCGCGCGCCGCGCAGCAGATCTACCTCGAGGCCAAGCAGGCGCAGCGGCCCACGCCGCCGCCGGCACCGGCTCCCGGGACGCCCGCGCCGGGCCAGCCGGCGCCCGGTCAGCCGGCACAGCCCGGACAGCCGGGGCAGCCCACGCCGCCGGGTCAGCCCACCCCGCCGCCCACCACGCCGGGTCCCACCCCGGCCCGTCCGGTCACCCCGCCCGAGCCGGCGCGGCCGCAACCGGCCCAGCCCGGCGCACCGCCGTCCGGCGGAGCGGCTCCCCCGGGCGGCGGATAGGCGCGTGCACGACCAGGACCGCTATCGCGCGCTCGTGGAGAGCCTGCCCGAGGGCGTCTGGATCATCGACGCCGACGGCCGCACGACGTTCGTCAACGACGCCATGGCGCGCATGCTCGGCGCCGAGCGCGACGCGATCGTCGGGCGGCCGGTGCGCGACTTCGTCCCCGCGCCCAACCGCCAGGCTCTCGACGAGGCGCTCGAGCGCCGGCGCCAGGGAGTGACCGAGCGCTACGAGCTGATCCTGACCCGGCGCGACGGCGACGAGCTGATCACGGAGGTCTCGGCCACGCCGATCTTCGACGACGCCGGGCGACACGCGGGCTCCATGGCGGTCATCGCCGACGTGACCGACCGCCGCCGCGAGCAGGGCGAGCGCGAGCGCCTGGAGGCGCGCCTGCAGCAGGCCCAGCGCCTCGAGACCGTCGGCCAGCTCGCCGGCGGCATCGCGCACGACTTCAACAACATCCTCGCGGTCATCCTCAACTACGCGCACTTCGTGCACCGCGAGCTGCCCGAGGGGAGCACGCTGCGCGACGACGTCCAGCAGATCCGGCACGCCGCCGAGCGCGCGTCGGAGCTCACGCGGCAGCTCCTGATCTTCAGCCGCCGCGACCCGGCCGTCCCGCAGGAGGTGGACGTCAACGGCCTCGTGCAGGACACCGAGCGGCTGCTGCGGCGCACCCTCGGCGAGCACATCGCGCTCACCACGTCGCTCTGCAAGGACCGTTGCTTCGTGGTGACCGACCCGTCGCAGCTCGAGCACGTGCTCCTCAACCTCGTGGTGAACGCCCGCGACGCCATGCCCGACGGCGGCAGCATCGAGATCCGCAGCAAGCGCACCGGGCCGTGGGTCGAGCTGTCGGTGACCGACGACGGAGCGGGGATGGAGCCGGAGGTCGCCGCGCGGGCGTTCGACCCGTTCTTCACGACGAAGCCGAAGGGGGCGGGCACCGGGCTGGGGCTCGCGACCGTCTACGGGACGATCATGGACGCGGGCGGCGAGGCGCAGATCGAGTCGGAGCCCGGCCGCGGCACGACCGTGACGCTGCGCCTGCCCACCGTGGACGCGCCCACGCGCACGCCGGAGCCCCCGGCCGCCGAGCCCGCGGACGGCCGCGGCGCGACGATCCTCGTGGTCGAGGACGAGGAGCCCGTGCGCACCCTGACGGAGCGGATCCTGGCCTCGGCAGGCTTCGTCTGCCTCGCGGCCGGCGACGGCGACGAGGCGCTCGACGTGTTCGAGGCGCACCGCGACGAGATCGACCTGATCCTCACCGATGTCGTGATGCCGCGCGTCTCGGGCCCGGAGCTGGCCGAGCGCGTGGGGGCGGGCGGCCCGCCCGTGCTCTTCATGTCGGGCTACGCCGACCAGCGGCTGCCCGGCATGCTCGAGAAGCCGTTCTCGGCCGACCAGCTCCTGCGCGCCGTGTCGGCCGCGCGCGAGTCAGCGGCGCGCGAGCGCCAGTAGGTCGCCGCCGCGGCGGGCGAGCGACTCGACCTCGAACCCGAGCGCGTCCAGCAGCCGCCGCAGCGAGCGCGCGGTCAGGAAGCGGATGTGCGGGGAGAGCGGGTCGAACTCGCTCTCGAAGCCGCGCACCAGGAGCCGCAGCGCGGTGAGACGGCCGTGGGCGGGAGTCGAGACGGCCAGGCGGCCGCCGGGCCGGAGCACGCGCCGCGCCTCAGACAGCAGGAGCTGCACGTCGCGGACGTGCTCGATCGCGTCGGCGAGCAGCACGAGGTCGAACTCGCCGTCGCCGAGCGGCAGCGGGGCGTCGGGGTCGAGCTCCACGGTCCGTGCGTCCGGGAGCCGGCGGGCGGCGCGCTCCAGGGCCACCGGGGACACGTCCGCCACCACCAGCTCGCCCGTGTCGAGCAGCGCGCCCAGGCGCCCGTCGCCGCCGCCGAGGTCGAGCGCGCGCTCGGAGCGGCTCAGCCCCCGCACCCACTCCACCAGGTGGGCGGGCGGCTCCCCCCGATCCTCCGGAACGAGCTCCCAGAGCTCGTCGTCGTAACGGCTCGCGATGGCTACCAGGCGCCGCGCGCCCGGATGACTGCCGGGATCGTCTTCAGCAGGATCGTCAGGTCGAGGAACACCGACCAGCGCTCGAGGTAGAGGAAGTCGAGCCGGACCAGCTCGTCGAAGTCGAGCTCGGAGCGACCCGACACCTGCCACAGGCCGGTGACGCCCGGCAGCACGAGGTTGCGCTTGCGGTGCCAGTCCTCGAGGCGGTCGTAGTCGCGCTGCGGGAGCGGGCGCGGGCCCACGAGCGACATCTCGCCGCGGAGCACGTTGAAGAGCTGCGGAAGCTCGTCGATCGACCAGCGCCGCAGGAAGCGCCCGACGGTCGTCACGCGCGGGTCGTTGCGGATCTTGAACAGCGCGCCGCCCTTCTCGTTCGCGGCCTCCAGCTCGGCCTGGCGCTCGTCGGCGTCCGTGTACATCGTGCGGAACTTCAGGCACGCGAACGGCTCGCCGCCGATCCCCGGCCGCATCGACCGGTAGACGACCGGCCCGCGGGAGCTCAGCTTGATCGCGAGCATCGAGATCAGCATCACCGGCGCGCTGAGCAGGATCAGCAGCGAGGAGACGACGACGTCGAAGCTGCGCTTGACGAAGAAGTCGATCCCCTCGAAGACCGGCGGCTTGAGCTCGAACAGCGGGAGCGTCTGGCCGGGGATGAACTCCACGCGGTCCATGAGGATCTCCATCGTGGACGGCGCGACGCAGACCTTGATGCCGTGGCGGTGGCAGCGGTCGACCAGGTCGACCGCCTGCTCCTGCGGGAACGCCGGGTCCGCGATCAGGACCTCGTCGATCTCGCCGAAGTGGCTCTCGAGCTCCTCGAGCGGGCCGAGGTCCTTGAGCCCGTTCTCGGGCCGCGGGGTGAGCGACACGAAGCCGACCGGGTCGACCTGCGGGTGCTGGCCGCCGCCGAGCGCGTGCGCCACGGCCTCGATCTGCGAGCCGGTCCCCACGAGAACGGCGCGGCGCCGATAGCCCGCGGCGCGCAGCAGCATCCCGGACACGCGGTCGAACGCCCAGCGGAACGCCGAGATGTAGAAGAGGGCGAACAGCAGGCTGCCGTAGAAGATGTAGTACGACGAGAACTCCATCCCCTGCACGACCGTGTACGCGAGGATCACCACGGCGACCTGGAAGAGAGCGGCCACGATCCGCGCGAAGCCCGGTCGGCGGGTGCGGTCGGCGTAGAGGTCCGAGCGCGCGAACAGCAGCACGGTGACCAGGCAGGCGAGTGGCGCGTAGTCCTTCGTCTGGTCGAAGAAGAAGCCGGTGTCCCAGCTGCCGCCGGTACGGATGGCGGCCTTGAGCTCGAGGGCGGTCCAGATCGCCAGGAAGACGCCGGCCGCGTCCCCGACGGAGAGGACGATCACGCGCAGCAGGCGGCGGAAGGTCTCCCAGCGGATCAGCCGGCCGCGGAGGATCGAGCGCTCAGGCGCCCGTACGTCGCGAGCGGGCAGCGAAGCCGCGCCGGTCGGCTTGACCTCTCTGAGCTCCCTGACGAGTCCGTTGGCCATCGTTGTTCGCGATCCGCACGGGCTCCAACAACGGAGCGGCGGAAATGTATCGGTGGTTTCGGACCGGAACGGGGCGTCACCCCCGGCTGTCGCGCTGGTCCCTCACGAGACGCGTGACCGCACGCTCCTGCCCCGGTCGGCAGGGGCCGAGCATAGCGGCAGGGCGGGGCTCAGCGCCGGGCGACGAACGCGTACTGGCCGCACAGCAGGAGCTTTATCGCGTTCGCCTGGCGGGTCCCGATCCGGCCCGCGCGCGCCGCAAGCCCCACCACCCGGTTGGGGGGCGACTCGCGGGCCCAGTAGCGACGGGTGATCGCGGGCATCCCGAGCGCCCGGTGGGCGATCAGGGTCACGCCGTCCAGACCGGGACGGACCTCGGTCAGCTCCATCCCGGCGTCGTCGACCAGGCGCTTCAGCCCGTACGGCGTGATGTTGCCGACGCTCAGCGAGTGGTACGGCTCGAGCTGCGAGGTCGAGCCCATGAACAGACCGCCCGGCCGGAGCACGCGGGCCACGTCCGCGATCAGCGGCCGCGGCGCCTCCACGTGCTCGAGGACCTGCTTGCAGTAGACGACGTCGAGCGACCCGTCCCCGGCGGGGATCGAGCGGCCGTCGAACGTGCGGAACTCGGCGTCGGTGCGGGTGCGGGTGGCGACCTCCGGGGAGCGCTCGAGGTCCACGCCGAGCCACGCGACGTCCGGGTTCAGCGAGCGGAACTGCTCGACCGAGTCGCCGGCGCCGCAGCCGAGGTCGAGCACGCGGCCGCCCTCGCCCGCGCGGGCGAGCCGCGCGTAGTGGGTCAGGAGCAGGTCGTCGGCGAGGGTCTGGCGGTGGTGGTCGGCGGGGATGGCGTCGCCGAGCAGCTCGACCAGGTCGTCGCCGAGCATCAGCGGCCGCCTCCCGGGCCCTCGCCCGCGCCTCCCGGGCCCTCGCCCGCGCCTCCCGAGCCCTCGCCGCGCGCGCCTCCCGAGCCCTCGCCCCGCGCGCCCGCCGGGGGCTTCCTCGCGATCAGCAGCAGGTGGTGGCCGAGCGCCGCCGCCCGCGGCCGCGACCCGATCGCGCGGTCGAGCGGCTGGAGCGCGCGCTGCAGCGGCGGCGGCATGCGCCGCCAGGTGTAGGTGAGCGCGTGCAACTCCGGCACGAGCCCGGCAGCGCGGGCCTCGCGCGCGAGCGCGCGCGGGGAGAGCGGGATGTCGTCGGGCGATCCGTGGATGCGGGTGGCGAGGGCGCCGCTGCGGTTGGCGAGCGCGAGCGCGGCGCCGACCGGGTGCCAGAGGCCCGGCTCGATCGCGATCGCCGCGCCGCCGGGGCGCAGCAGCCGGGCGGCCTCCGCGAACACGGGGCCGAGCGGCCCCTGGTAGGCGACGTGGTGGAGCACCAGCCGGTAGAGCACGACGTCGAACGACCTGTCCTCGAACGGCAGCTCGCCCGCTCCCGCCACGACCGCCTCGTCGGCCTGCGCGCGCGCCTGCTCCACGTACTCGGGGTCGATGTCCGCGCCGGTGAGGCGGAACTCGGGCGACGGGAACAGGTGGCGGCCGGGGTTGGGCCCGCAGCCGACCGAGAGGATCTCGCCGCCCGCCAGCGGCAGCCGCCGGGCGAGGATCTCGCGCTCGCGGCCGTGCAGGTGGTGGTAGTGGACCTGGAGGGTGTCGGGGTCGCTCAGCCGGTCGAGGAGGTTGTCCGGCGTGTAGAGGTCCTTCACGTGAGCAGGACGATCGCGAGGATGATCAACGCGATCACGAGCCCGATGCCGGTCACGCTGACCGGCCAGTTCGTCCGCCAGAACTCCGGCTTCGCGCGGTCGCGCGTGTGCCGCCCTTCGGGTGGCTCGCCCACCCAATCGTCGTCGTCCTGCCAGGCCACCATGCGACAGTAGCCGACCGTGACGTTGCTCTACTCGCTCGCGCTGCTCGTCGGTGCGGCCCTGATCTTCCTGCTCGAGCCGATGGTCGGGAAGTTCGTGCTGCCCTCGCTCGGGTCGACGCCCGAGGTCTGGACCACCACCGTCCTGTTCTTCCAGGTGGCGCTGCTGGCGGGCTACGGATACGCGCACCTGACGAGCCGCCTCGCGCCGCGCCGGCAGGCGCTGCTCCAGCTCGGGCTGCTCGCGCTCGCGGCGCTGGTGCTCCCGATCGGAGTGCCCGACGCCCGGCCGCCCGGCGATGGCAACCCGATCCCCTGGCTGCTCGGGGTGCTCGCGATCACCGCCGGCCCCCCGTTCGTCGTGCTGGCGGCGAACGGTCCCATGCTGCAGCGCTGGCTGGCGGGTACCCGCCACCGCGCGGGCCGCGACCCCTACTTCCTGTTCGCCGCGAGCAACGGCGGCAGCCTGCTGGGCCTGCTCGCCTATCCGCTGCTGGTGGAGCGCGAGCTGACCCTCGACGGGCAGGGCGAGCTGTGGGCGGCGGGCTACGGCGTGGCGGCGCTGCTCGTGCTGGCGAGCGCGGCGCTGCTGTGGCGGGCGGAGCCGGCGACGGGCGAAGCCGCAGCGGCGCCCTCCGGCGAAGCCGCCCCCTCCGGCGAAGCCACCCCCGCCCCCTCCGGCGAAGCCGCCCCCCTCCCCTGGCGCCGCCGCCTCACCTGGCTCGCGCTCGCCGCCGTCCCGTCGAGCCTGATGCTCGGCACCACCACCTACCTCACGCGCGACCTGTCGCCCGTCCCCCTCCTTTGGGTGGTGCCGCTCGCGCTCTACCTCGTCACGCTCATCGTCGCGTTCGCCCCGGGCGCCCGCACGGATCGGCTCGTGCTCTGGTCGCGGCGGCTCCTGCCGGGTTTCGCGATTCTCGTCGCCTACACGCTCGCCACCGGTGCGCAGCGCCCGCTCTTCGTGCTCGCGGCGCTGCACCTGCTCGGCCTGGTCGTGGCCGGGCTCCTCTGCCACGCGCGCCTGGTGGCCGATCGCCCCGCCGCCGCGCACCTCACCGAGTACTACCTCTGGGTCGCGCTCGGCGGCGCGCTCGGCGGTGCGTTCAACGCGCTGGTCGCACCGGTCGCGTTTCCCGGGCTCGTCGAGTACCCGCTCGCGCTCGTGGCCGCGTGCCTGCTGCGCCCGGCGCCGCCCAAGCGCCGCCCCGACGCGCTCGAGTTCTTCTTCCGCGACGAGCGGCCCACGCGCTGGGCGGACTACGTCATACCGGTGCTGCTCGGCCTCGGCCTGGCGGGCGCGATGCTCGCGGCGCGCGACGACGACGGGGGCGTGCCGATCGAGATCCGCGGAGCGATCGTGGGCGTCGTGCTCGGGATGATCGTCACGTCGCGGCGGCCGATCCGGTTCGCCCTCGCGCTCGGCGCGGTCCTGCTCGCGGCGCAGGTCGGAGCGGTTCCCGGCGAGAGGGTGCTCGAGCGCGACCGCAGCTTCTTCGGCATCTACCGCGTCGTGGAGAGCGAGGACGGGCGCCTGCACGAGCTCTACGACGGCACCACGCTGCACGGGTCGCAGCGGATGGAGCCCGGCCCGGGCGGGGGTCCCGAGCCGCTCACCTACTACAGCCGCGTCGGGCCCGCCGGGCAGGCCATCGCGAGGCTGCCGCGTGAGGCCACGCGCCGCGTGGCCGCGGTCGGCCTAGGGGCGGGCGCGCTCGCCTGCAACACGGCCGCCGGCAGCTCCTTCACCTTCTTCGAGATCGACCCGGCCGTGGCGCGGATCGCGCGCGACCCCGGCCACTTCACGTACCTGCGCGACTGCGGGCGCCCGCCGGTGGTGCTCGGCGACGGCCGCCGCTCGCTCGCCCGCCACCGCGGCGCGTCGTTCGGGCTGATCGCGCTCGACGCGTTCAACTCCGACGCGATCCCGGTCCACCTGATCACGCGCGAGGCGATCGAGCTGTACCTGAGCCGGACCGTGCCGCGCGGCGCCGTGCTGCTGCACCTGTCGAACCGCTACGTCGACCTCGAGCCGGTGCTCGGGAACCTCGCGCGCGACCTCTCGCTCGCCTGCCGGATACAGCGTCACCGCCCCACCGGCGCCCAGCTCGACCGCGGCTACTCGCGCTCGGTCTGGGCACTGCTCGCCCGCGAGCCCGCCCACCTCGGCCCGCTCGCCCGCGACGCCCGCTGGAAGACCTGCCGCGACGACCCCTCCGCCGGCACCTGGACCGACGACTACTCGAACCTGCTGGGCATCGTGGACTGGAGCTAGCCCCCCTCCTCCCCTGCCCTGGTGGCCGGATCCCACCCGATGCGAGGTATCTCGGCGAGAGGGGGGCGAACTTCTTGCGCTCGCGCCTCTGAGTCACAGAGGATCGAGACGGATGCCCCCGACAGACACGACCGACACCCTGCGCGAGCTGCGCCCGCGACCCTCGCGCGAGCAGATCGACCCGGTTGCGGCAGAGCTGATGCGCAGGCACGGCGCCGAGGTGATGGCCAGCGCGCAGCACTGGGCCGACACCCCGGAGGACGCCGAGGACGCCTATCAGCGCGGGATGGAGATCATGCTGAAGAAGGCGCCGTCGACCGATCCCGAGCACCTCGTGCCGTGGCTCAAGACGGTGGTCAAGCGCGAGGCCTGGGCGATCCGGCGCCAGCGCGAGCGCCACACGCCGCCCGTGGGCGAGCACGACGAGCTCGACTCGCCCGGGCCGCTGAGCGCGCACGACCACGCCGAACGGCTCGACCGGCTGCGGCGCGGGGCCGAGGCGCTGTCGTGGCTGAAGCCGAACGAGGTCCGCGCGCTCGTGCTGAAGGCCGAGGGGCTGTCGTACCAGGAGATCTGCGACGAGACGGGCTGGACCTACACGAAGGTCAACCGGATGCTCTCCGAGGGGCGGCAGCGGTTCCAGGACCGGCTCGCCGGGATCGAGAGCGGCGCCGAGTGCAGACGTCTCGGGCCCCTGCTCTCGCGGCTCGCCGACGGCGAGGCGCTGGCCGAGGACATGGCGCTGCTGCGGCCGCACCTGCGCACCTGCCTGACGTGCCGCGCGCGACTGCGCGACTACCGCACGGCGCCGGCGAAGGTGGCCGCGATCGCGCCGCCGATCGCCGTCGGCGGCGCGCCGGTCGCCGCCGCCGGCGCAGTGGCCGGCTGGCTCCGCGACGCGCTGCAGGCGGGCTCGGGCTGGGTCTCCGAGCGCTCGGCCGGGCTCGCGATCCGCTGGCAGCAGGCGGTCGAGCTCGCGACCGCGCACAAGGCCGCCGCCGTGGTCGCCTCCGCGGCCGTGCTCGGGGGCGGCGGGATCGCGACGGTGTCGAGCGTCGGAGGCGGCGCGAAGCCGCGGGCGGTCGCGCCCGCGCGGCCCGCGACGGCGCCGCCGGCGGCGGGAGCCGTGGCCGCGGCTGAGCGCCGGCCCGGCGACGAGGACGAGGGGCGCGCGCGTGCGGTGCCACACGAGGAGCGCCCGGCCGGCGCCACCCGTACGGGGGATTCGTCCGCCGAGCGGCCCGCGGGCCGAGGTGAGCCGAGTGCGGGGGAAGCCGAGCCGAACGCGGCGGGAGCCGAGCCGAGCGCCGGCGCGGGCAAGGCCGATCCGCGCGGCGGCGAGTTCACGCCCGACCCGGCGCGCGAGGCCGATCCCGCAGCGCCGGCCGCCCCGGCGCGCGGGGCACCGGCGCCACCGGCACCCCGCAAGGACTCAGGCAGCGGCGAGTTCGCCCCGTAGTCGCCCGCTACTCGCCGCCCTGGGCCGGCGGCTCCTGGGCCGGGGGCTGCTGGGCCGGCGGCTGCTGCTCCCCGCCCTGAGCCGGCGGCTGCTGCCCGCCACCCTGGGCAGGCGGCTGCGCCCCGCCCTGCCCGCCCTGCTGCCCGCCCTGCTGACCCTGCTGCTGCTGCGCCCCGCCCGCGACCTCCTGAAGCGCGCGGTCGATCGCCTCCTGGTCCTTCTCGAACACGGCCAGCTCCTTGCCCTGCTTCCGGATCTCGAACCCGATCTTCGCGCTCTTGTCGCCCTGCGTGGCCCGGAGCGTGCACTCGACGTCCGTGCCCTCGTGCCCGTCGACCCGGTCCGGGCACTCGAGCTTCGCCGGGATGCCGTTCTGGGACAGCCGGTCGTTGTAGCCGTCGGTGTACTCGCCGAGGTCGGTCTTGTCGCCACCGCATCCCGCGGCCGCCACGGCGGTTATCGAGAGCAGCGCCACCGTTGCGCCGAGCCGGCCGAGCCGATCCATGTCACAAGCCTTTCTTTCGAGTAGGAGCGCGCAGAGTATCCCGAGGCCCGCTCGGATAGCCTCGGTCGCCGTGACGCCGACGCGCGCGAACCGGATCGCGGCGGTGGCGTTCGCGGGCATCGTCGTCGTCGCCGCCGCCCTTCGTTTCGCCACGCTCGACCTCCAGAGCTTCTGGGTCGACGAGGGCGCCACCATCCATCTCCTGCGCAACGACTTCGGCGGCATGCTGGACGGCCTCACCGTCACCGAGAAGACGCCGCCGCTCTACTACCTCCTCGCGTGGCTGTGGACGCGCCCCTTCGGCACCGGCGAGGTCGGCGTGCGGTCGCTCTCCGCGCTGATCGGTGTGCTCACGATCCCGGCGGCCTACGCGCTCGCGCGCGAGCTCGTCTCGGAGCGCGCGGCCCTGATCGCGGCCGCGCTCGTGGCCGTTAACCCCCTGCTCGTCTGGTACTCGCAGGAGGCGCGGGCGTACGCGCTGCTCGTCCTGCTCGCCACGCTCGCCACGCTGTTCGCCGTCCGGCGCCGCCCCTGGGCGTGGGCGCTGTTCTCCGCGCTCGCGCTCGCCACGCACTACTTCGCGGCGTTCGTGGTCGGCCCGCTGGCGCTCTGGCTCCTCGTTCGGCACCCGGAGCGACGGCGCGCGGTCGTGGCGACCGCCGCCGTCGGCGCCGCGGGTCTCGCCCTGCTGCCGCTCGCGATCGACCAGTCGGAGAACCCCGGCTCGAACTTCATCACCGGCACCGCCCTCGGCACGCGGCTGCTCCAGGTCCCGAAGCAGTTCCTGCTCGGCTACGACGCGCCGGCCGAGGCCGCCTTCACCACGCTCGCGGTCGCGCTCGCCGCCGCCGGCGCCTGGCTCGCCTTCACGCGGGCGCGCGAGCACGCGACCGGGGCCGCGGCGCTCGCCGGGGCCGCCGTGCTGCTCGCGCTGGTCGCGGCCGCGGGCGGCGCCGACTTCGTGATCGCGCGCAACCTGGTCGTCGCGCTCGTCCCGGCGATCGTGGTCGTGGCCGCGGGCTTCGCCGGGTGGGGCCGCGCGGGCACCGGGCTCGCCGCCGCCCTCGCGGCGCTGTCGCTCGCAACCGTCCTCACAGTGTTCGCGCGCCCCGAGTTCCAGCGCGACGACTGGCGCGGGGCGGCGGATGCGATCGGCCCGGCGCGCGGTGAGCGCGCGCTGGTCGTGAATCCGGTCGCGGGCGCGGTGGCGCTGCGGGTGTACCTCGGCGACCTCGAGCCGTTCGGGGAGCGCTTCCGGCAGGTGGACGAGATCGTGCTGGTAGCGGTGACCGAGCGCCGCCCCGGCGAGACGCCCCGCCCGCCGCGGCCGCCGGACCCCCGGATCCCCGGCTTCGCGGTCGAGACGCGCCGCGCGACGGACACGTTCACCCTCGTGCGCATGCGTGCCATGAACCTGCAGCAGATCACCTCCGCCGGGCTCACCTTCCACCGGCTGGGGCGCGGCCTCGCCGTGACCCTGCGCCAGCCGCCGGCCCGCTAGCCCGGACGCCGCCGCAGCACGTGCGCGTCCCCGTCGCGGCGCGTCACCTTCGTGCGGTCGAGGTGCTCGAGCAGCGCCTGCGCGTACTTGCGCGTGGTGCCGAGCTCGTCGCGCACGCCGGCGATCGTCGCGCTCCCGTCGCGCTCGCAGATCGCGATCGCCCGCGCCTCTAGCACCGTCAGCGGATCGGGGTGGAAGTGGAGGTTGCGCGCGACTCGCATGGCCTGACCGGCGCGCACGAGCCGCCGCAGCCGGTCGTCGGCGTCGCGCTGCGAGAGGCCGGCGGCCGCCGCCAGGTCGGCGTCCGCGCGCGGGGCCTCGCCGTCGGCGCGCAGCAGCGCGGCGAGCAGGAGCGCGGCGTCGTCGAGCGGCTCC
>DASVVS010000156.1:0-5836 GCA_036386455.1 Thermoleophilaceae bacterium
AGGGCGGTGAGGTCGACGACGACCTGCTCGCCGCGGTGCGCGTGCAGCCGCGCGGTGAGGTCCGGGGCGGTCTGGATGTCGAGCTCACCGCGGACCGCGACGGCGTGCGCGCCGTCCCGGTCGCTTTCCGTGAGCTCCAACTCGGCGATGGGCATGGTGACGGGATCTCCGTTCCCGGCGCCCTCCGCAGGAACCCTGCTACCCGGGTCCCCCGGCCCTTAACGGGAGCGAGCCGCACGCGGCGACTCGCTCTGACCGTTGGCTGGGCCGCCGCGCCTTAGACGGCGGCGGGCTCCTCGACGCGGCGCGGGAGCAGCGTCTCGCGCGCGATGACGAGGCGCTGGATCTGCGACGTGCCCTCGTAGAGCTGCATGATCTTCGCGTCGCGCATGAGCTTCTCGACGGGGTACTCCTTGATGAAGCCGTAGCCGCCGTGGACCTGGACGGCGTCCGTCGTGATCTCCATCGCCGAGTCGGCGGCGAAGCGCTTGGCGTGCGAGGACTCCAGCGAGTTGCGGCGACCCTGGTCGAGCAGGACGGCCGAGTTCCACGTGGCGAGGCGCGAGAGGTGCACCTTCGTCGCCATGTCGGCGATCATGAACTGGATCGCCTGGTGCATGGCGATCGGCACGCCGAACTGGACGCGCTCCTTCGAGTACTCGGTGGCGAACTCGAACGCCGCGCGCGCGATGCCGACCGCCATGGCCGCCACGCCGGGGCGCGTGCGGTCGAGGGTCATCATCGCGAGCTTGAACCCCTGGTTCTCCTCGCCGAGCAGGTTCTCAGCTGGGACCTCGACGTCGTTGAACGAGATCGTCGCGGTGTTGGAGGCACGCTGGCCGAGCTTGTCCTCCTTCTTGTCGACGGTCACGCCGTCCCAGTTGCGCTCGACCACGAACGCCGAGATGCCCTTGTGGCCGGCGTCCTTGTCGGTCTTGGCGTAGACCGTGTAGTAGTCGGCGTAGCTGCCGTTCGTGATGAAGCACTTCGAGCCGTTGATGACGTACTTGTCGCCCATCTTCACGGCCGTGGTGCGCATGCCCGAGACGTCGGAGCCGGCGTCCGGCTCGGTCAGGCAGAAGGAGGCGAGCTTCGGCTCCTCGGTGAGCATCCCGAGGTACTTCTTCTTGATCTCCTCGGAGCCGCCGAGCAGGATCGGCGCCGTGGCGAGGCCGTTGCAGGAGATGGAGGTGCCGATGCCCGAGCAGCCCCAGCCGATCTCCTCCTCGATGAGGCAGCCGCTCAGGTAGTCGAGACCAGGCCCGCCGTACTCCTCCGGCAGGTGGTTGTTCATGATCCCGAGCTCCCAGGCCTGCTTGAGGATGTCCTCGGGCCAGGTGCCCTCCTTGTCGTACTCCCAGGCAACCTTGCGGATCTCGTTCTCCGCGAAGTTGTGGGCCATCTCGCGCAGGTCCTTCTGCTCGTCGGTAAGCGTCAGATCGACCACTCGTGCTCCTTGTGTGGTGCCGCGGGCGGCCGCGGCGAGAGGTTCTCCAGAAGTCCGATTGACTCGTCAGTCAATGACGGAATGGTAGCGGGCCGGGCGCCTCCACGGGAGGGTGTACCCCCGTCCGGGGGTCAGCCCGTGAAGACCCGCACGGCCACGTAGATGCCGAGCCCGATCACCGCGAGGGTGATCAGCACGAGCCCGAGCTGGTCGGGATACATGGCCGGCCGGCTCGGGGCCATCGTCCGGCGGCGTAGACGGCGCCACATGATGCTCCACACTGTAGGTGCGTGGAGGAGGCATTCGGGACCGTGCTGATCGTGATCGTGGTGATCGCCACGCTGGTGGCCTTCGCGACGTTCGCGAGCTCCGCCGGCGTCTACGACCGGATCGGAAAGGGCGACTTCGCGCTCGACCAGCCGGACCGCCCGCCCGGGCCGGCGCCGGGAAGCGCGGCGGCCCAGGCCGAGGCGGCGGAGGAGATCCGCCAGCTCGTGGAGGCCAAGTCCGCGCGGCGCGAGGCCCGTGGCGAGTCGGCGCTCGACATCAAGGCGGAGATCGCGTCGCTCACCCGTCCGGCGGGCGCCGACGAGGCGCTCCGCGACGAGGTCCGCCAGCTCGTGGCGGCCCGCAACGACCGGCGCGTGCGGCGCGGCCAGGAGCCGCTCGACGTGGAGGCCGAGGTCGACCGCCAGCTGCGCGACCTCGGCGCCTGAGCGCGGGCTCGCGGTGCCTGCCTGTTTCGAGCCGCGATTTCGGGTATAGATACCGCCGCGATGGCAGCCGACCGCCAATACGAGCTCGACGAGCTGATCAACCGTCCCGGGACCTACTTCAACCCGCAGACGGAGGTGCTGGTGGTCGTGGACGACTCCGCGTCGCTCGACCAGGAGATCTTCAACCTCGAGGAGTTCGAGGGCGCCGACTGGGTGCTGATCTCGGACGAGCTGCCGGTGGACGAGGCCCGCCGCGACGAGATCATGGAGGGGTTCCAGGCCCGGCGCGGCGGCGACGGCCGCGACGTGGCCCTCGACGACGCGGACGAGCAGGAGCGGCTCGACGCGGTCGACGCGGACGAGGACCCGCAGCCCGAGGGCGTCGAAGAGATCGAATAGACGTGGCCCCGTAGGCTCTCCGCCCGCGTGAAGCGTCCCGTCTTCCTACTCGCAGTCTTCATCCCCGTCGCGATCGCGCTGGAGATCGCGCACGCGGACCCGGTCCTGATCTTCATCGCGGCCGCGCTCGGCGTGATCCCCACCGCCGCGCTGATGGGCATGGCGACCGAGGAGCTGGCCGCGAAGTCCGGCCCCGGCATCGGCGGCCTGCTGAACGTGACGTTCGGCAACGCGCCCGAGCTGATCATCGCCTTCTTCGCCCTGCTGGAGGGCCTGCAGGAGGTCGTGAAGGCCTCGATCGTCGGCTCGATCATCGGCAACGTCCTGCTCGTGCTCGGCGCCGCGATGTTCGTCGGCGGCTGGAAGCGCGACAAGCAGACCTTCAACGCCACCGCGGCGCACGCGCAGTCGTCGATGCTGCTGCTGGCGCTGGCCGCGCTGATCCTGCCGGCGCTCTGGCAGCTCATCCACGGCGGCGGCCTGCCCGCCATCGGGACCGACGAGGTGGACTTCGGCAGCGACCTCGAGCACCTCTCGTTCGGCGTCGCCATCGTGCTGATGCTGAGCTACGTGGCCGGGCTGGTCTTCTCGCTGAAGACCCACCGGCGGCTGTTCAATCCCTACGACTCGGACGAGGAGCACCACGAGGGGCTCGGGTGGTCGATCCGCAGGTCGATGGGCATGCTGGCGATCGCCGCGGTCGCCGTCGGCGTGATGAGCGAGATCCTCGTCGGGTCGATCTCGGAGGCATCGCACGACATCGGCCTGTCCGAGTTCTTCGTAGGCGTCTTCGTCGTCGCGATCGTGGGCAACGCGGCCGAGCACTGGGTGGCCGTGCTGGTGGCGGCCAAGAACAAGATGGACCTCGCCGTGAACATCGCGATCGGGTCGAGCGCGCAGATCGCGCTGTTCGTGGCTCCGCTGCTGGTCCTCGCCTCGTTCGTGGTCGGCGACCACCCGATGGCGCTGGTCTTCAACGGCTACGAGCTGGGCGCGCTGGTCCTGGCCGTGCTGATCGCGAACTTCCTCACCCAGGACGGCGAGTCGAACTGGTTCGAGGGCCTGCAGCTACTTGCTCTGTACGCGGTCTTCGGGCTCGTCTTCTACTACGCCTGAGCCGCCCTCCTCGAGCAGCGGCTCGTCGCGGGCCTCCGGCCTGCCCTCGGGGTCGCGCCGGTCGGCTATGAGCGACGCCGTGATGCCGACCACGAAGCACACGGCCACCAGGCCCAGGCTCGCCGCCGGGCCGACCTTGTAGAGATCCTCGATCAGCAGCTTGACGCCCACGAGCGCCAGCACCACGGCGATCGTCTCGTCCAGGTAGCGGAAGCGCTTCATCAGCGCCTCCACAAGCACGAACAGCGCCCGCAGCCCCAGCAGCGCGAAGACGTTGCCCATCCAGATGATGAACCCCTCGCGGGTGATAGCGAACGCCGCCGGGATCGAGTCGATCGCGAACGCGATGTCGGCGAAGATGATCGCGACGAGGCAGAGGAAGAGCGGCGTGGCATGGCGCTTGCCGTCCTCGTTCGCGAACCAGTGCCGGCCGCGGAAGTCGCTCGTCACCGGGAACACGCGCCGGACCAGGCGGACCATCAGGTTCTTGTCCGGATCGACGTTCTCGGCGACCCCGCGGAGGATCCGGTAGGCCAGGACCAGCAGGCTCACGCCGAGGAGGTAGATCACGAAGTGGAACTGCTCGAGCAGCGCCACGCCGCCGAGGATCGCCAGGCCGCGCAGGGCCAGGGCGGCCACGATGCCGGCGAACAGCAGGCGCGCCCGGTGCTCCTGGGGCACGCCGAAGTAGCTGAACAGGATGATGAAGACGAACAGGTTGTCGAGCGAGAGCGAGCGCTCGATCAGGTAGACCGTCGTGTAGAGCACGGCCTGCTCGCCGTCCTCCAGCGCCCAGACCACGAGCGCGGCCGCCAGGCTGAGCACGAGCCAGCCGACCGACCAGATCGCTCCCTCGCGGAACGTGGGCTCGCGCCCGCGCGCGAAGAAGTGCAGGTCGAGCCACAGGAAGAAGATCAGGGCCGCGATGAGGGCGGCCCAGGGGGCGACGGCGGAGAGCTCCATCGAACAGGGAGCCTACGGGGCGGGCCGCGCGCCGCTCTCGAACCAGCGCCCCAGGAGGCGACCGGTCAGGTCGACGAACGGCATGGCGACGGCGGCCGTGACGACCTGCAGCTGCGCAAACACGCCGACGGTCCGCTCGCGGCTCGGGTCCGCGGCCGCGTCGACCAGCGCGCCGGCGACGCGGTCCGCGCTGTAGCTGAGCGGCGGCAGGCGCGGCAGCTCGCCGGTCACGCTGCCGACCCGCTCCCAGAACGGTGTGTCCACGTGTCCCGGGTGCACGATCGCCACGTCCACCTCGCTGCCCTCGCGCTGGAGCTCGATCCTCAGCGAGCCGATCAGGCCGCGCAGGCCGTGCTTCGACGCGACGTAGCCGGAGAACATCGGCACCGGGAAGCGGCTCAGCACGGAGATGTTCGCCACCACGGTCCCGCCCGACTCCTCGAGCGCCGGCAGCGCCGCGCGCAACGTGTTGGCCGCGCCCAGCAACGTGCTCCGAACCG
Source organism: Thermoleophilaceae bacterium (assembly GCA_036386455.1). GTDB lineage: Bacteria > Actinomycetota > Thermoleophilia > Solirubrobacterales > Thermoleophilaceae > AC-37. The sequence goes on from DASVVS010000156.1 coordinate 5,142, forward strand.
TACGGTCGAAGTCCTCCGCGGGCGTGTCCTTGAAGGGGCCGTAGGCCGCCTCCGCGGCGTTCAACACGAGGACGTCGATGCCGCCGAGCCAGTCCGCGGCCGCGTCGATCGCCGGCTCGATCTCGCCGCGATCCCCCACGTCGGCGGTGAACCGGCGCGCGCCGGGCCCGCCGGCCGCGACCGCTTCCGCCAGCCGCTCCTCGTCGCGGCCGAAGAGGGCGAGCCGCGCGCCCTCGGCCGCGAAGCGCGGCACGGCGGCGCGCCCGATTCCGCTACTGGCGCCGGTCAGCACGACGCGTTTCCCGCTCAGCCTGCCCACGATCCAGATACGCACGAGGCCACCCGCCGGGATGACCTCGGCTCCGGCCGGCGAGCGACCCGGGACGGTGCCTCAGCGCAGCAGCTCGCGGCAGCGCTCGATCGCCGGCGTGTCGGCCGGCTTCGCGCGGTCCACGCACTCGCGGTAGGCCTCGATCTGCTCGGGTGCCGGCCCGGCCCCGCCGCCGCCGCCACCCGACTGCGGCGTCCCGGTCGTCACGCCGAAGAGCAGGCCAACGATGCCGCGGCCGCCCAGCAGCTTGTTCAGCTCGCTGATCGGACGCGGATCCCGCGGCTCCTCGATCCGCTGCGGCCGCCCCACCTCGGTCATCTCCACGTCGAGCGTCAGCGTGCCGCTGCTCAGGCCGTTCAGCCGG
>DASVVS010000157.1:0-6869 GCA_036386455.1 Thermoleophilaceae bacterium
TCACCGCGGCAGCGCCAGCCGCCGCAGCAGCTCGAGCTGCCGCCGGCCGTAGGCGCTCTCGGCCGCCCGCGGCGAGCCGCTGAGGCGCTTCAGCGCGCTCTCCAGCGACGACAGCCGCGGCGCGCGACCGGCGTCGGTCAGCTCCCGCACGTAGGCCGCCACCGGCCGCGAGCGCCGTGCCCGGTTGCAGGGGCGGCAGGCGGGGGCGAGGTTCTCGGGCGTCGCGTGACCGCCGCGCGAGCGGGGGAGGAGGTGCTCGAGCGTCACGTCGCGCGGCCACGGCTCGCGGCCGCACCAGACGCAGGCGGTGCCGTCGCGTCCGAGGATCGCCGCGCGCCGCTCGCTCATCCGGCCGACGATAGGCGCTCGGATTGGCCGCCGATCGCTCACGGATGGCCCGAGACTGCCGATAGCACGCCTGTGAACCGCTGGCTGGGTCCGCGCTCCGGCGCAGATGGCGGCTCGGCTCCGCGTGCCGAGCGGTCGGACGCATGGATCATGGCCCGCGCGGGCGCCTTCCTGTACGCCGCTGGCGCCGCCCTGGGCCTCCTCTGGCTGGCGCTCCCTCACCCGAGCGGCGGCGACGACCGGATGGTCGCCGGCATCTTCGCGCTCGCCTTCCTCGGCGCCGGGCTGTTCTGGTTCCGCGGCGAGCGCTGGCCGTCCTACGGCTTCGACGTCGGCATCGCCGGCCAGACCCTCCTCATCACCTCGGCCGTCCACTTCACGGGCCGCTCCGCCACGCCGTTCGTCCTCTTCTACCTGTGGAGCAACGTCTACGCCTGGTACTTCCTGCCGCGCGCCCGCGCCGCGGTGCAGCTCGGGCTGATCGGCATCGCGTACGGCGCCGCGTTGCTCGTGGCCGACTCGGTGGGCACGCTCCCCTACACGGACGGCCTGATCCCGCTCGGCGGCGCCGGCGCCACCCGCTGGATCATCACGCTCGGCACGCTGCTCGTGACCGGCCTGCTGATCACGACGCTCCGCGAGCGGGTGGACCGCCTCATCGCACGCGTGACCGAGGAGCGCAACTTCGTGTCGAACGTGGTCGACACCGCCGCGGCGCTGGTGGTCGTGATCGACGCCGACGGCCGCATCCAGAGGTTCAACCCGGCCTGCGAGATCGTGACCGGCTTCACCTGCGAGGAGGTTCGCGGCACGCCGTGGCACGAGATGATCCAGCCGAGCGAGGTCGGTCAGGTGCGCCGCGACTGGCCGGCTCTGCTCGCGAGCGCCGGGAGCCGCCAGTTCGACGCCGGCGTGCGCACGCGCACCGGCGACACGCGGCTCGTGGCCTGGTCGGCGATCGCCGTGCGCGACGCCGCCGGCAGGGCCGACCACGTGATCGCCACCGGCATCGACATCACCGACCGCAAGCGCGGCGAGCACGAGCTGCGGCGGCGGCTCAAGCGCGAGGCCGCGGTCGCAGAGCTGGGCCGCCAGGGGCTCGAGGGCATATCGCTCCAGGACCTCGCCAAGCGCTCGGTCGAGCTGGTGGCCGCGCAGCTCGGCCTCGAGCGGGCCGAGGTCTGGGAGGTGGGCCAGTTCTCCGGCGAGCTGGTCCTGACCGCCGCGACCGGCGGCCTCCCCGGCGACGAGGAGGGCGCCGAGCCGGTGATGCCGGCCCACGCGCTCGAGTCGGACCGCCCGGTCGTGATGGAGGACGGCGTGAGCGTGACGATCCCCGGCCAGCGCCGCCCGCACGGCGTGCTCGCCGGCTACGGCTCGCAGCGCCGCGTCTTCTCGCAGGACGAGGCGCTGTTCATGCAGTCGGTCGCGCACGTGCTGGCCGCCGCGATCGAGCGCTGGCGCGCGGAGGAGTCGATCCGCCACAACGCCCTGCACGATCCGCTCACCGGCCTGCCGAACCGCACGCTGTTCCTCAACCGCCTCGCGCACGTGTTCGCCAGGCGCGACCTGACCGGCTCGAGCGCCGCCGTGATGTTCCTCGACATCGACAACTTCAAGCTGATCAACGACAGCCTCGGCCACGAGGCCGGCGACCGGCTGCTGCGCGCGGTGGCGCCCCGTCTCGCCGAGGTGGTGCGCCCGACGGACACCGTGGCGCGCTTCGGCGGCGACGAGTTCGTGGTGCTGTGCGAGGAGGTCGTCGACGGACGCGACGCGCTGCAGGTGGCCGAGCGGCTGCAGGAGGCGCTCGCGCGGCCCTTCGCCCTCGAGTCGGAGGAGCACGTGCTCTCGGCGAGCATCGGCGTGGCGCTCGCGAACGGCCGCTACGCGACGCCCGAGGAGGCCATGCGCGACGCCGACGCCGCGATGTACCGCGCCAAGGAGCGCGGGCGCGCGAACTGCGAGCTCTTCGACGACGCCATGCGCGACCGCGCGCTCGGGCGCCTGCGGATGGAGAACGCGCTGCGCGGCGTGGTGGAGCGCGGCGAGCTGACCGTCTTCTACCAGCCGATCGTCTGGATCGAGGACGGCTCGATCGCGGGGCTCGAGGCGCTGCTGCGCTGGAACAGCCTCGGCCTCGGGCCGGTCTCGCCGCTCGAGTTCATCCCGATCGCCGAGGACACCGGCCTGATCAACGAGATCGGCCGCTGGGTGCTCCAGGACGTCTGCGAGCAGGCGGTCCGCTGGGAGCGGGAGCTGGAGCACCCGCCGGGGCTCGTGACCGTGAACCTCTCGCCGCGGCAGGTGGCGCACGCCGAGCTCGTGCCCACGGTGGCGCGCGTGCTCGACGAGACCGGCCTCGACCCGGCGCGGCTCGGCCTCGAGATCACCGAGAACGTGCTGATAAGCGAGGCGGACTCGCCGTGGAACACGCTCGACTCGCTCAAGCGGCTCGGGGTGAAGCTGATGCTCGACGACTTCGGGACCGGCTACTCGTCGCTCAGCTACCTGAAGCGGTTCCCCGTGGACACGCTCAAGATCGACCGGACGTTCGTGGACGGGCTCGGCCGGGAGGCCGAGGACTCGGCGATCGTCGAGGCCGTCATCGGGATGGCGAAGACGCTGGAGCTGGGCGTGGTGGCCGAGGGCGTCGAGACGCTCGAGCAGGCCGAAGCGCTGCGTGCCCTCGGATGCGAGCGGGCTCAGGGCTACTGGTTCGGCCGGCCGCGCCCCGCGCACGAGACCACGCCGCTGCTGCGCGCGGGTTGGCAGGACCGCCCGGCGCCGATGGCCGAGGGCGCGATCCTGCCGAGCCGCCGGGCCACGGTCTAGGGCGCCTGTTATATACGCGGCCCCGTGCCGCCATCAGCCATCGACTCGACCGCCCGCGAGTTCCTCGACGGACTCGCCTCGAGCGCGCCCACCCCCGGCGGCGGCAGCGCCGCGGCGCTGGCCGGCGCGCTCGGTGCCGGGCTCGTGAGCATGGTCTGCCAGTTCACGGTGGGGCGCGAGAAGTACGCCGCGGTGGAGGAGGACATGCAGCGCGTGCTCGCGCGCTCGGAGGAGCTGCGCGCCGAGCTGCAGGCCGCCGTCGACGCCGACATCGAGGCCTACGGCAGCTACGGCACGGCGTCGTCGATGCCGCGCGAGACCGACGAGCAGAAGGCCGCCCGGGCGGAGGCGCTGCAGGGCGCGCTGAGCGAGAGCACCGAGGTGCCGCTGGGCGTGGCCGAGCGCTGCTCGGAGCTGCTCGAGCTGGCCGTCGAGGCGGCGGAGAAGGGCAACGTGTACCTGATCAGCGACGCCGCCGTGGGGGCCGAGATGGCCGCCGCCGCGCGGGCGTCCGCGGAGCTGAACGTGCGGCTGAACGCCGGCGGGCTCGACGACCGTGACTACGCGCGCGCGTGCGAGGAGCGGCTTGCGGCGCTGCCGCCCGGGCGCGAGCTGGCCGAGCGCACGACACGGATCGTCGAGGAGCGCAACTCATCGTGAGCGCGCGCGTGCTCGACGGCCGGGCCGTGGCGGCCTCGCTCAAGGAGGAGCTGGCGAAGCGGGTGGCCGCGGAGGGCGCCGGGGCCGGGCTCGCGATCGTGCGCAGCGCCGACGAGGCCGCCGCCGTCTACGCCGGCCGGCTCGAGAAGCTGTGCGGCGAGCTGGGGGTGGCGTCGCGGAGCGTGGAGCTCGCGGGCGACACCGCCGAGGCGGTCGAGACCTTGACCGCGCTGGGGCGCGACGGCGATGTCGGCGGGATCCTCGTGCAGCTCCCGCTGCCGGAGGGGGTCGACCAGGACGCGGTGGTGGATGCGGTGCACCCGCTGAAGGACGTCGACGGCGTGCACCCGCTGAACGCCGGGCGGCTGTTCCTCGGCCTGCCGGCGCTGGTGCCGGCCACGCCGCTGGCGGTGATGGAGCTGCTCGCGCGTCACGACGTGGACGTGGCCGGCAAGCGCGCCGTGGTGGTGGGGCGCAGCAACATCACCGGCAAGCCGGTCGCGATGCTGCTGCTGCACGCGAACGCGACGGTGAGCGTGTGCCACTCGCGCACACCGGACCTGGGCGCCGCGGTGCGCGAGGGCGAGATCGTGGTGGCCTGCGCGGGCCGCGCCGGTCTCATCGGCGGCGACATGATCGCGCCGGGCGCCGTGGTGGTCGACGTGGGCACGAACTTCGAGGACGGCAAGCTCGTGGGCGACGTCCGCTACGACGAGGTGGCGGAGGTGGCGGCGGCCGCGTCGCCCGTGCCGGGCGGCGTCGGGCCGCTCACCAACCTCATGCTCGTACGCAACCTGCTCGACGCGACCGAGCGCGCTAGCGGTGCGCGTCCAGGCTGACCGTCCGGCTGACGCCCGCAACGTGGTCGCCGTCGCCGCCGGAGCTCACCTTCACCCGGTAGACGCCGTCGCTGAAGACCCGCAGGCGGCGCGAGTACTTCGAGCACGTGTCACCCGCGTCGACCAGCTTCGTGCGCGCGACGGTTCCGTAGCCGCCGGTGCTCGTGCGGCGCTGGAGGTAGACGAGGTTGCCGTCGTGCTGCGGGCAGGCGCTGCCTGAGAAGGTGACGAGGCTGCCGCGCTTCGGCGTCGAGTCGCTGACGCTCACCTTCACGCGGATCCGGACGAGAACCGTGGCGATGGTGCTCGTGACGGGCGGACTCGTCTGCGCGACGACCCGGTAGCGCGTGTTCAGCCTGGTCAGCGGGGCGAAGCGGTAGTCGCCCTTGGCGTCCGTGGGCACGGTCGCCTCCTTGACGAACTCGGTGTCGGAGTAGGGGAAGGGATCGGCCTGGAGGTCGACGAGGACGCCGGCGCCCGCGCCGCGGACCGAGCCGTTGACCACGCTGGACTTGCCCCACACGATCGGACTGGTCGCGGCGATCGTCACGTCCGCGCTGCCCTGGCCCGGGTTGTGGCCCGGCTTGTGATCGGCGACTGCAGCCGTGGCGAACGCAAGGCTCGCGAGAGCGCAACTGGCTATGACCGGCTTGATCCTCATGCCCCAACCTCCAGATAGGTACTGCGTACCCATCACAACGCGCCGTGGTGCCCCAGGTTGGGTACTTGTCGTCAGCGCGTGACCCTGATCGCGAAGAACGCGTTGTACGTGTCGTCCGGCTCGACCAGCTCGAGGCCGAGGCCGCTGCGCAGCGCGTCGGTCGGCGCCGTCATCGGCTCGAAGCAGACGGCGTCCTCGCTCGCGGGCGCGTAGACCTGCGCGTACCCGTAGCCCCTCACCAGCTCCAGCTCGATGCGGCGGCCGCCGCCGCTCAGCGCGAACGTCGTACCGGGGGAGGCGCCCGCGTAGCCGTCGTCGAAGGTGTGCTCGCCCAGCGGGCCGCTGAACGGTGCGACCTCCTCGATCTCGCCCGTGGGGATCATGCGGTCGTCGAGCACCAGCCGCTGCGTCAGCGGGATCTCGACGTGCCAGTCGGCGCGCGGCACGCCCGGCAGCACCAGGTACGGGTGCCAGCCGAAGGCGAGCGGCACGGCCGAGCCGTCGTCGTACGCGCCCACCGCCGTCTCGATCGTGAGCGAGTCCGGGGTCAGGGTGGCGTTGATCGCGATGGAGTGGGGGAAGGGGAACTGCTCGATCAGCTCGGCGTGCGCGTCGAAGTCGAGGCTGGCGACGAGGTTGTCCGGCTCCACGCCGAGGACCGTCCAGTGCGGGCTGGCGTTGACCAGGCCGTGGATCGGCAGGCCGTTGGCGTCGGTGCGGACGATCGGCGAGTCCGGGTCGATCCGCGCGCGGCGGCCACCGATCTCGTACTCGGGTCCGCCCAGCCGGTTGGCCCACGGGTAGAGCAGGGGGATCCCCATGGTGGAGCCGGTCTCGGCGTACTTCTCGAGCCCCTTCCGCTGGCCCAGCAGCTCCTCGCCCTCGTGGGTCAGCGAGGAGCAGATCATCCCCACGTCCGGGACGAAGGTGGCCGTCAGCGGGCCCGCGGTGAGGGTGACCGGGTTCACGGCCGGTCGCTTCGCCGGGAGGCCGCCGGCTCCTCGCCCGCGAGCTCGCGCAGGTTGCGCACGGCGCGGCCGAGCAGCAGCGCGATCATCGTGCCGGCGATCGTGAGGCCCACGAGGTCGAACACGGTCATGTGGAGGTCCACGAGCTCGAAGTCGAGGCCGGCGCCGAGCGCGAGCGCCGTGTTGAGGGCGATGAGGATCACGCGGACCTCGGTCGGGCCGACGAACCCGTAGCCGATGCTGAAGCGGCCGAACGCCTGGCTCTCCAGGTAGACGTTGATCGAGAGCGTCAGGTAGGCGACCACGATCAGCGTGCCGACCGCCAGCAGCAGGTAGGGGGAGAGGCCCAGGCCGATGCCGATCAGCGCCGTCGAGATCGCGTCGACGAGGTGGTCGAGGTAGTAGCCGTAGCGCGGGCGCTCGATCTTGCGGACGCGGGCGAGGGTGCCGTCGAGGCTGTCGCCGACCCAGTGGACCACGAGCAGCGCGCTCGCGACCCAGAGCCAGCGGCGGTCGTCGTTGGTGGCCTGGTAGGCGGCGCAGATGCCGATCGCGCTC
>DASVVS010000158.1:0-15641 GCA_036386455.1 Thermoleophilaceae bacterium
GGCGGCGATGGCGGCAACACCTACACGTTCGCGGGCGCCGACGGTCATGTCGAGGCCTCGTCCGGGGACACGGTCGCGTACCTGCCGGGCTCCTCGGGCGGCGTGAGGATCTTCGGAGGGGGCGTGACCGTCGAGGCCGTCGACGGAGTCAGCGAGTACGTCGAGTGCCGGAGCACCGCGGCGGCGGACCCGCCGAAGCTCTACCTCGACACGCTCGACTACTACAACGCGCCCTACTGCCCCGATCCGGTCGTGCCGCCGAAGCTCCCCGCCCGTTAGGGCGCCGCCTCTACGAGCAGCCGGGGCAGACGCCGCGGAGCGTGACGTCGTGCGCGTGCACGTCGTAGTCGAGGCGCTCGCTCAGGCGGGCGATCGCCGACTCGAGCGCGCGGTCCTCGAAGGCGACCGTCCGGCCGCACCGGTCGCAGACGACGTGGTGGTGATGGTCGCCGTGGGGGAGCACCAGCTCGTAGCGCGTCGCGCCGCCGGGGAGCGACGCCCCGTGCAGCAGCCGTAGCTCGGACAGCAGGCCGAGCGCCCGGTAGACCGAGGCGGTCCCGATCTGGTCGCCGCGGGCGCGGAGCCGGTCGTAGACCTCGTCGGCGGTCAGGCAGCCGCCCTCGGAGCCGATCGTCTCGACAACCGCGGCGCGCGCCGCGCCGCCGCGGTTGCCGGCCTCGGCCAGGCGCTCGAAGGCGTGCGCGACCCACTGCTCGCGCTGGTCCTCGCCGGGCCGGCGCGTCCTGCGCGCGGCTCCGGTCGCCCCAGGGGTCCCTCCGCTGGCCATGCGCACCATGGTACCTTCCGGCGAGAATGAGAATCCTTATCATCAGTGTCGTGGGGGCGGCGCTGCTCGCGCTCGCGGGCGCGCTCGCGGCCGCCGGCTGCGGCGACGGCGGCTCCGGCTCCGGTGGCCGGCCGCTGGTGGTCGCCACCACCACGCAGCTCGGCGACCTCGCGCGCAACGTCGCCGGCGACCGCGCGCGGGTGCGGACGATGCTCGCGCCCAACAGCGACCCGCACGACTACGAGCCGCGTCCGAGCGCCGCGCGCGACCTCGCGGATGCGGACCTGATCCTCCGCTCGGGCGGCGAGGTGGACGAGTGGCTCGGCGACCTCGCCCGCGACGTGGGCGCTCGCGAGGCGGTCGACGTGTCGCGGTCGCTGCGGACGGTCGAGGGCGACCCGCACTGGTGGCACGACCCGCGCAAGGCGATCCGCGCCGTGAACGCGATCGAGGTCGCCCTGGGCGAGGCGGATCCGGAGGGGCAGGCCGTCTACGAGCGCAACGCGGCGGCGTACGCGGAGAGGATCGAGCGGGTCGACACCGCCATCGAGCGCTGCATGGACGAGGTGCCCGCGGACGACCGCAAGCTCGTGACCACGCACGACGCGCTCGGCTACTTCGCCCGCCGCTACGGCATCGAGGCGATCGGCTCGGTGATCCCCTCGCTCTCCACCGAGGCGCAGCCGTCGGCGGCCGACGCCGACCGCCTGGTCGACCAGATCCGCCGCGAGGGCGTGCGGGTGGTCTTCGCGGAGAGCAGCGTGGACTCGAAGCTCGAGCGCGCGATCGCCGAGCAGGGCGGCGCGCGCGTGGGCGAGCCGCTCTGGGCCGACACGCTGGGCCCGGCGGGGTCGGGTGGAGCGACCTACCTCGAGTCGCTGGCCGCGAACGCCAACGCGATGATCGACGGCTTCACCGGCGGTCGCGCGACCTGCCGCGTGGAGACGTGAGAGGCGCCGGCCCGTGTCGCTGACCGAGCCGTTCCAGGCCGAGTTCATGCAGCGGGCGTTCCTCGAGGCGTGCATCGTCGCCGTGCTCGGCGGCGTGCTCGGCACCTGGATCGTGCTGCGGTCGCTGGCCTTCTACGCGCACGCCGTGGGCACGGCGACCTTCCCCGGGCTGGTGCTCGCCGACGCGTGGGCGCTGCCCGCGCAGCCGGTCGCGCTGGCCGCCGCGCTCGTGACCGCGCTCGCGATCCAGGCCGTCGGCTCCGCGCGGCCGCGCTCGCCGGACGTGGCCACCGCACTCGTGCTCGTGGCGGCGCTCGCGGCGGGCGTCGTGCTGGCGAGCGACGTCTACGAGGCGGGTGCCGGCGTGGACAGGCTGCTGTTCGGATCGCTGCTCGCCGTCTCGGCCGGCGACATATGGATCTCGCTGGCGGTCGCGGTCGTGGCCGCCGCGGTCGTGCTCGGCGCGCGGCGTGCATGGCTGGCCGCGGGCTTCGACCGCGACTCGGTCGGCTCGCTCGGGCTCGGCGCGCCGCTGTACGACGCGCTGCTCATGGGCGTGATCGCGCTGGCCGTGGTGGCGGTGCTCGACGCGGTGGGCGCGCTGCTCGTGGGGGCGCTGTTCGTGCTGCCCGCCGCCGCGGCGCGGCTCCTGTCCACGAGCGTCCGCGGCATGCACGGGCTGGCGGTGCTGTTCGCGCTCGGCGAGGCGGTCGCCGGCCTCTGGATCGCGTACCACCTCGACGTGCCGCCGGGCCCCGCGATCGCCACGCTCGGCGGCGCGGTGCTGCTGGCCGCGGCGGGGGCCGCGCGGCTGCGCGCGCCGGCGCTGGGAGCGGCGGCGTGAGCGTCCGCGTGCACGAGCTGACCGGCGGCTACGGCGGCGGGCGCACCGGCGTGTCCGGCGTGCACTTCGAGGCGGGCGCGGGCGAGCGGGTGGCGGTGCTGGGGCCGAACGGCGGCGGCAAGACGACGCTGTTCCGCGCGCTGCTCGGCGCGCTGCCGGAAGTGACCGGGACGGTGGAGCTGCCGGGGCGCCCGGCCTACGTTCCGCAGACCGAGCGCTCGCGGCTCGACTTCCCGCTCAGCGCGCTCGACGTCGCCCTGATGGGCGCGTACGGCCGCACCCGCCCGTTCCGCCGGATCGCCGCGCGCGATCGCGAGCTCGCCGCCGCCGCGCTCGAGCAGGTGGACCTAGCCGACCGCGCCGGCACGCCCTTCGGCGCGCTCTCCGGCGGCCAGCGCCAGCGCGTGCTCATCGCGCGCGCCCTGGTCCAGGACGCGGCGGTGCTCCTGCTCGACGAGCCCCTGTCGGGGGTCGACGCCGTGACCGCCGCCCAGATCGGCCGCATCTTCGGCGAGCTGGCCGCGCAGGGTCGCACGCTGCTGATCTCCACGCACGACGTCCAGCAGGCGCGCTCGGCCGATCGGGTGCTCTGCCTGAACCGGACGCAGGTCGCCTACGGGCCGCCCGCCACGACGCTGTCGGTCGAGGTGCTTCAGCGCACGTACGGCGGCGAGCTCGTGATGTTCGACGAGGGCACGGCCGTGGTCGTGGACCACCACGGGCACTGAGCCGTGGAGCTGCTCACGGATCCGCTCGGGAGCGAGCTGCTGCGGCGCGCGGCGCTGGAGCTCCTGATCGTGGGCGCCGTGTGCGGGCCGATGGGCGTGTGGGTCCTGCTCTACCGGCAGGCGTACGCGGCCGAGTCGATCTCGCACGCGGTCCTGCCGGGGCTCGTCCTTGCATCGCTCGCGGGCATCCCGCTCGCGCTCGGCGCCACGGGCGGCGTGCTGGCGGGGGCGGGGCTGATCGCGCTCGGCTCCCGCACCCCGCGGCTCGGGCCGGACGCGGCCGTGGCGGCGGTGGTCACGACGTTCGTCGGCCTTGGCGCGCTGCTCGCGCTCTCGCCGGACGTGCCGGCGCGGCTCCAGGAGCTGCTGTTCGGTGACCCGCTCGCCGTCGCCGGCTCCGACGTCGCACTGGCCGCGGCCACCGCCGCCGTGGCGCTCGCCGCGCTGGCCGGGCTCCACCGCACGCTCGCGCTCGCGGCGTTCGACCCCGTCAACGCGCACGCTCTCGGCGGCCGTCCCGCCCTCGCCGTGGGGGCGGTCCTCGCTCTGCTCTCGCTGACGGTCGTGGCCGCGGTGGAGGCGCTCGGCAGCCTGCTGGTGATCGCGCTGGTGGCGGGCCCGGCGGCCGCGGCGCTGCGCCTCGCGCGCAGCCTGCCCGCCGCGCTGGTCATGGCCGCGGGGCTTGCGGCGCTCGCCGGCATCGCCGGCCTCTACGCGAGCTACCACCTCGACGTGGCCGCCGGAGCGGCGGTCGCGCTGGCCGCGGTGGCGGTCTTCCTCGCCTCGCTCGGGGTACGGCGGTCACTTACCTAGCCCCTGGCCAAGTAAGTGACCGCGGTACGCTCGCAGCCGTGCGCCGGTCCCTCCTCGCCGCCCTGCTGCTGGCCCTCACTGCCGCCCTGAGCGCACCAGCGGCGGCGGCGGCCCAGAGCCAACCGGAGCTCGACTGGACCCCCGACGTGGCGGCCGCGAAGCAGTACGCCGCACAGCGCCGCGGCTCCATCTCCTTCGCCGTGCGCGCGAACGGCCGCCTCTACGGCCACCGGACCACCCGGACCGTGCCGGGAGCGAGCGTGATGAAGGCGATGTTCATGGTGGCCTACCTCGACCACCCGTCGGTGCGGGACCGGGCGCTGCGCGGCGCCGACATGGATCTGCTGCGCCCGATGATCACGCGCTCCGACAACGCCACCGCCACCCGGATCCGCAACTTCGTGGGCGACTGGCGCCTGCGGCGGCTCGCCAAGCGCGCCGGCATGACCCGCTTCCGCACGGCCGCGATCTGGGGGCACAGCCTGATCGACGCCGCGGGCCAGACCCGCTTCTTCGAGCGGATCGACCACTTCGTGGTGGAGCGCCACCGCGAACGGGCGCTCGAGCTGCTCGAGTCGATCGTCCCGTCGCAGCGCTGGGGCATCGGTCAGGTCCAGCTGCCCGACGGCTGGCGGCTCTACTTCAAGGGCGGCTGGGGCTCGGGCAGCGGAGCGGTCGACCACCAGGTCGCGCTGCTGCGCCGCGGCGAGCACCGCGTGGCGGTCGCGATCATGACGACCTCGAACGGCAGCCACGCGTACGGCAAGGAGACGCTGCGCGGGGTGGCTACGCGACTGCTTCGCGGTCTTCCGAGCGGCTGAGCGCGAACGCGTCGGCGACCAGCTCGTACGAGTGCCGCCGCGCGTCGTGGTCGTACAGCACGTTCACGAGCATCAGCTCGTCGGCGCCGTAGTCCTCGACGACCTCCTCGAGCCGCGCGCGCACGGTGGTGGGCGACCCGAACACGAGTCGCCGCCCGCGCGGCGAGCCGTGACCCTCCAGGAAGCGCAGGGCCTTCTCCACCGGCGGCACCGGGATCAGCCGCCCCTGGCGCAGCAGCTTGAACGCCATCCGCCCGCTGGCCGACAGCCGCTCGGCCTCCTCGTCGGTGTCGGCGCAGATCACCCACGAGCAGACGAGCGTGCGCGGCGCCGCCAGCGACGCCGACGGCTTGAAGTGCTCGCGGTAGTGCGCCGTGATCTCCCGCCCGCGCGGGTTGATGAAGTCCGCGAACGCGTACGGAAGCCCCAGCTCGGCGGCCCACACCGCGCTCTGCATCGACGAGCCGAGCAGCCACGGCGCCGGCTGCTCCGGCAGGCCGGGGAGCTGCGCGAGCCGCGCGAACGGATGGTCGGCCGGCAGCGAGTCCCCGAGGTAGGCGAGCAGCTCGGCGAGCTGGTCGCGGAAGTCGTCGGGCGCGGCGGCGCGGCGGTCGCGCTGGAGGGCGAAGGTGGTGAGCGGGTCGGTGCCCGCGGCGCGGCCGAGCGCGAGGTCCACGCGGCCGGGGTAGAGGCCGCTCAGCACGCTGAAGCTCTCGGCCACCTTCAGCGGGCTGTAGTGGGGCAGCATCACGCCGCCGCTGCCCACGCGGATCCGCTCCGTGGCGGAGGCGATCGGCCCGATCAGCACCTCGGGACTCGGCCCCGCCAGCATCACGCCGCCGTGGTGCTCGGCCACCCAGTAGCGGTGGTAGCCGAGCTCGTCGGCGAAGCGCGCGAGGTCGATCGTGTTGCGCAGCGCCTGGGCGCCGCTCGAGCCCTCCGAGACCGGCGATTGGTCGAGGACGCTGAGCAGCATCCCCGGGACTCTACGACGGCTACTTGAGAGCGAGCCCCTGACCGTTCACGTTTCCGTGACGATCGCGCGCGGAGCCCGGCTCGACCGTCACCGGCTGCCCGCCGGACACGCGCACCGTGAAGTCCACGTCGTCCTTCGCGCGCTCGACCCGCACCGGGCGCCCGGCCACGCGGAACGTGACGGCGCCGCCGTCGGCGAACTTCGGCCGCGTGGTGATGTCCACGTCGCGCACCGCCTCCGGGTACTCGAGCACGACGGCCGAGTAGCCGTGCGGCGCCGGCACCTGCCGGACCGTCAGCGTGCGCGCCCGCCCCACGCGGAACTCGCGCGAGACGAGCCGGTAGCGCTTGGCCTGCACGACCAGGCGGTAGGTACCGAGCGGCGTGTAGCGCGGGATCTCCCAGAACGCGTCGTGGCGGCCGTTCGCGTCGACCCGCCAGAGCATCGCCAGGCCGAGGTCGTCGTCGTGGCGGACCCACTTCGAGCCGACCTTCCGCTCTGCGGTCACGAACGCGCGGTCGACCGGGCGGTCGAGCCCCTCCGGGCCGCCGGCCCACGCGATCGCCGCGTGCCCGAGCCGCGGGTACGTCTCCGCCGGCTGCTCGATGATCGAGCCGCTGTCCGCGCCCGGCCCGTACTGCGGCCCGTTCGGCAGCACGCCGTTCGTGGGGTCGAACTCGGCCGCCGGCGGCGCCGGCTCGCCGCGCACCAGCGTGCCCGCCAGCCGCGCGGCCTCCTGCTGGATCAGCACGGTCGCGAACTGGCCGAAGTGCGTGTTCCCGCCCTCGTAGTGCTGGCGGTCGTACTCCTCCGGCGTCGTGAAGTAGAGGACGAACTCGTTCACGAGCCCGGCGATCACCACGCGCTCCACGCCCGCTCCGCTGATCGCGCCGGTCACCGCGCGGCGGATCCGCTCGCCCGCCTCCTTGGTGCCCTCGCCGGGGATCGTCGTGACCAGGCGCTTTCCGATCCGCACCGAGAGGATCGGCACGCGGTTCGGCACGTCCCCGATCGGCCCGCCGATCTTGTGGCCCTGCGGCCCGCGGTCGGCCTCGGAGCGGCGGTCCTCGAACGGCACGCCGGTCACGTCGTAGAGCGGCCCGCGCTCCTCCTCCGAGCCGGTCAGGAACGGGATCCCGACCTCGGAGTGGTCGTCCACGCGCCCGCCCTCGACCTCCTGGCCGCAGAAGCACACGCGCGTCCAGCGAGAGTCGAGCACCGGCTTGCGCTGCAGCGCGGAGCCGGCCCGCTGCCACGCGCGCACCATCGCCGAGGCCTCGATCCGTCCCACGTAGTCGGAGGCGGCCGGGCCGTGGCGCGTGAGCCCGGCCGACATGTCGCCCTCGTTCGAGTTGCCGTAGACGTTGAGGACCTCCTGCGAGGCGGGGACCTTTCCGGCGCGGCGCACGCGCAGCTCGAAGATCTGCATCGCCGACGCGTGGTGGTCGGCGTTGTAGAACTGGAACGACGACTTCGTGACCGTCCCGTGGTCCGCGAAGTTCGACCAGCCGCCGATCGGCACGCGCACCGTCTTGCGCCCGCGCTTCAGGACCTTGTCCACGCGCAGGACGTCCACGTTCGGGTCGATCGTGTGCTCGTAGCCGCCGGGGTCGTCCTCCACGTTGCCCTCGCCGCGCGCCTTGATGATCCCGTGGTCGGCCAGGTGGGCCTCGAGGCTGCGGTTGGCGGTCAGGCCCACGATCCGCGACGAGCCCCAGCCGGCCGCGGCGGGGTCGAGGTCCTCGTCGGCGCGCACTATCGACCGCTCGATCTGCTCGAGCACGAAGCGGTACAGCTCCGGGTCGGCCGGCTGCGGCTCCACGAAGAAGTCGAGGAAGCTCGACGGGTCGGTGGCGGTCTGCATGCTCGGCGCGGCCGAGTTGAGCGTCGGGTAGTTCGCGTAGCCGCCGGGGCCCGAGTGGGTGTGCGAGGCGGTGATCAGGATGTTCTGCTCGGAGAGCCCGCGCGCGGCCAGCCGGTCGCCGAGCTGCTTGACCATGCCGCCCGGGACCATGAACAGGTCGATCGAGACGATCGCCATCTTCTCGCTGCCTCGCTTGAGCACGAGCGAGCGCGCGAACAGGCGCGTGTGCTGGCCGTGGGAGACGCGGTCGGCGCGCGTCCAGCCGCCGAGGTAGTAGCCGAGCTTGGGCGTGATGTCCGCCTTGCCGACGCCCGCCTCCAGGGTGGGGGAGGCGGCGTGGGCGGGCGCGGCGGCCAGGGCCACGGCGAGGACCAGCGCGAGGAGCACGATGCGCTTCACGCGCGGCATTGTCGCGCGTGGAGGCCTCGTCAGCGCCGCTCGCCCCGATCCTCCAGCACCGCGCGTGCCGCCAGGTACCCCGGCGCGCCCGTCACGGCTCCGCCCGGATGCGCCCCGGAGCCCGCCAGGTAGAGCCCCTCGACGCCGCCGAAGCGCCGCGGCCCGTGCCTCGACTCGAGCAGCTGGCCCGGCAGCATCTCGCCGTGGAAGATGTGGCCGCCGGTGATGCCGAAGCGCGCCTCGAGCTCCCGCGGGCCGAGCGCGAGGCGGTCCACGATGCGATCCGGCAGCCCGGGGCAGGCCTCGGCGAAGTGGGCGATGGCCGCGTCGGCCGCGGCGTCCGGGTCGGCGTCGGGCGGGAAGCACTGGCAGAAGAGCGAGACGACGTGCCTGCCGGGCGGTGCGAGCGTCGGGTCGGCGGCGGTCTGGCAGGCCGCCTCGATCCACGGGCGCGCGGCGGGGCGGCCGGCGCGGGCGTCGGCGGCCGCGGCGCTCAGCTCGGACAGCGTGTAGCCGATGTCGATCGCCCCGTGCCACGGGTCCTCGCCCGGCCAGGAGGGGAAGTCGGGAAGCCCGTCGAGCAGGAGCATGACCTTGACGACCGGCCCCGCCTGGCGCCAGGCGCGAGCCGCGCCGCTCGGCGGAGCCGCGCCGTCCGGCGGAGCCGCGCCGCCCGGCCCAGCCGCCGCGCCCGGCGGAGCCGCCGCCGCTTCGCCCAGCCCCGCGAGCCTCGCCGTGCGCACCGGGTCCGCGTTCGACACGGTCGCACGCGCCCGCACCTCGCGCCCGCCCTCCAGCACGAGCCCGGCCGCGCGGCCGTCCTCCACGAGCACCCGCTCCACCGGTGCCGACACGTGCACGCTCGCCCCCGCGGCCTCGGCCGCACGGCGCAGCGCCGCCGTCACCGCGCCCATGCCGCCGCGCGCGTAGCCCCACGCCCCGGGCGCTCCCGCCGCCTCCCCGAGGTCGTGGTAGAAGGCCACGAACGCCGTGCCGGGGTCCTCCGGCGCCGCCAGCGTCCCGATCAGACCCTGGATCGCGAACGGGACGCGCACCTGCTCGGACGGGAACGAGGCCACCTCGTCCGCGATCGAGCCGTCGAGGATCTCCGGCCCCACGGCGTCGAGCCAGCGCCCCCGGTCCGGCGGCTCCAGCATCAGCGGTCGCGCCGCCGCGGCCGCCGCCTCCCAGCGCTCGGACCACTCGCCGTAGGCGGCGGCGTCGGCGTCCGACCAGTCCGCCGCGATCTGCCGCCGCGTCCGCTCCGGATCCGACCACGTGACCACCCGCCGCCCGTCCGGAGACGGGGCGAACAGGTACGGCTCGTGCGGCTCCACCACCAGCCCGTGCGCCGCGAGCCCGAGGTCGCGCACGATCTCCGCGCGCAGGAGCGACAGCGTGTACGCCCCGGGCGACGCGCGCACGCCGGGCCACAGCTCCTCCGTCACGCACGCCCCGCCCACGAGCTCGCGCCGCTCGAACGCCTCCACGCTCAATCCCGCGCGCGCGAGGTAGGCCGCCGCGACCAGGCCGTTGTGGCCCGCGCCGGCGATCGCGACGTCGATCATCGCGCGACCGGCAGCAGCTCCAGGAACCAGCTCGTGTGGCGGAGGATGCGCTCCGGTGGGAAGTTCTCGGGATCGGTCAGCACGAGCCGTGCGCCCTCGTCGGAGAGCGCCGACATCATCCGGGCCGTCAGCTCCGGGTCGGGTGAGGCGCGGTCGGGACCGAGCGCGGGCCCGACCGTCGCGGCCAGCGTCGCAACGACCGCGGCGCGGCCCTGCTCCACCCGCTCGCGCAGAACGATCGGCGCGCCCTCCGGCGGCATGAGCACGAGCCGCCACGTGACGGGGTCCGCCTGCACCGCCTCGAGGTAGCCGCGCATGCCCGCCAGGAGGAGCTCGCGCGCGTCGCCGGCGGACAGGTCGGTCGGCATGACCTCCGCGAGCTGGGACAGCGCCCGCTGCCCCTCCCGGTCCACGAGCGCCTCGAGCAGCGCCTGGAGGTCCTTGAAGTGCCCGTAGATCACCGGGCGGGTGATCCCCGCGCGGCGGGCGACCGCCTCGATCGATACGCCGTGGAAGCCGTGCTCGGCCACGATCTCCTTCGTCACGTCGAGCAACTGCTCGCGCCGCTCCTCCGAGGACATCCGGACCGGCGTGGTCAAACGTGCCGAACTCACAGACGGCACGTTACAGGAGCGTAACTTACGGGCATGTAAGTTACGTCAGCGTAACCCGGAGGACTGAGGCTCATGGAAAAGGTGGACGTAGCGATCGTCGGCAGCGGGTTCTCGGGCCTCGGCATGGCGATCAGGCTCAAGCAGGAGGGCAAGCACGACTTCGTGATCCTCGAGCGCGACGACGACGTCGGCGGCACCTGGAACGCCAACACCTACCCCGGCTGCGCGTGCGACATCCCCTCGCACCTCTACTCGTTCTCGTTCGCCCCGAACCCGAACTGGAGCCACACCTACTCGCCGCAGCCGGAGATCCGCGAGTACCTCCACAGCTGCGCGAACGACTTCGGGATCCGCCCGCACGTCCGGCTTCGCACGACCGTCACGGACGCGCGCTGGGTGGAGGACGAGGGCCGCTGGCACGTCGAGACCGACGTGGGGGAGGACGTGAGCGCCCGCGTCCTGATCTCCGCGATGGGCCCGCTCACCGAGCCGAAGGTCCCCGACCTCCCGGGCCTCGACGAGTTCGAGGGCGAGACCTGGCACTCCGCCCGCTGGAACCACGACTACGACCTCGACGGCAAGCGGGTCGCCTCGATCGGCACCGGCGCCTCGGCGATCCAGTACGTGCCCAGGATCCAGCCGGAGGTCGAGAAGCTGCACGTCTTCCAGCGCACCGCGCCGTGGATCGCTCCGCACAACAACCGGCCGATCCACGACTGGGAGCGCGCGCTCTACCGCGCGCTGCCGCCGCTCCAGCGCCTGGTGCGCGGCGGCGTGTACACGCTGCGCGAGTCGATGATCCTGATGCTCGCCAAGCGACCGCCGGCGATGAAGATCCTGGAGCGCGCCGCGCGCCTGCACCGCGAGCGGCAGGTCAAGGACCCCGACCTGATGCGCAAGGTCACCCCCGACTACTCGATGGGCTGCAAGCGCATCCTGCCGTCGAACCACTGGTATCCCGCGCTGCAGCAGCCCAACGTCGAGCTCGTGACCGGCGGCGTGCGCGAGGTGCGCCCCAACTCCGTGGTCGGCGAGGACGGCGTGGAGCGCGAGGTCGACGCGATCGTCTTCGGCACCGGCTTCCAGGTGACCGAGATGCCGGCCGCGGAGCTGATCACCGGCACGGAGGGCGTGCCGCTCAGCGAGATATGGGCCGGCAGCCCCAGGGCGCACCGCGGCGCCACCGTCCCGGGCTTTCCGAACCTGTTCCTGCTGCTCGGGCCGAACACGGGGCTCGGCCACAGCTCGATGGTCTACATGGTCGAGTCGCAGATCGCCTACGTGCTCGACGCGCTGCGCACCATGCGCGAGCGCCGCGTCCCGGTCGCCGAGGTGAGTGCCACCGCGCTCGAGCGCTACAACGCCGAGATCGACGAGCGGATGGAGGGGACGATCTGGAACACCGGCTGCGTGAGCTGGTACCAGGACGCGACCGGCCGCAACGGCGCGATCTGGCCCGATTGGACATGGCGCTTCCGGCAGGAGACCGCCGAGTTCGACGAGGACGCCTACGAGCTGCGCGCGCCGGCCCCCGCGCGCGTGCCGGTGCCGGCGTGAGCAAGCGGGTGCTGATCACCGGCGCGGCCGGCGGCATCGGCGTCGCCGCCACCGAGCAGATGCGCCGCCGCGGCGCGCGCGTCGTGGGCCTCGACCTGCGCGGCGACGGCGACGACGTCATCGCGTGCGACGTGCGCGACCAGGAGTCGGTCGACCGCGCCGTCGCCGAGGCGATCGAGCTCCTCGGCGGGCTCGACGTGCTGGTCAACAACGCCGGCGTCGGCGATCCGCAGAGCGCGGGGGAGCCGCCGGACGCGACCGCGCTCGCGGTCCTCGACATCAACCTGATCGGCCCGTGGCGTGTGACGGCGGCGGCCCTCCCCGCGCTGCGCGAGTCGCGCGGGCGCGTGATCAACGTCGCGTCGGGCCTCGCCTACCTGGCGGTCCCGCTCGCGCCCGCCTACGCGATGAGCAAGCGCGGGCTGGTCGCCTACTCGGACGCGCTGCGCTACGAGCACGGCGACGCGATCACCGTCACCACCGTCTACCCCGGCTACGTCCGCACCGGCATCCACGCCGCCTCGCAGGCGGCCGGCTTCGGGCTCGAGGGCGTGGTCCCGCCGGAGTCGGTGTCCTCCTCGGCGCGCGCCATCGCCGCCGCCGCGCTGGGCCCGCGGCCGCCGCGCGACCTCGCGACCACGCGCCGGGGCGCCATTTCGTACCTCCTGGCGAGAACCTCTCCCCGGCCGCTCACGGACCGCGTCGTGATGGCCCACCTGCGCCGTTTCGCGCGCTCCGGGCGCATTCGCGCCGATGGCCTCGGCGGTCCGCTCGCGGAGCGGCTCGCCAGGCCCCGCAAGTAGCGGTAATCAGCCAAACGGGGGGCCGCCGAGGAGTTTCGAGAACCCCGTTCCGGAGACCTATAGTCATAGGCGCCGCACGCTCAAATGGAGCGCGCGGAACTGACAGTCTTCGAAAGATCGAGACACCAGCGGTCGCAATCGGGCGGCCGGCGCGTGGATCCGTCTGGGGCTCAGGCCCGTACCCAGAAAGGATCCACCCACATGGTCGTCTTGGTCGCTAACACCACCACCTCGAGAGCCGAACGTGACGCTCTCGTCCACAAGTACCTCCCCCTCGCGCGCGGCCTCGCCGCGCGCTACCGCCACACGCACGTCCCGCTCGAGGATCTGGTGCAGGTGGCGAGCATGGGCCTCGTGATGGCCGCCGGCCGCTTCGACGCGAGCCGCGGCACCTCGTTCGCCAGCTACGCCGTCCCGACGATCCTCGGCGAGCTGCGCCGCCACCTGCGCGACCACGGCTGGGCCGCGCGCGTGCCGCGCGGGCTCCAGGAGGACGTCATGCGGGTCACGTCGGCGCGCAACGAGCTGGCCGGCCGTCTCGGCCGTTCGCCCACCCCGCAGGAGCTCGCGCGCGAGAGCGGCATGTCGGTCGAGGCCGTGCTGGCCGCGATCGAGGCGGGCGCCGCCTACGAGGCCGAGTCGCTCGACCACGCGCCCACCTCCGAGGACGACCCCGGCCGCTCCCTGCACGCCGTGATCGGCACCGAGGAGCAGGGCTTCGACCTGGTCGAGTACGGCGCGTGCGTGAGCGGCACGATGAAGGAGCTCTCCGAGCAGGAGCGCGCCGCGATCCGGCTGCGCTTCGTGGACGACCTCACGCAGTCCGAGATCGCGAAGCGGATCGGCGTCTCGCAGATGCAGGTCTCGCGCCTGCTCAGCCGCTCGCTCGCCCGCCTGCGGGATGCGGCGGGCGAGGGCGAGCGCGAGGTGGCGGCCGCCTAGAGCGGCCGCCCCGGGCCGCTAGCGAGTGCCGCGGCTCCAGTTCTTCTGCGAGACGTAGTCGTCCTTGCCGGACGCGTTGCCCGGGCCCCAGGCGCCGCGGGCGCCGCCGTACTGGTTGGCGTAGGGCCGCGGAGTGATGCCGCTGCCGGCCGCGGTGAAGTAGCCGATCACGATCCCCGCGAACGCGATGATCAGGAAAGCGATGAAGATCAGGCCGTCGAAGTCGAACATCTGCGTCTCCTCTGATGCGGCCGGACCCGATGCCGACCGTCTGCGAGCAAGCTAAGGGCGCGGCTGCGCGCCGAAGGTGAGGTCCGGCACCTGCGTGCCACCCGGCACATAGGCGCTGCAAGCACACGAGCATCACGTCCGGCCGCGGGCGTAGGACTCCTCGCGTGGATCCGCGGAGCACCGATTTGCGCACGGCCGAGTTCGTGGCGGTCGACGTCGAGACGAACGGCCTCGCCGGCGACGATTGCGAGATCACCGAGGTCGCGGCCGTGCTGGTCGGCGGCGGGGAGCTGCACGAGGAGATGCAGTCGCTCCTGCGCGTGCGCCGCCCGCTGTCGCGCGGCATCGAGCGCTTCACCGGGATCACGCAGGCGATGGTCGACTCGGCGCCGGAGCCGCGCGAGGTGCTCGAGCGGGTCGCGCCGCTGCTCACCGGGCGCGTGCTCGTGGCGCACAGCGCGTCGTTCGACCGCGGCGCGCTGAGCCAGGCGTTCGCGCGCGAGGGGCTCGACTGGCCGGACCCGCCGGCGCTGTGCACGGTTGCGATGGCGCGCAAGCTGGCGCCGCTCGCCCGCAAGCGCAGCCTCGTCCCGCTGGCCGAGTCGCTCGGGATCGAGCCCGAGGGCGCCCACCGCGCGCTCGTCGATGCTCGCACGTGCGCGCGCGTGTTCTGCGCGCTCTTCCCGAAGCTGTGCGCGAGCGCGATCACCGTGGGCGATGCGCTCGAGCTGGTCTCGCCGCGGCGCGCCCGGCGCAAGCGCCAGCCGAAGGGCGGGCCGGTACCGCGCGAGCGGCGGCCGGACCTCTCGACCCTGCCCGACGACCCGGGCGTGTACGTGTTCCGCGACGAGCGGGGCAGGCCGCTGTACGTGGGCAAGTCGATCTCCGTCCGCAGCCGCGCGCGGGCGCACTTCTGCGCGCCGTCCGGGTGGACCGAGCGCGCGGAGGTGGTGGACTACCGGCCGACCTCGTCGGAGCTGGGCGCGCTGGTGCTCGAGAACCGGCTGATCAAGCAGCTCAAGCCGCCGGGCAACGTCAAGCTCAAGCGCTCCGGCGGCTACGTGTACGTGCGCTGCAGGCTCGACATCCCGTTCCCGGTCCTCGAGGTCGCGCCGGAGCCGGCGCCGGGGCACGCGGTCAACGTCGGGCCCGTGCGCGGACGCACCGCCGCGTCCGAGCTGGTGGACCAGCTCAACTCGCTGTTCGGGCTGCGCCAGTGCGGCCGCGGGCTCAAGCTGCGCGAGCACCCGTCCGTGTACGGCCAGATGGGCCGCTGCCTGTCGCCGTGCCTGGGCGACCTCGATCCCAACCTCTACCGCCGCAAGCTCGACGAGGCGCTCGCGCCGTTCAGCGAGCCGGGCGCCAGCGGCGACCGCCTGCTCGAGATGCTCGAGGAGCGGCTGCGCGAGGCGGTCGAGGCTCAGCGCTACGAGCGCGCCGCCGTGCTGCACCGCCGCCGCGAGCGGATGGAGATGCTGGTGGAGCGCCTGGGCGGCCTGCTGGAGGCCACGCACGCGCAGACCCGCCTGGTCCTGGCTCGCCACCCGGTCAAGGAGCGCTGGGACGCCCTCTGGATCGTCGCCGGCCGCGTGGCTGACTGGGGCCCGCTGCCGCCGGACGCGTACGAGCTCGAGCGCCGGACGGCCGCCGCGCTGGAGCGCCGCCCCTCCCGCCCCACGATCCCGCCGGACGAGGTCGACGAGATCCGGATCGTCCACTCCTGGATCGCCTCGCACGACCCGCC
>DASVVS010000159.1:0-38035 GCA_036386455.1 Thermoleophilaceae bacterium
GCCGTGGGGCTCGCCGTCGAGCTCGGCCACGGCTCCGCCCGCCTCGCTCACCAGCAGCCGGCCCGCGGCCCAGTCCCACGGCTCGAGCCCGCGCTCCCAGTAGCCGTCGAGCCTGCCCGCCGCCAGCCAGGCCAGGTCGAGCGCCGCGGCCCCGGCGCGGCGTATGTCGCGCACGCGCGGTAGGACGTGGGCGGCCGCGCGCGCCTGCGCCCGCCGGCGCTCGGGGTCGTAGCCGAAGCCGGTCGCCACCAGCGAGCGCTCCAGCGTCGCACCCTCGCGGACGTGGAGGGGGCGCGTGCCGGCCTCCCCGGTGGTCGCGCCGCCGGAGAGCTCGGCTCCGCGGCCTCGCTCGGCCCGGAACAGCTCGCCCGCCACCGGGGCGAACACCACGCCCACCAGCGAGCCCGAGCCGTCCTCCAGCGCCACGCTCACCGCCCACTGCGGGATGCCGTAGAGGTAGTTCGTGGTCCCGTCGAGCGGGTCCACCACCCAGCGGCGCCCGCTCCGGCCGTCGGCCGAGGAGCCCTCCTCGCCGAGCAGCCCGTCGTCGGGCCGCTCCGAGCGCAGCAGCTCCACGATCGCGGCCTCCGCGACGCGGTCCGCCTCCGACACCATGTCCGTCGAGGACGACTTGGCCTCCACGCCGCGCGCCGGGCCGCCGAAGCGCCCGAGCAGCAGCTCGCCCGCGGCCCGCGCCGCCGCCTCCGCCAGCTCGAGGTCGGTCAGGAGAGCGCCCGGACGATCAGCACTATCGCCACGATCGCGGCCATCACGAGCACGACGCCGATGAGGAAGCGGAACGCCGCGTCCTCCGACGTGAGCGGGTTGCGCACTAGAGGATGTAGATCGTCGTGTAGACCACGACCCACATGATGTCGACGAAGTGCCAGTAGATCCCCGGCACCTCTACGCCGCGGTGCTCCTTCGCCGTGAAGTGGCCGCGGAAGGCGCGGATCGTGGCGAACAGCAGCAGCGTGAGCCCGACGAACACGTGCGCGCCGTGCAGACCCGTCAGGCCGTAGAAGATCGTGCCCTGCGCGTGGTCACCGGGCGCGAAGCCGATGTTCACGTACTCGTTGATCTGCACCGCGAGGAAGGTCATGCCGAGCATCAGCGTGGTGAAGAGCCCGGCCCGCAGCGCGAAGCGGTTCTCGTTGCGCGCCCCGAGCAGCGCCCAGTGCATCGTGAGCGACGACGAGATCAGGATCGCGCTGTTCACGCCGGCGATCGCCACCGGCAGCTCGCTGCCCTCGGCCGGCCACTCGGCCCCGTTCACGACGCGAATCCAGAAGTACGCCGTGAAGAACGCTCCGAAGAGCATGACCTCGGAGATGATGAAGAGCAGCATCCCGAGGAACTGGGCCTCGATCCGCGACGACTGGTTGGCCGCGGGCGGCCCGTGATGGTGGTCGTCGTGACCCTGGTCGTGGCCGAGCGCTACGGAGGCGGACTCCACTAGACCCGCGCCTCCTGGGGCGCCACGACCACGTGCTCCACGGGCCTGGCGGTGATCCGCCGGACGCGCTCGATCAGGTCGCTGCGCATCCAGCCGGAGCGGGTCTCGGGGAAGGTCGAGATCACGATCTCGTCGGCCGGATAGAACTGGAGCGCGTTCTGGATCGCCGTGAACGGATCCGGGTCCATCACCTGACCCGCGGCCTCGAGCCCGGCCTCGGTCAGCCGCTCGAGCGTCTGGGCGAGCCGCTGGTGCGGGTCGCCGGCGTCGCCGCTCTGGCCCTGCGGGAGGATCACGACGAACGCGGACGGCGTATCGGCCGCGATCTCCTTGAGCCGCTCCACGAGCGGGTCGGCGCCCACGGTCTGGTTCGCGACCACGAGCACGCGCTTGACGTCCGCGCGCTCGGCGTCGAGGTCCACCACCACGTGCTCCACGGGCAGGCCCGTCTCCTCCGCCACGCGGTCGACCAGCGCCTTGCGCAGCCAGCCCGAGCGCGTCTCCGGGTGGGTTGAGATGATGATCTCGTCGGCCTTGAAGTGGTCCACCGCGTCGGTGGTGGCGGCGAAGGGATCGGGGTCCATGACCTCGCCGTCGGCCTCGATCCCGATCTCGCGGAGCTGCGCGATCGTCGTCTGGAGGCGGTTCTCGGCCGCCTGGCGCACCGTCTCGTCGTAGATCACGTAGCCGCTGCGCGGCTGGTTCTGCGGGGCGATCACGCAGACCCTGAACGGCTGGTTGCGCGAGTGGGCGTCCTCGGCGCGCTTCCTGACCGCGTCGATCAGCGTGCGGCCGCCGACGGTCTCGTTCGCCACCACGAGGATGCAGTGCGGGACGGCCATCACTCGCGGCTCCCGGCCGCGACCGGCTTCGGTTCCTTGAAGACGCCGTGCACCGCGCCCGGCACGCCGAACTCGTACGGCCCGCCGACGACGGTGGGCACCTCGTCGAAGTTGAAGATCGGCGGCGGTGAGGAGACCTGCCACTCGAGCGTGTGCGCCCGCCACGGGTTGGCGTCGGCCGCCGGCCCGTAGCGCCAGCTGGCGACCATGTTGTAGAGGAAGATCAGGAACGAGAGGCCGAAGATGAAGCTCGAGATCGAGATGAACGCGTTGAGCGTGGCGTACTGGTCGGCGTAGTCGGCCACGCGGCGCGGCATGCCGTCGACGCCCACGAAGTGCATCGGGCCGAAGGTGAGGTTGAAGAAGACGAACGAGAGCCAGAAGTGCATCCGGCCGAGGCTCTCGTCGTACATCTTGCCGGTCATCTTCGGGAACCAGTGGTAGAGGCCCGCGAAGATTGTGAAGACGCTGCCGCCGAACAGCACGTAGTGGATGTGCGCCACCACGAAGTAGGTGTCCGACACGTGGATGTCCACCGGGATGACAGCGAGGATGATCCCGCTGATGCCGCCGAGGGTGAACATCGTGATGAAGCCGAGGGCGAACAGCATGGGTGTTCGCAGATGGATCACGCCTCTCCACAGCGTGGCCAGCCAGGAGAAGATCTTGATGCCGGTCGGCACCGCGATCAGCATCGTGGTGAGCATCATCGGCACGCGCAGCCACGAGTGCATGCCCGACACGAACATGTGGTGCGCCCAGACCGTGAACCCGAGGATCACGATCGCCATCAGGGAGAACGCCATCATCCGGTAGCCGAACACGGGTTTCCGGGCGTGCGTGGATATGACCTCGCTGACTATCCCGAAGCCGGGCAGCATCATGATGTAGACGGCCGGGTGCGAGTAGAACCAGAAGACGTGCTGGTACATGATCGCGTCGCCGCCTGTTTGCGGATCGAAGAAGTGCGTGCCCAGCGCCCGGTCCAGCAGCACGAAGAACTGCGAGCCGGCGATGAACGGCGTGGCGATGACCACCAGCAGCGAGGTGGTGAAGTTGGCCCACACCAGGAGCGGCATGCGCCAGAACGTCATGCCCGGCGCGCGCATGGTGATGATCGTGACCAGGAAGTTCAGCGCGGTCGCGATCGACGACGCGCCCGCGAACTGCACCGCGATCGTGAAGAACGTCTGCCCCATCGGCGTCTCGGTGGAGAGCGGGGCGTAGGCCGTCCAGCCGGTGGCGAACGGGCCGCCGGGAGCGAAGAAGCTCAGCAGCATCATGACCCCGGCGATCGGGAGCATCCAGAACGACAGGGCGTTCAGCCGGGGGAACGCCATGTCCGGCGCGCCGATCATCAGCGGGATCACGTAGTTCGCGATGCCGGCGAACACCGGGATGATGAACAGGAAGATCATCAGCGAGGCGTGCACCGAGAACAGGCCGTTGTAGGTGTTCGGGTCCACGAACTGCGTGCCCGGTGAGGCGAGCTCGGCCCTGATCAGCATCGCCATGATCCCGCCGGCGACGAAGAAGAAGAACGTCGTGACGATGTACTGGATCCCGATGACCTTGTGGTCGGTGTTGACCCGGAAGTAGTCCTTCCACGAGGTCGCGCCGTGGCCCGAGTGGTCCTCGGGGATCGTGGGCGCGCCCGAGGCCCAGCGGAACCAGTAGTCGAACGCCCCGATCCCGATCAGGAACGCGAGCGGCACCGAGATCAGCGCGACGGTGGTGACGGCGTTGCCGTCCCAGATGGGGCGGAACTGCTCGCCGTAGAGCACGCGCACGCCGCAGACGATCGCGACGGCCACGGCAAAGCCGATCGGCATCGCGATCAGCACGCGGTACCAGCCGGGTGCCCTGAACCTCTGCGCCATCGTCACGGCCTAGTTACCTCCTCCGCCGCCCTGCTCGACCAGATAGCGCACGAGTGCATCGATCTGCGCGTCGCTCAGGGTGTTGCCGTAGTTCTGGGGCATCGTACCCTCCGCGAAGCCCTCGACGACCACCGCGTTCGGGTTCTCGATCGATTCGCGTACGTACTCCTCGGGGGTCTTACCGCCGCCGAACTTCTTGGCGTCGGCGAGCAGGTTGTCGAGGCTCGGTCCGGTGGTGCCGCTCGCACCCGCGTCGGCCAGTTGGTGGCAGCCGCCGCAGCCGTTCGCGGTGAAGACCTGCTTGCCGTCGCCGCCGCCGGCGTCCGCGGCGCCCGGCTTGCCGCTCTGCGCGCCGCCGCCTCCGCCGGTCGGGGCCGGACCGCCGCCGGCCTTGGCCAGCCACTTGTCGAAGTCCCCCTGGCTCACGACCTGCGCGCTCGCGCGCATGGCGGCGTGGCCGGCGCCGCAGAGCTCGGCGCAGACGATGTCGTGGCGGCCGATCTTCGTCGGGGTCGCACGCCACTTGGTGGTGATGCCGGGGACCGCGTCGGACTTGAGCCGGAAGTTCGGGATCCAGAACGAGTGGATGACGTCGCGCGAGGAGATGTCGAAGCGGACCGGCTTGTCCACCGGGAGGACCAGCTCGCTCGAGCGCACCGGCTTGCCGTCCTTGCCGCGGTACTCGTAGCTCCACGTGAACTGCTGGCCGAACACGTGCACCCGCAGCTCGCCGGGCTTCGGCTCCTCGATGTCGTCGAGGACTATCCACGCGTAGGCCGCGAGGATGCTCACGATGACGAACGGGATCAGGACCCAGACCACCTCGAGCTTCGCGTTGCCGTGGATCGGGGCGCCGTCGCCGGTGTCGCCGGGCCGGGCGCGGAAGCGCACCACGCTGTAGATCGCGACCGCCATGACGAGCACGAAGATCGGGACCGATACGACCATGAGCACGTCGTAGAGGCGGTCGATCTTCTCCGCGTCGGTGGTGTCCGCGCTCGGGAACCAGTCGAGGATCAGGACGATCGCGACGCCGATCGCGGAGGCGATCGTGCCGTAGATGAACATGCGCACGATTGGCTTGCTAGGCACGCTGCTCCTCGGGGGGGCCGAACACGGCGCGCGAGTCTATATGCGGGTCGCGATGGCTCGCGTCGTGGCGCCCACGCCCGCTACCTCATCGGGGCCACCCGGACGCAGGCGTCCTGGCCGGGCCGGCTCGGGAAGAGGGGGGCCCTCCCCCTGACGGGGGGCCAGGGGGAGGGCGCTGCACGCGTGCCGGTGGGCGGGGGGGCTGCCCGGTCACGCGCACTTCTGCGGCCGGCTGTGCCGGCCTGGTCCTGTGAGCAGGGGCGTGCCGCTAGGCGGCGCGCTCGTACACGGCCGGGCCGAGCGCGTGCGCGCGCTGACCCGCGCCGTCGACGGCCTGGGCGCTGTTGCGCTCACGCCGAACGCTCGACGGCGGACGTCCGTGGTGACGACGGAACGTCTTGGCGAACTGGGCCGCCTGGCGGTAGCCGACGCTCGTCGCCACGTCGCGGACGGGCATGTTGCCCTCGCGAAGCAGCTCGAGCGCCTTCTGCATGCGTATCTCGGCGAGGCGGGTCCGGAAGCTGGTCCGGCCGGCCTCGGCGAATGCGCGCTGCAGCTGGCGGCGCGACGTCGCCAGCCTGCGGGCGACGGCGTCGAGCTCCAGGTCGTTCGCGTACTCCTGCTCGATGATCTCCACCGCTTCCTCGAAGAGGGCGCGGCGGCGGGAGACTGTGGATGTTCTTATGGCCATAGGGTGAGGGGGGAGGGGAGGGGGTGGGGTGCGGGTCCTTGCCAACTGGTGTGGCACATTTTGTACGGGCCACGACACAACGGCAGATCACGCCGGAAGTTACCGAATATGACGCCCAAGTCACGTTTCATTCAGGGCTTGGCGCACGGAAGCTCAACCCCCGCTCACAGCGCAGGACGTATAGTCTTGCGGCAATCGTCACTTGGACTTCTGGGGAGCTGCTTTGCAAGTTTGCGATGGGATGAGCTCGGTCGTACTGACGGTCGGTCCCGACCACACGCTACGCGAGGCGAGCCGGCAGATGGCCAAGCGATCCGTGGGCGCCGCGGTCGTGATCGACCCGGACCAGCCCGGTCCCGGCATCTTCACCGAGCGCGACCTGCTGAACGCGATAGGGCAGGGTCAGGACCCGGACGTGGAGCGCGTCTGCGACCACCTCTCCGAGAACCTCACCTTCGCCTCGGCCGAGTGGTCGCTGGAGCGGGCGGCCGAGGAGATGGTCAAGGGCGGGTTCCGCCACCTCGTGGTGATCGACGGGGGCGAGACGGTCGGCGTCCTCTCCATGCGCGACATCGTGCGCTGCTGGACCGAGGCGGGGGCGACCGCCGACGTCGAGACGGCGCGGGCGCGGGCCTGAGTTAGCTCCCCTGCGGCCGGGCGTGCGGCCCGGCCTCGCGCGGCAACGGCGGCTGGGGAGGGGCCGGATGTGGCGTATCCGCGCTCCCGTGAAGACTTACTAGGTCTATAGACCGAGAAACTCTTCACGCCCCCTGAGTGCTGTCGTTCAAGACGCCGGCAGCCTGGGGGCGGCCGAGCCGCCCGCCTAGAACCCCTTGAAGTCCCGCCGCCGCCGCGGCGGGCGCCTGCGCTGCGTGGAGGCGCCGGTGTCCTCGGGAGGGGTGGCGCCCACTCGCGGGCGGGCTCGGCGCTGCGAGGAGCGCTCCAGCGGCGTCGTCGTCTCCGCCGGCCCGTGGCGCAGCCCGATCGTCGCGCGGCCCGCGAGGAACAGCGCGAACGAGATCAGCGCCAGCGCGGCTCCGAGCAGGGGGCGGTCGGTGGCGATGCTCGCTATCGCCGCGATCATGACCAGCGGCGAGTCCAGCAGCGCGATGCGCTGCAGGGTCCAGCGGACGTTCGGGGAGAGCACGAGCTAGTGCTCGAGGGGGAGGTCCGCCATCTCCTCCCGCGCCTGGCGGATCCAGCGGGTGAGGGCGACGGCCACGATGACCAGGCCGGCCGCGACCACGAACCAGCTCAGCACCACGCCGACGACGACGACGGTGATCCCGAACGCCAGCACGACCGGCGTGTATGCCGGATCCGGTAGGTGGATCTCCTCGCTCGGCGGCGTAAGCGCGCCGTTGGTGGTCTCGTCGGCCACGGGCTACACGTAGGTGGTCGCGACGAGGAACGACGCGCCGAAGAAGATCAGGCTGATGGCGCCCGCGATAAGCCCCGTGCGCAGGTTCTTGTTGGCGAGCCGCCGATCCATCGGGGATCACTTCTAGCACAAGTCGCGTAGCTTTCAGGCCGTGGCCGCTCGGGAGGATCCCGCCGTCATCGGCGTCGACGTCGGCGGCACGAAGGTGGCCGCGGCGCGGATCGCGGGGACCGAGGTGCTCGACGCCGTCACCCACCCCACCGAGCTGAGCGGCAGCGATGCGCTCATGGCCGGGATCGAGGCCGCCATCGGCGAGGTCGCGGAGGCGTCGGGCAAGCCTGACGCCGTGGGCATCGGCATGCCCTCGCAGATCGACTTCGCCACCGGCACGATCGTCTCGAGCGTGAACATCCCGTTCGAGGGGGTCGCGCTCGGCGAGGAGCTGACCGCGCGCCTGGGCGTGCCGGTCTACCTCGACAACGACGCCAACTGCGCCGCGCTGGCCGAGGCCCAGTTCGTGGAGGACGCGCCCGCGAAGCACCTCGTGATGCTCACGCTCGGCACCGGCGTGGGCGGCGGCGTGGTGATCGACGGGAGGATCTTCCGCGGGGCGACGGGGCTCGGCGCCGAGCTCGGCCACATCACGATCGATCCAAATGGACCTGACTGTCCGGGGTCTTGCCCCAACAGGGGGTGTCTGGAAGCGCTGGCGTCTGGGACCGCGCTGGAGCGGGAAGCCAGCGCGAAGGCGGGCGAGCGCGTGAAGGGCAAGGAGGTCGTGGAGCGCGCCCGAGGCGGCGACGCCGAGGCACTCGAGCTCCTGCAGGAGATCGGCCGCTGGCTCGGCATCGGCATCGCCACCTACTCCAACGTCTTCGAGCCCGAGCACTTCGTGATCGGCGGCGGCCTGTCCGCCGCGGGCGACCTGTTCCTCGATCGCGCCAGGGAGGAGGCGGCCGCGCGCGCCCTGCCCGCGTCGTTCCAGCGCGTTCGGGTATCGCTCGCGAAGGCAGGCAACGACGCCGGCGTGATCGGCGCGGGCCTGCTCGCCGCGCAGGAGCTCGCGCTCAGCGGGGATACTGCGGGCCTGGCAAGCGACGGGAGGAGCGCATGACCACGACGGCCACCGACACGAGGGCGCTGGACCAGCTCTGCGTGAACACGATCCGCACGCTCTCGATGGACGCCGTGCAGAAGGCGAACTCGGGGCATCCGGGCGCCCCGATGGGGCTCGCCCCGCTCGCGTACGTGCTCTACACGCGCATCATGCGCCACAACCCCGGCGATCCCGACTGGCCCAACCGCGACCGCTTCGTGCTCAGCGCCGGGCACGCGTCGATGCTCCTCTACTCGATGCTCTACCTGACCGGCTACCCGATGTCGCTGGACGACATCAAGAACTTCCGGCAGGTCGGGGCGCCCACCGCGGGCCATCCGGAGCGCAAGTACTCGCCAGGCATCGAGGTGACCACCGGGCCGCTCGGGCAGGGGATCTCGAACGCCGTCGGCATGGCGCTCGGCGAGCGGATGCTGGCCGCCCGGTTCAACGAGGCCGAGCACGAGATCGTGAACCACTTCACGTTCACGATCGCGAGCGACGGCGACATCCAGGAGGGCGTGGCGGCCGAGGCCTCCTCGCTGGCCGGCCACCTGAAGCTCGGCAAGCTGATCGCCTTCTACGACGACAACAAGATCCAGCTCGCGAGCGACGTCGCGACGGTGATGACCGAGGACGTCGGCAAGCGCTACGAGGCCTACGGCTGGCACGTGATCGACGTGGGCGACTCGGGCGACGACCTCGACCGGCTGGAGACCGCCACCCGCGAGGCGATGCAGGTGGACGACCGCCCCTCGCTCGTGATCGTGCAGACGCACATCGGCCACGGCAGCCCCAACAAGCAGGACACGACCAGCGCGCACGGCTCCCCGCTCGGCGAGGACGAGGTCCGGCTGGCCAAGGAGAACCTCGGCTGGGATCCCGACGCGCAGTTCCTCGTGCCGGACGAGGCGCTGGCACACTTCCGCGAGGGCTGCGCCCAGGGCGCCAAGCTGCAGAGCGCCTGGAGCGCGCTCTTCGACCGCTACCGCGAGGACCACCCGGACAAGGCCGCGCTGTTCGAGGCGATCCAGCGCGGCGAGATGCCGGAGGGATTCGACGAGGACGTGCCCAGGTTCGACGCGGACGAGAAGGGCATGGCCACGCGCAAGGCGTCGGGCAAGGCGATCCAGTGGGCCGCCGAGAAGGTGCCGCACCTCGTGGGCGGCTCGGCGGACCTGGCCAGCTCGACCAACACGGACATCGACGGCGGCGGCGACGTGGGGCCCGGCAGCTACGGCGGCCGCAACCTGCGCTTCGGCGTGCGCGAGCACGGCATGGGCGCGATCGTGAACGGCATGGCGATCCAGGGCCTGCGCGCGTTCGGCGCCACGTTCCTCACGTTCTCCGACTACATGCGCGGCGCGGTGCGGCTCTCGGCGCTGATGAAGCTGCCGGCCATCTGGGTCTGGACGCACGACTCGATCGGCCTCGGCGAGGACGGCCCGACCCACCAGCCGATCGAGCACCTCGCGGCCCTGCGCGCGATCCCGCGCCTGAACGTGCTGCGGCCGGCCGACGCCAACGAGACCGCGCTGGGCTGGCGCTTCGCGCTGCGCCAGACCGAGGCGCCTACCGCGTTTGCGCTCTCGCGCCAGAACCTGCCGGTGCTCGATCCGGACAGCGTCCCCGACGACGCGATCGAGCGCGGCGCCTACGTCCTGAGCGATTCCGGGGACGGCGACCCCGACCTGATCCTGATCGGCACGGGCTCCGAGCTGTCGCTGTGCGTGGAGGCCGCACGTAAGCTCGGCGACCTCTCGGTGCGCGTAGTGAGCATGCCCTGCATGGACACCTTCGCCGAGCAGGACGCGGAATACCGCGACAGCGTCCTGCCGCCGTCGGTGCGGGCGCGGGTGGCGGTCGAGGCGGGCAGCCCGCTCGGCTGGGACCGCTGGATCGGCCCCGAGGGCGCCTTCATCGGGATGACGACCTTCGGCGAGTCGGGCCCGGCGCCGGAGGTCTACGAGCACTTCGGCATCACCGCCGAGAAGGCCGCGGAGCTGGGGCGGAAGGTATTGGACGGAGTCGGAGCGAGGAGCTGAGCATGAGCGTCACTGTCGGTGTCAACGAGCGGCTCCAGGCCCTCACCCAAGCCGGGACGAGCGTCTGGCTCGACCAGATCCGCCGCAGCCTGATCGAGGGCGGCGAGCTCCAGCGCCTGATCGACGAGATGTCGCTGCGCGGCGTCACCTCCAACCCCGCGATCTTCCAGAAGGCGATCCTCGGCTCCGACGACTACGACGACGAGCTGCGCGAGCTGGCCGAGCAGGGCTGCGACGCCAAGCAGATCTACGACGCGATCGCGATCAAGGACGTGCAGCTGGCCGCCGACGTGCTGCGGCCGGTCTACGACGAGCTGCGCGGCTACGACGGCTACGTCTCGCTGGAGGTCGGGCCGGAGGCGGCGCACGACACCGAGGCGACGCTCGAGCAGGCGCGCGACTACTGGAAGCGCGTGGACCGCCCCAACGTGATGATCAAGATCCCGGGCACCACGGCGGGCGTGCCGGCGATCGAGGACTGCATCGCCGAGGGCATCAACGTGAACGTGACGCTGCTCTTCAGCGTCGAGTCCTACGCCAACGTGGCCGAGGCCTACATCCGCGGCCTGGAGCGCTTTCGCGAGGGCGGCGGCGACGTGACCAACGTTCGCAGCGTGGCGAGCTTCTTCGTCTCGCGCGTGGACAGCAAGGTCGACAAGCAGCTCGAGCAGAAGGGCAACACCGAGCTCCTCGGCGGCGCCGGCCTCTGGAACGCGCGCGCCGCGTACGTGCGCTTCAAGGAGATCTTCCACGGCGACCGCTTCGCCGAGCTGCGCGAGGCGGGGGCGCCCGTGCAGCGCCCGCTCTGGGCATCGACCGGCGTGAAGAACCCGAACTACTCCGAGACGATGTACGTGGACGGGCTGGTCGCGCCCGAGACCGTGAACACGATGCCGATGCCGACCCTGCTCGCGGCCGGCGAGAAGGCCGAGATCACGGGCCCCACGGCCGACGTCGACCCGGCCGAGGTCGAGGCCGCCATGAAGGGGCTCGAGGAGGCGGGCATCGACATGGAGCAGGTGGTCGAGGAGCTGCTCGACGAGGCCGTGGACCTGTTCGTCGACGCGATGGACAAGCTCATCATCGGCGTGGAGAGCGCCCGCGAGGCGGCCGTGACCGGACGCCCGGCGACCTTCGAGTCGAACATCCCCGACGACCTCGAGCCCGCGATCGCCGAGCGCGTGAAGCAGGCGACCAAGGACGACGTGGCGCGGCGGATCTGGCGCAAGGACGAGACCCTCTGGGGCGGTCCCGGCCCGGAGATCGGCGACCGCCTCGGCTGGCTCACGATCAGCGACACGATGCAGGAGAACTGCGCCGACCTGAAGGCATTCGCGCAGGCCTGCCGCGAGGACGGCCTCACCGATGCGGTGCTCCTGGGCATGGGCGGCTCGAGCCTCGGGCCCGAGGTGCTGCGCCGCTCGTTCGGCACGCTCGAGGACGGCATGCGCCTGCACGTGCTCGACTCGACGGACCCGGGCGCGGTGCTCGAGACCGAGCGGGCGATCGACCTGAGGAGCGCGCTGTTCATCGTCTCGAGCAAGTCCGGCGGCACCATCGAGACGCTGTCGCAGTTCAAGTACTTCCACGCGCGTGCGGTGGAGGAGCTGGGCGCCGATGAGGCCGGCAAGCACTTCGTGGCGGTCACCGACCCGGGCACGTCGCTCGCCGACCTCGCGAAGGAGCACGGCTTCCTGCACACGTTCGTGAACGACCCGGAGATCGGCGGGCGCTACTCGGTGCTCTCGTACTTCGGGCTCGTCCCGGCCGCGCTGATGGGCGTGGACGTCGGGGCCGTGCTCGACCGCGCGCAGATCGCCGAGCAGATCTGCCGTCACGACGACCACTCGTCGGACAACTCGGGCCTCTGGCTCGGGATCGCGATGGGCGAGCTGGCCAATCACCGGCGCGACAAGCTCACGTTCGTGGTCGAGAGGCCGATCGCGAGCTTCGGCGTGTGGGTCGAGCAGCTGATCGCGGAGTCGACCGGCAAGGAGGGCAAGGGCACGCTGCCGGTGGCGGACGAGCCGCTCGGCGACCCGGAGTCCTACGGCGACGACCGCGTCTTCGTGTACCTGCGCGACAAGGACGGCGGAGAGCTCGAGTCGAAGATGGCGGACCTCGCGAAGGCGGGTCACCCGGTCTTCACGCTGTTCGCGGAGGGGCCCGAGGACCTCGGCCGGATCTTCTTCTTCGCCGAGTTCGCGACCGCCGTCTGCGGCTGGGTGCTCGGGATCAACCCGTTCGACCAGCCGAACGTCCAGGAGGCCAAGGACAACACGCAGAAGGTGCTCGCGCGTTACGCCGAGGAGGGCTCGCTGCCGGAGGTGGCCGAGTCCGGCGACGACGGCCTGCGCGAGATCCTCCAGCAGGCCCAGCCGCCGAACTACGTGGCGATCATGGGCTACGTGCAGCCGTCGGAGCGCTTCGACCGCGCGATCGAGGGCCTGCGGGCCGCGATCCGGGACGCCACGAAGGCGACCACGACGTTCGGCTACGGCCCGCGCTTCCTGCACTCGACCGGCCAGTTCCACAAGGGCGGGCCGAAGACGGGCGTGTTCGTGCAGCTCGTGCACGACGGCGACGAGGACGTGGAGATCCCGGACGCGGGCTACACGTTCGGCACTCTCAAGAACGCGCAGGCCACCGGCGACCTGGAGACGCTGAAGGCGCACGG
This sequence comes from Thermoleophilaceae bacterium, assembly GCA_036386455.1. Taxonomy (GTDB): domain Bacteria; phylum Actinomycetota; class Thermoleophilia; order Solirubrobacterales; family Thermoleophilaceae; genus AC-37. Next base: position 13,161 of record DASVVS010000159.1, read on the forward strand.
GCTCCCGGCGCAGCGGGTCAGACTGGAGGGCGACCCGGCCGAGGCGGTCGAGCGCCTGACCGAGCGAGTGAGGGGGATGCTCTGATGCAACTCGGGTTCGTTGGCCTCGGCCGGATGGGCGGCAACATGGTGCACCGGATCCACCGCGACTCCGACCACGAGGTGGTCGCGTTCGACTTCAGCGCGGAGGCGGTGAGCGAGGCCGAGGGCCACGGGGCCACCGGCGCCGGCTCGCTCGAGGAGCTGGTCGAGAAGCTCGACGCGCCGCGCGCGGTCTGGGTGATGGTGCCGGCGGGCGACCCGACCGAGCAGACGGTCGCCAAGCTCGGCGAGCTGCTGAGCGAGGGCGACATGATCATCGACGGCGGCAACAGCCGCTGGTCCGACGACAAGCGCCGCGCCGAGCAGCTCTCCGGAAAGGGGATCCACTACGTGGACGTGGGCACCTCCGGCGGCGTGTGGGGCCTGCAGGTGGGCTACTGCATGATGGTCGGGGGCCCGGAGGAGGCGGTCACGCGGCTCGCGCCGATCCTCGACGTGCTGGCGCCGCCGCCGACCGAGGAGCACGGCGACGGTTGGGGGCACTTCGGCCCGACCGGCGCCGGCCACTACGTGAAGATGGTCCACAACGGCGTGGAGTACGGGATGATGCAGGCCTACGCCGAGGGCTTCTCGCTGTTCGACGCGTGTGAGTACGAGCTCGACAACGCGAAGATCGCGCACCTGTGGATGCAGGGGTCGGTCGTGCGCTCGTGGCTCTGCGAGCTGGCGGCGCTCGCGTTCGAGCAGGAGGGCAACGACCTGAAGCGCCTCGAGCCATACGTGGAGGACTCCGGCGAGGGCCGCTGGACCGTGGAGGACTCGATCGACAAGCGGATCCCCACGCCGGTGATCACGACCTCGCTGTTCGAGCGCTTCTCCTCGCGCGGGCAGAACGCGTTCGCCGCGAAGGTCAACGCCGCGCTGCGCAACCAGTTCGGCGGCCACGCCGTGAAGGCCGCGGACGCCGCGGCCCAGAGCGACCCCGCCGCGGACGGCTAGGCCGATGGCCACCGTCACCCAGGAGCCCGAGAACCCCCTGGTCGAGGGGCTTGAGCGGCTGCCCGTCCACCCCACGACGCTCGTGATCTTCGGCGCCACGGGCGACCTCTCGCGCCGCAAGCTGCTGCCGGGCATCTACAACCTCGCGCACGAGGGGGCGCTGCCGGAGCGGTTCAACCTGATCGGCGTCTCGCGCGGGGACGAGTCCGACGAGGGCTTCCGCGAGATCGCCAGGGAGTCGATCACGCAGTTCTCGCGCCGCGAGGCCGACGAGAAGGTGCTCGACTCGCTCCTGCAGCGCATGCGCTACGTCGCCGGATCGTTCGACGAGGACGGCATGTACGAGCGGCTCGCCGGCGTGGCGAAGGAGTTCGACGACGAGGCGGACCTGCGGTTCAACCGCCTCTACTACCTCTCGGTGGCGCCGTCGTTCTTCCCGCTGATCGCGGAGAAGCTCGGCGATCACGGGCTGGCCAACTGCGAGGGCGGCGAGACCCGGATGATCATCGAGAAGCCGTTCGGGACCGACCTGAAGACCGCGCAGGACCTGAACCGCGCGCTGCTCGGCGTGTTCGACGAGAGCCAGATCTTCCGGATCGACCACTACCTGGGCAAGGAGACCGTCCAGAACATGCTGGTGCTGCGGTTCGCGAACGGCATCTTCGAGCCGCTCTGGAACCGCTCCTACATCGACAGCGTGCAGATCACCGCGGCCGAGGACCTCGGGATCGGCTCCCGCGCGGGCTACTACGACAAGTCCGGCGCGCTGCGCGACCTGGTGCAGAACCACATGCTCCAGCTCCTGATGCTGCTCGCCATGGAGCCACCCGTCTCCTTCGACGCCGACGCGGTGCGCGACGAGAAGGTCAAGGTGCTGCACGCCATCCACCCGCCGACGCCCGACGAGGTGCCCGAGATGGCGGTGCGGGCGCAGTACGAGGCGGGTGCCTCGGGCGGCGAGGACGTGCAGGGCTACCTCGACGAGGAGGACGTGCCGAAGGACTCCACCACGGAGACCTACGCGGCCGTGAAGCTGCACATCGACAACTGGCGCTGGGCGGGCGTGCCGTTCTACCTGCGCACGGGCAAGCGGCTGGCGCGCAAGGTCACCGAGATCGCCGTGACGCTCAAGCCGGTGCCGCACCTCGCGTTCAAGCAGTCGGGCTCGCTCGGGGTGGAGGCCAACCAGCTCGTGATGTCGGTGCAGCCGAACGAGGGCGTGTCGCTCAAGCTCGTGGCCAAGATCCCCGGCGCGCGGATGTCGGTGCGGCCGGTGAACATGGAGTTCCTGTACGGCACGTCGTTCATGTCGCAGTCGCCGGAGGCGTACGAGCGGCTGATCATGGACACGATGCGCGGCGACGCGACGCTGTTCGCGCGCGACGACGAGGTCGAGGCGGCGTGGGCGATCTGCGACCCGATCCTCGAGGCGTGGTCGCGGACGTCGGGGCCGCTGCCCAAGTACGCGGCGGGCTCGCCCGGGCCGGCCGAGGCCGACGAGCTGATCCTCCCCGACACGTGGAGGCAGCTCTGACGCTCGAGGCGACCGGCGTCTGGAGCGAGCAGGGGACCACCCCCGCGAAGATCGAGGCAGCGCTGCGCCACCTCCTCGAGGAGCAGCACGCGGCCGACGAGGCGTACGTCCCCGCCCGGGTTCTGAACCTGGTCGCGGTGGTGGACCGCGACTGGCGCGGCGAGGTCGTGAACCGGCTCGAGCACCTCGGCCGCTACCACCCGTCGCGCACGATCGTCTGCGCGATGGAGGACGGGCGCCGCGAGATCGACGCGTGGGCCACGATGACCTGCGACCCCGACGAGGGCGCCGGCGGCGTGCGCGTGTGCGAGGAGCGCGTGGAGATCGACGTGGGGCCGGGGCACCTGGAGCGGCTCGGCACGATCGTGGACCCGCTGCTCGTGCCGGACCTGCTCACGCTCGTGTGGTCGCCGCACGGGCACCCGGAGGCGGTCGACGCCCTGTCCGAGGTGGCCGACGTGTTCCTGATCGACTCGGTGCAGGAGCCGGACCCGTCCGCGGGCGTGGAGCGGGCGCGCGAGCTGCTCGGCGATGGCTACGTGGTGGACCTCGCGTGGCTGCGAAGCGCCCCGTGGCGGGAGCGGATCGCCTCCACGTTCGACCCGGCGATGTGGCGGCCGGCGCTGCGCGACATCGAGTCGGTCACGATCCGCCACCATCCCGAGTCGGCGATCAGCGGGCTCCTGCTCGTGGGCTGGCTCGCCTCGCGGCTGGGCTGGGAGCCCGGGTCGGTCATGCGCCGGAACGGCGACCTCATCGCGCGCGCGCGGGCGCGGCGGCACGAGGTGACGCTGACGCTCGAGGCGGCGCCGAACCTGAACGTGCCGGGGCTCGACGGCCTGACGATCGAGTGCTCGCGCGGGATGAGCATCTCGCTGGACCGCGGCCCGGGCGGGCTGGCGGCGAAGCGCACGCTGCGCGACGGGACCGAGTCGACCTGGGTGGTGATGGGCGCCTCGCGCGGCGAGCAGGGGATCCTGGGCGAGGGGATCAGGCAGGCGCTCCTGCGCGACCCCACGTACGGCCCGGCGCTGAGCGCCGCGGCGGCGATGCTCGGCTCGTGAACCTGCGAGTGGTCGACGATCCGGCCGCCGAGGCGGCCTCGCTGATCGCGGACGCCGTGCGCACCGGCGGCAACATCGCGCTGGCCGGCGGCTCGACGCCGAAGGCGGCGTACGGACTGACCGCGGACATGGACCTCGACTGGTCCGGCGCCACGCTCTGGTTCGGCGACGAGCGCTGCGTTCCGCCGGACGACGAGAGCTCCAACTACCGCATGGCGAAGGAGGCCCTGCTCGACCGGATCGACGGCGAGGGCCCCACCGTCAAGCGGATGGCGGGCGAGAAGGGGCCGCACGCGGGCGCGGAGGACTACGAGCGCGAGCTTCAGGAGACGCTCGGGGAGCAGCTTCCCCGGCTCGACCTCATCCTCCTGGGACTCGGCCCCGACCTCCACACCGCGTCGCTCTTCCCGGGCAAGCCGGCGGTGGACGTGCGGGATCGCGCGGTGGTGGGGGTGGAGGAGGCGGGCATGCCGCCGCTGGTCCCCCGGATCACGCTGACCCTGCCGATGATCAACGCGGCGGCGTCGATCATCTTCCTGGTCGCCGGCGAGGACAAGTCGGACGCGGTGCGGGCCGTCTTCGGGAACGGGGAGGGGCCCGCGGGACGCGTCTCCGACCCGCTCGTTCTCCTCGACGAGGGCGCCGCGAGCAGGCTGCCGCGGTGAGCACCTCCGACGTCTCGGGGGGCGCGAGCGCCCCGGATACAGCGGGCGGCGCGACGACTCCGGAGGCCCCGCTGCCGCGGCCGGACGTCGAGTACTACGACGGGCGCAGCCCGTTCCCGCCGATCGCCGACTACGCGTTCCTGTCGGACTGCGAGACGATCGCTCTGGTCGCGCCCAGCGGCAACATCGAGTGGTTCTGCCTGCCGCGGCCGGACGGGCCGAGCGTGTTCGGCGCCCTGCTCGACCGCGACGCGGGCACCTTCCGGATCGGGCCCGCGGACATGACCGTGCCGGCCGCACGTCGCTACGTGCCCGGCACGAACGTGCTGGAGACCACGTGGATGACGCGCATGGGCTGGCTGATCGTGCGCGACGCCCTGTCGGTCGGGCCGTGGCACGACGTCGACGAGCGCTCGCACACGCACCGCCGCACCCCGACCGACCACGACGCCGAGCACGTGCTGATCCGGACCGTGCACTGCGTGCAGGGCACCGTGGAGCTGCACCTGGACTGCGAGCCGTCCTTCGACTACGGGCGCGCGGGGGCCGAGTGGAGCTACGCGGGCGACGGATACGGCGAGGCGGTGGCCACCGCCGACGGCGTGGACGCGGAGCTGCGGCTCACCACGGACCTGCGGGTGGGGTTCGAGGGCCGCCGCGCGCGGGCGCGGCACACGCTGCGCGAGGGCGAGTCGGCGTTCGTGGCGCTGTCGTGGTCGGACCACGCGCCGCCCACCGACTTCCAGGAGGCGGTCGACCGCATGATGAGGACCGAGGACTTCTGGCGCCAGTGGCTCAACCGCGGGCTGTTCCCGGACCACCCGTGGCGGGTCTACCTGCAGCGGAGTGCGCTGACGCTGAAGGGGCTCACCTACGCGCCGACCGGGGCGATGCTGGCGGCGGCCACCACGTCGCTGCCCGAGACGCCCGGCGGCGAGCGCAACTGGGACTATCGCTTCACGTGGATCCGCGACTCCACGTTCATGCTCTGGGGCCTCTACACGCTGGGCTTCGACTGGGAGGCGAACGACTTCTTCTACTTCGTGGCGGACGCCGCGGGCGAGGAGGGCAAGGACCTCCAGATCATGTACGGGATCGGCGGCGAGGCGGAGCTCGAGGAGCAGGAGCTCGACCACCTCGGGGGTTACGAGGGGGCGCAGCCGGTGCGGATCGGCAACGGCGCCTACACGCAGGCGCAGCACGACGTGTGGGGGGCGGTGCTCGACTCGGTCTACCTGCACACGCGCTCGCGCGACCTGCTGCCCGAGCGGATCTGGCCGATGCTCACGAAGCAGGTCGAGGCGGCCCTCGAGAACTGGCGCAAGCCGGACCGGGGCATCTGGGAGGTGCGCGGCGATCCGAAGCACTTCGTCTCCTCGAAGCTCATGTGCTGGGTGGCGGCCGACCGCGGCGCCCGGCTCGCCCAGATCCGCGAGGACGAGGAGGCGGCCTCGCGCTGGTCCGAGGCGGCCGAGGAGATCCACGCGGACATCTGCGAGAACGGGGTCGACTCGCGCGGCGTCTTCACGCAGCACTACGAGACGGACGCGCTCGACGCGTCGGTGCTGCTGATGCCCCTGGTGCGGTTCCTTCCGCCGGACGACGAGCGGATCGTGGCGACCGTGCGCGCCGTGGCCAAGGAGCTGACCGAGAACGGGCTCGTGCTGCGCTACCGGGTCGAGGAGACCGACGACGGGCTCTCCGGCGAGGAGGGCACGTTCGCCATCTGCTCGTTCTGGCTCGTGTCGGCGCTGGCCGAGATCGGCGATCACCGCCACGCGCGCGAGCTGTGCGAGCGGATGCTCTCGTACGCCAGCTCGCTGCACCTGTACGCGGAGGAGATCGACGCCAAGACCGGCCGCCACCTCGGCAACTTCCCGCAGGCGTTCACCCACCTGGCGCTGATCAACGCGGTGATGCACGTGATCCGGGCGGACCACGAGCAGAGCACGCGGCAGTTCTCGCGGGCGCGCTAGCCCTCGAACGACCGTCCAGGTCTGATTCAGAGCCGCTCGCCCCGGGAACAGCCCGGATATGGCAGGGATGCCCCGCATAGCCGCGCGGCTCGCGGTACTCGTGGTCGCCGTGGTGAGTGCGGTCGCCGCGTTCGGCGCGAGCGCCGGCGGCGAGACCGCCGTCCGCAGCTCGATTCCGACCCTTCAGTCGGTCGATTCGCTTCCGCAGGCGCCGAGCGTGGACGTGCCGGACGTGCCCGAAGTGCCGTCGGTGGAGACGCCGAACGTGCCGCCGGTCGAGACGCCCTCCGCCCCCTCGGTGCCGGTTCCCTCCGTGCCCACGCCCTCGGTGCCCACGCCGTCGGTCGACGTGCCGTCGGTGCCTGGGGCCGGCGGGGGAGGCGGCTCCGGCTCCGGCGGCGGCTCCGGATCGGGCGGCTACGGCTCCGGCTCGGGCGGCTCCGGCGGGTCGGGCGGCTACGGCGGCGGGGGAGGGGGCCAGGGCTCCGGCGCCGGCGGCGGCTCCGGCTCGGCTTCCGGCTCCGGCTCGGCTTCCGGCGGGAATGCTTCGCCCAAGGTCCGCGCCGCGCGCGCCAGGGCGCGGCGCGCGCAGGTCCGCGAGCGGCGTGAGGATGCGCGCGAGCGGCGCGCCGCCCGCGAGCGCAAGCTGCGCGCCACTGTCACGCGCTTCCGCGGCTGCCTCGGCCTGCTGCCGGACGTCGAGGGCACGTACCTCGCGCTGCGCGCCGGCGTGGGCGGCGGGCGGCCGTTCTCGCGCGCCGCGGCGGCGAAGCGGGTCGGTATCCCGCGCGCGAGCGCCGCGCGTACAGAGCGCCGCGGCCTGCGCGGACTGCGCCGGGCCGTTCGCGCCGGCGGGTGCGGCGCCGGCTCCGCGGCGGCGTCGATCGCGCTCGGCGGCGACACGGGGCCGGAGCTCCAGCCCGCTGTCCTGATGGCGCCCGCGCCGCCGCTGCGCAGCACGGCCGAGATGGCCGGCGACGCCTCGCGTGGCGAGGCCCAGGCCGTGAAGGGCGCGTCGGCTTCGTCGGACGACGGCGAGGCGCCGGGCGGGCCCGCGGGCGCCGGGTCCCCAGCGGCGCCGTCCGCCGCGGCTCAGGTGGCGAGCGCCGCCGACGATCCTTCCATGACCGGCTGGTACGTGCTGCTGGCGCTGATGCTGGCCCTGGTCGCGGCGCTGGCGATCATGCGAAGGGGCGGGCGCGAGCGCCGTCCCTTCGAGGCCGCGCCGGAGGGCCCCACAACCGCGAGCGCGATGACCGTCGCCGCGCCGACCGTCCCGGCACGGACCGAGCCGGCCTCCGACGCGCCGCCTACGCCCCCGCTCAGCAGCGAGCCCAGCGCCTCGGCACCGCCCATGCCGGTGGCCCCGGTCGCGCCGCGTGCTCGCCCCGACCGCCGCCGCTCGGCCGCGATGGTCGCGGGCAGCCTCGCCTCGCTGGCGCTCACCGCGCTCGTCCGCCGCCGGCGCCGCTGACTGGGCGCGCCGGAGGGGTCGATTTCTTGGCTCCTGGCCAAGTAAGTGACCGCGGTGAGCGGCGGGTGGCTCAGCGGCCGTGCGCGAAGGCCTCGATCAGCGGGGTCGTGCGGGCGGGTGACTCGACCATCGGCGAGTGGTCGAGACCCTCCATCAGCACGGTTCGCGCGCGCGGCACGCGGTTGTAGCGGCCGAGCGAGCGGTTCGCGTGGCCCTCCTGCTGCCCCAGGACCACGGTGACCGGAACGCCCGTCCGGCGCAGGCGCGAGTCGAGCGGTTCCTCGTCCAAGTAGCCGGAGATCGCATCGGCCGAGCCCTTGAACGCGCGCCATGTCGTGCGTTGGAAGACGTCGCGGACCAGCCTCCGCGGCGGGTCGAACTCCGGCGCGAACCCGTGCTCGACCGCCCAGCGCACCAGGTCCTCGCCGATGGTCCGCTCGTTGAGCTGGCCGATCACCGGCCAGAACGCCGCCCGCCCGAGCAGCCCGCCGCCTCCGCCCTCGCCGTCGACGGGCGTGCCGATCAGCATCACGCGGGAGACGAGCGAGCGGTGGCGCTCGGCCAGCGCGGTCGCCACCATCCCGCCCATCGAGTGCCCCACGACGGCGACCCGCCCCAGCTTCAGCTCCGCGATCGCCTCCGCCACCAGGTCCGCCTGGTTCTCCATCGAGTAACCGTCGCGCGGCTTCTCGGAGCCACCGTGCCCGAGCAGGTCGATCCTCACCACCCGCAGCGAACGGGCCAGCGCCGGCGTGACGCCGTCCCACCAGCGCATCGAGGCCCCGAACCCGTGGACGAGCACGACCGCGGGTGCCCCGGCCGGCCCATCCACGCGCACCTGCAGGTTCTCGGAGAGCCGAACCAGCTGCCCGATGTCCGGGTCGGCCGGCCTTGTCTGGCGCTCGACGGTCCATGTGTTCACTGCCAGCAGTAAGAGGACGGCGGAGACCGCAACGGCCGCGTAGCGCGGGAAACGCAAGACGATTCGCACCACGACAACCCCGATCACGACCGCCAGGGCGAGGAACTTCAGGGTCGCGAAGATGCCCGCGAGCACCGGCCAGGCGGAGCCGCCGGAGCCGCCGAGCTGCACGAGCAGCGCGACGTTCTCGAGCGCGTCGAAGCCGGCCGCCACGGGGGCGAGCACCCAGAGCCGGTTCGGCCGCGCCGCGAGCGCCCAGAACGCCCCATACGCGGCCAGGAACAGGAAGTCGAGCCACAACGACAGCCGCGCGGCATCCCGCCCGGCGTCGCCCCACTCCGTGAGGATCCGGTCAGCCCCGTCCGCCGACCACGCCACCTCGAACCCCACGATCCCGGGCCCGCCCTCGTCCCACATGCGCAGGTCGATCGCGGAGAGGACGGCGAAGAGCGCGGCGCTGATCGCGAACAGAAGCCAGAGCGCCCCCCGCCGCGTCATGCGCGGGATTGTGCCGGGACGCCTAGATCCGCGCGTCGGCCACCATCGCGCCGAACAGCAGCGCGAGGTAGAGCAGCGAGAAGAGGTAGAGCCTCAGCGCCGTGCCGCGGTCCGCGCGCCGCCGCAGCAGCACCGCGCCGGCGATGAAGCAGGCGCCCAGAGTGATCGACGCCGCCAGGTAGATGCCGTCGAACAGGCCTGCGCAGAACGGGAGCTGCGTGACCGCGTACAGCAGCACCGTGTAGAGCAGGATCTGGCGACGAGTCTCGGCCTCGCCCTTCACGACCGGCAGCATCGGCACTCCGGCGCGCGCGTACTCGTCCTTCATCAGGAGCGAGAGGGCCCAGAAGTGCGGCGGCGTCCAGTAGAAGACGATCGCGAACAGGTAGAGCGCGTTCCACGAGAGCGACCCGGTCGTGGCGGCCCAGGCCACCAGCGGCGGCACCGCGCCGGCCGCGCCGCCGATCACGATGTTCTGCACCGTGCGGCGCTTGAGCCAGACCGTGTAGACGAAGACGTAGCCGAGGTAGCCGCTCGCCGACAGCGCCGCCGCGAGCGGGTTCACGAACAGCGTCAGGACGAGCACCGACAGCACCCCGAGGCCGATGCCGAAGGCCAGCGCCGCGCCCGGCGCGATGCGCCCCGCCGGGATCGGCCGGGTGGCGGTGCGCGACATGGTCGCGTCGATGTCGCGGTCGAGGTAGTGGTTGATCGCCCCCGCGCCCCCCGCGGACAGCGCGCCGCCGAGGCAGGTGAGGAAGACGGTGAGCACGGAGGGCGTGCCCGCGACGTACATCGTCGTGACCGTCGTGAACAGCAGAAGGGACTGGACCTTCGGCTTGGTGAGGGTGACGAAGTCCGCCGCGACCGAGCGCGGGCGTGCGCGAACCGCCTCGATCATGCGGGAACTCTCGCGCGCACGGGGTAGAGCTGGAGCGTCAGCATCGCGGAGGCCGCCCACAGTAACGCTCCGAGCGTGAGGTGCGCGAGGATGAGCACCTCGTACTCCTCGAGCCACACGTTCAGCGCGCCCACGAGGAGCTGGACCACGAGCAGCCCGGCCAGCGCCCAGGCGAAGCGGTCCAGCCCGAGGCGCCGCCGCAGCGTCATCACCACGAGCGCGACGATCGCGATCGCCGTCAGGTACATGAAGACCCGGTGCGTGAGGTGGATGTCCACCAAGCGCGAGGAGCCGAACGGCAGGAAGCCGTCGTTGCACGTGGGGAACTCGCGCCCGCACGCGTGGTGGGCTCCGTCGCCGAGCTGGTAGTCGGGCCGCCCGTACTTCTGCGTGCCCGCCATGTAGCCGCCGGCGACGATCGTGATCAGCACGAGCACCTGCACGCCGATCGCGAAGCGCCGGTAGCCCCTCGAGGTCTCCGGCACCGGCGCGCCGATCACCTCCGGCCGCGACGCGCGCCAGATGTAGAGCAGCAGCGCGAGGATCAGCATCGCCAGCCCGAGGTGGGCGGCGACCAGCTCCTCGTCGAGGTTCTCCTCGACCGTGGCCCCGCCCAGGAGCCCCTCGGCCACGACGAGGGCGAACACCGCGGTCGTGGCGCGCACGAGCCCGCGGTTGTCGCGGTGCCGGCGCCGTGCGAGGACGAGCAGCGACAGCGCGAGCAGCCCCACGGTCGACGCCACGGTGCGGTGCGCGTACTCGATGAAGGTGTGGATCGACTCGCCGGGGATCACGTCGCCGTTGCACAGCGGCCAGCCGTGGAAGCCGCTGTCGCCGGGGCCGCACCCGAGGCCCGAGTCGGACACGCGCACGACCCCGCCGAGGACGATCAGCGCGAAGGTGAGGACCAGCGTGGCCAGCGCGAGGCGCCGGAACCCCCTGGAGGGCGCGCTCACGTGCTGCCGGTGGTGACCGGCTGCGCGACCGTCTCGGCCGGCGGCGCCGTGCCGCGCGCGATCTCGCGCCGGATGTCCTTCATCGGCTCGACGGACCGTACGCGGGGGATCACGTCGAAGTTGTTCTCAGGCGGCGGCGACTGGGTGAACCACTCGAGCGTGTTGCCCTTCCACGGGTCGTTGCCCGCCTTCTGGCCGGCCTTGACCGAGTAGATGACGTTGATCATCGTGACCATGACGCCGATCCCGAGCACGAACGACCCGACCGTGGAGATCACGTTGTAGGTCTCCCAGCCGGCGTTGTCCGGGTACCAGTAGATCCGCCGCGGCATGCCGTCGAGGCCGGCCGAGTGCTGCACCAGGAAGGTCAGGTTGAAGCCGATGAACATCAGCCAGAACGACGTCTTGCCGACCCGCTCGTTCATCATCCGGCCGGTGATCTTCGGGAACCAGTAGTAGAGGCCCGCGAAGATCCCGAAGACCGCGCCGCCGAACAGCACGTAGTGCATGTGCGCGACCACGAAGTAGGTGTCGTGCAGGTACCAGTCGACGGGGAAGATCGCGAGGATCACGCCCGAGATGCCGCCGATCACGAACGTCGAGAGGAACCCGGCGGCGAAGTACATCGGCGTCTTGAAGACGATCGAGCCGCGCCACAGCGTGGCGAGCCAGTTGAAGATCTTGATGCCGGTCGGCACCGCGATCGCGAACGACGCGAGCATGAAGAACGCCAGCACCACGGTCGCGGTCGGCGTCGTGAACATGTGGTGCGCCCACACGAGCATGCCGAGGAAGGCGATCGCCGCGGTGGAGGCCGCGATCGCCTTGTAGCCGAAGATCGGCTTGCGCGCGAACACCGGCAGGATCTCCGAGATCATCCCGAACGCGGGCAGGACCATGATGTAGACCTCGGGGTGCCCGAAGAACCAGAACAGGTGCTGCCAGAGCAGCGGGTCGCCGCCGGCGGTCACGTCGAAGAAGGCGGTGTCGAAGTGCCGGTCGGTCAGCAGCATGGTGACCGCGGCCGCGACGACGGGCAGCGCCAGGATCAGCAGGTAGCTGTAGATCAGGATCGTCCAGACGAACAGGGGCATTCGTCCCCAGCTCATCCCGCGCGCACGCATGTTGTGGATCGTCGCCGTGAAGTTGATCGCGCCGACGAGCGACGACAGGCCGGTGAGGTGGATCATGAATATCCACGCGTCGATGCCGCCGTCGGGTAGGAACGCGTCGTCGGACAGCGGCGCGTAGGAGGTCCAGCCGCCGCTCGGCGGGGTGAAGAAGATGCTCGCGTAGAACGCGACGCCGCCGAAGAAGAACAGCCAGTACGACAGCGCGTTCAGGCGCGGGAACGCCATGTCGCGCGCGCCGATCATCAGCGGCACGAGGTAGTTGCCGAAGCCCGCCAGCACCGGCACGACGAACAGGAACACCATCGTCGAGCCGTGCATCGTGATCAGCGAGTTGTAGGTGCGCGGCTCGAGGAAGGTCGCGTCCGGACCCGAGAGCTGCACGCGCATCAGCAGTGCCTCGACGCCACCCAGCAGGAAGAAGATGAACGTCGTGACCAGGTACATGATCCCGATGCGCTTGTGGTCCAGCGTGGTGAGCCAGGACAGCCAGCCCTTCGGCGGCTCCTTGAGCTGCCCGCGGACCGTGACCTCGGGGTTGCCCGCGGAGGCGGTCGCCGGAGTGGTGTTCGCCGGAGCGGCGGCCGTGGTCATCTAGTTCTCTCCCCTCACCTTCCGCTGCAGCGACAGGTACGCCTGCGACTTCTTGATGTCGGCCGCCTGGCGCTCCTGCCATGCGGTGAACTCGTCCTTCGGCAGCGCGATCACGCGCGCGCGCATGTCGGCGTGGTTGTCGCCGCAGAGCTCGGCGCACTCGCCCAGGTACTCGCCGGGCTTGTCGATGCGGAACCACGTGTCGTTGGTGTGACCCGGGGTGGCGTCGCTCTTCGGCCCGAGCTCGGGGATCCACCAGGAGTGCACGACGTCGGACGAGGTGATCTTGAGGACGACCGTCGTTCCCGCCTCGACGTAGAGGTCGTGGTAGCTGAAGAGCGGCGGCTCGCCGGGCTCGTTGTAGTCGTAGCGCCACAGGTACTGCTGGCCGTTGACGCGGACCGTCATCTTCTTCCCGCCGGGCACGGTTCCCTGGTCGAGCGCCGCGAACTTGAGACCGGAGAGCTGAGCGTCGGGCTTCGATGCCTGCGGGCTCTCGATGTCGTCCAGGTAGATGAACGTGACGGTCGTCAGGATCACGAGGAACAGCGCGGCGCCGACGGTCCAGCTGACCTCGAGCGTGGTGTTTCCGCGGATCTGGGCCGGCTCGGGGCCGCCGCGGCGGGCGCGGAACTTGATCAGGGAGTAGATCAGCACCCCCTCGACGATCACGAAGATGATCGTGCCGAGGGCGATGCCCCAGCGGTAGAGCGTGTCGATGCGCTCGGCGTTCGGGCTGCCGCTCTTGTCCTCCGGCGTGGGCAGCAGGAGGACCGCCAGCAGGACCGCAACGACCATGCCGACGATGCCGAGCGCGATCAGCACGACGCGGGGGATCGAGCGTGACTTGTTCTTCTGCTCGTCAGCGGGCAAGGCGCGGCATTCTATTGCGGTCGCCGGGCGCTGGGCGTGCGACTCGGAATGGGCGCCATTCCGCTCAGGAGCCGGTGAACGCGGCTTGGCGCTTCTCCACGAATGCGCCGACGCCCTCGACGAAGTCGCTCGTGCGCGCGAGGCGGTGCTGGAGCTCCGCCTCGAGGTGGAGCTGGCCCTCCATCTCGGGGTAGATCATCCGGTTCAGGGCCTCCTTCGAGGCCGCGTAGGAGCGGGTCGGGCCGGCGGCGAGCCGCGCCGCGAGCGCCTCGGCCTCGGGCAGGAGCTCCGCGTCGGGGTAGACGTAGTTCGCGAGGCCCCACTCGAGCGCCTGCGCCGCCTCCACCCGCTCGCCGAGCAGCGCCATCTGGAACGCCCGCGCCTTGCCGACCGCCGCCGGCACGAACAGCGTGGAGCCGCCGTCGGGCATCAGGCCGATGTTCACGAACGCGAGCAGGAAGTACGCGGACTCGCCCGCCAGCACGAGGTCGCCCGCAAGCGCCAGCGAGCACCCGATGCCCACCGCGGGCCCGTTCACCGCCGTCACGACGGGCTTCGGCAGCCGGCGGATCGCGACGATCGCCGGGTGGTAGACCTCGTGCAGCTCCTTGCGGACGTTGGGCCCCCCGTCGTCGGGGTCGGCGTCGAAGCCCGCCTTGAGGTCGGCGCCCGACGAGAAGCCGCGCCCCGCGCCCGTGATCAGGACGGCGCGCACGTCGTCGGCCGTGGCCGGGCCCTCGAAGACGTCGAGCAGCTCCCGGCCGAGCTCCGGGATCCACGCGTTGAGGCGGTCGGGGCGGTTCAGGGTCAGGCGGCCGACGCCGTCGGCGACCTCCCAGATGATTGTCTTCTCGTCGCTCATAAGGGGGTTCTACACGTCCGGGACGCGCCATAGCGTGGCGCCCATGAACCTCTCCAGCGCATCGAGCTTCCGCCGCATGGCCTGCGGCCTGTGCCTGCTGATCGGTCCGGCCCTCATCCTCGCCGCCACGATCACCGACCCGTCGGCCGGGGAGGGCGGCGAGAAGCGCGCCTACCTCGCCGCGCTCGCCGACGACCCCGACAAGGCGCAGCTCAGCACCGCCCTCTGGATCTACGGATTCGCGCTCACGGCGATCGGGGTCATCGGCGTGGTCCACGTGATCCGCGGCCGCGGCGTCACGCTGGCGAACATCGGGGGCGCCTTCGCGCTGTTCGGGATGATCATGTTCGTCGCCCTCGTCACGCTCACGATCGCGGAGATCAACCAGGCCGAGCACCTCGGGGTCGAGACCGCGGAGCGGCTTGGCAACGACTTCGAGGACTACTGGGCCACGTACGTCGTGCTCGTCCCCGCCCTGCTCGGCACCCTGATCGGGTTCATCCTGCTCGCGGCGGCCATCATCCGCTCCGGGATCGCGCACGTGGCGGCCGCCGTGCTGATCATCGTCGGCATCCTGATGGTCCCGGCCTCGGAGGAGTCGCAGGCCCTGGGCATCCTGGCCAACCTGCTGCTGCTCGCCGGCTGGGGCCTCGTGGGGCTCAGGCTGCTCGGGATGAAGGACGAGCAGTGGGACGGAACGGAGCCGATCGAGCGCGAGCCCGCCGTGGGGGCCGTGCCGCCGCCGGCCGTGTAGCGCCCGCGCCCGGAGGGGCGTACCTTCCCCCGCCATGCTCCTCGACGACGTCGAGTGGCTCGGCCACGCGGGTTTCAGGATCAGGGCCGGCCGCAGGGTCGCCTACATCGACCCGTACCGCTCGCCGGAGGGGCCGCCGGCCGACCTGATCCTGATCACGCACGGCCACTACGACCACTTCTCGCCCCAGGACGTGGAGCGGCTGTCGCACGACCGCACGCTCGTGGTGGCTCCGCCCGCGGTGGCCGAGCGCGTGCGCGGCCGGGTGGTGTCGCTCGCCCCGGGGGAGGGCATCGACGACCCGCTCGACGTCCGCGCGGTGGCCGCCTACAACACCTCCAAGCGCGACGCCGAGGGCAGGCCGTTCCACCCGCGCGAGGCCGGCGGCGTCGGCTACGTGCTGAACGTGCGGGGCGAGCGGCTCTACCACTCGGGCGACACCGACGTGATCCCGGAGATGGACGAGGTGGCGGGCGTGGACGTCGCGCTGCTGGCGATCAGCGGCGTCTACGTGATGACGCCCGTCGAGGCCGCCGAGGCCGCGCGCCGGATCGCGCCGCGCGTGGCGGTGCCGATGCACTGGGGCGAGCACATCGGCACGCAGGAGGACGCGGAGCTATTTGCCTCTTCCGCCCCCGTCGAGGTTAAGATCCTCGCGAGGTCCGGCTGAATGGATCGCACGCGAGAAGCGCTGCGGGACATGGCTCGGGAGGATCCCGAGCTGGCTGCGCGTCTCGTGCTTCAGACGCTGCCGGCCGCGGTCGCCAAGATCCCGCCGCCGCTCGCCTACGACCTGACCGTGGACGGGCTCGGCAGCTGGCGCGTGACGGTCGACGAGTCGGGCGCGCAGGTGTCGCCGCGCAACGGCGACTCCCCGGACGGTCTCGACTTCCGCCTGACGACCGACGCCGAGGGCCTGGCCGCGCTGGCGGCCGGCGCCAGCCCGATGCGGCTCATGGTCGGCGGCAAGCTGCGCATCCGCGGCAAGCGCCGCCGCGCGATGAAGCTGCGCGCGATGGTGGAGGGCGAGGACCCGACGATCGGCGACGCCATCCGCGCGGGCGCCGAGCTCGACACCGACGCGGTCCTGCGCGCGCTGCCGTACATGGTCGACCCGGGGTGGACCGCGGGGCACTCGTTCGTCGTGGCCTACGAGATCGGCGGCGCCGGCCGCTGGGTCGTGCACGTGAACGACGGGCAGCGGCTGCGCGTGGAGACCGAGGGCGAGGCCGACTCGACGGTCCGCATCGACGCCGGGGCGTACCGCGACATCGTGACCGGCGAGATGTCGCCCGCCGAGGCGATTCGCGTCCAGAAGACGGTGGTGGACGGCCCGATCTACCCCGTCACGCTGCTGGGCCGCTGGATCGAGCGCTCACAGGGCCGCGACGACGCCGAGCTGCGCCGCGAGGCCGCCCAGCGCGAGGTCCAGGCGCGGCGCGAGGGCACCTGGGGCGCCTCCCAGCCGAAGGACGGCGACCTGCTCGACTACCGCCAGCTCTACGCGCTCTGGGAGCGTCAGAACTGGCGCGTGCACGAGCTCGACTTCTCGGTCGACCGCGAGCACTGGCTCACCTCGCCGGGCGAGGCCCAGGAGAACATGCTCTGGAGCCTCGGCTCGTTCTACATCGGCGAGGAGCGCGTGACGGCGGACCTCGCCCCGTTCGTGCGCGCGGCGCCGACCGGCGAGATCGAGGCGTTCCTCTCCACCCAGCTCGTGGACGAGGCGCGTCACGCTGTCTTCTTCGACCGCTACGGCGCGGAGGTGCTCGCGCTCGAGGCCGAGGACCTGCGCGGGCGGATGCTCGAGATCCAGTCGCGGATGCTGCCCGCCTGGTACGACGTGTTCGACGGCGGCCTGCGCGACGTGGCCGAGCGGATCCAGGCCCGGCCCGACGACTTCGACCTGTTCGTGGAGGGCATCACCACCTACCACCTGATCATCGAGGGCGTGCTCGCCACCACCGGCCAGCGGACGATCCTCGACTACTCCGAGAGCCACAGCCTCTACCCGGGCTTCTGCCAGGGGTTCGGGCTGGTGGAGCAGGACGAGCACCGCCACATCGCGTTCGGCGTGCGCTTCCTGCGCGACGCGGTGGCCGACGACCCCTCGCGCGGGCAGATCGTCATGCGGAAGGTCGAGGAGCTCGTGCCGAAGGCCTGCCACGTGTTCGTGCCGCCGTACGTCGACAGCGCCGAGACCTTCGTCACCTACGGCTACCACTCGTCGCAGGTCTACGGCTTCGCCTACCGGCGGCTCAAGCGCCGGATGCAGGTCATCGGGCTGGAGTGCCCGCCGGCGGAGGAGCTCATGCCCGGGCCGATCGCCTCGCCCGAGGAGGCGCGGGCGGCGGGCGTGCCGGTCTGAGGCGGCTCTCCGCCCCGCGCCGGGGTTCCGGCCCGGGGCGCCTATAGACTCGCCCGCGCCTTGCGGAAGTCGCGCCCCCTTCGCCGCGTCGCGATGGCCGCGGCGGTAGTCGGCTTCGTCGCCCCGGTCCTCCGCCGCCGCATCGGGATGCCCCCTCCCGTCACGTCGGTCGTGGCGTGGCAGGCGCCGCTCGCGGTGGCGCTCTCCTTCCCGCGCACACGCGCGCGCGACGCTCTCGTGTACGCCAGCCAGATGTGGGCCTACGTCGTGCACTACGAGATGCCCAACGACGACCCGGAGGCGCTGCGGCGCCGCGTTCGCGTCGATTACCCGATCGTGGTGGACCGCGCTATCGGCCTCGGCGAGGTGCCCACGGTCCGCCTCCAGCGCGCGCTCGGCGATCCCGACGAGATCCGCCCGCACGACACCTTCCTGTCGGCCGTCCACTGGGCCTGGTTCTTCTGGCCGCACGCCGTCGTGGCGTACGTGCTGCTGCGGCGACCGGACCGCTTCGGGCGCTCGGCCACGCTGATGGCGGCCACCTTCGACGCCGGCGCCGCCTTCTACCAGGTCATCCCGACCGCCCCGCCGTGGTGGGCCGGGAACGCCGGCAAGCTGCCGCCCGTCCGGAGGGTGATGACCGAGGCGGGCGAGCGCACCTGGGGCCGGTATTGGACCCACCTCTACGATTCGCTGTCGGGGAATCAGCTCGCAGCGATGCCGTCGCTCCACTTCGCAACCTCGGTGATGGCGGCTCATGTGCTGTCCGACGTGGGAAGCGTCGAGGGCGCCGTGGGCTGGTCCTATGCAGCGCTGCTCGGCTTCGCGCTCGTGTATCTGGGCGAGCACTACGTGGTGGATCTGGCCGCGGGCGCGGCGATGGCCGGCGCGGTGCGCGGGCTCGAGCCGGCCGGGCGGCCGGTCGCGCGGGCGCTGGCGCGGGCGGTGCGGCGGCTGGAGCCGGAGCGCTGATGTCCGGGGCTCGCCACTCACGACTCGGGGACGACTGGGACGAGTCGGTCGTCGAGGCCCAGGAGCTGATGGCCTCCGGCGAGCTCGAGGAGGACTCGGAGAGCCTCGAGCAGCGCAGCGCGGCGCTGCTCAACCCGCGGCGGATGATCACGCTCGGGATCGCGGTCGTGCTGATGATCGTCGCGGTCTACGTCGTGTTCCCGAAGGTGGTGGGCGTGAGCACCTCGCTCGACACGCTGCGCGACGTCACCTGGTACTGGCTCGTGGCCGCGGTCGGCTTCCTGGGGGTGGCGTTCCTCTCGTACACGTCCCTGTTCCAGGGCGTGCTGGGCGGCCAGGACCCGACCGACAAGGCCCGCCAGCGGCTCGACGTGGGGGCCTCGTGGCAGATCACGATGTCCGGGTTCGCGGCGACCGTGCTGTTCTCGGCCGCCGGCGCCGGCGGCGTCGCGCTCACCTACTGGGCGCTGCGCAAGGCGGGCATCCCGCGGCGGCGCGCGGCCTGCCGGATGGTCGCGTTCATGGTCCTCCTCTACTCGGTCTACCTGCTGTCGCTGCTGGTGTTCGGCACGCTCCTGCGCGCCGGGGTCCTGCACGGCGACGATCCGGTCGGCGGCACGATCGTCCCGGCGGCGATCGGCGGCGTGACGCTGCTCCTGATCGGCGCCGTCGCGCTGATCCCGGGCGACTTCGAGCGTCGCTTCGCCGCGATGCGCCGCCGCGGGGGGCGCGCGGCGCGGGTCGGCGTGCGCCTGGCGACCGCCCCGGCCACGCTCTCGACCGGCGTGCGCACCGCGATCGCGTACGTCCGCCACCCCGGCCGCAGCGCCGCGGCGCTGTCCGGCGCGCTCGGCTGGTGGACGGGGCAGATCGGGATCCTCTGGGCCAGCTTCCACGCGTACGGCGTCGAGGTCCCGCTGGGGGTGGTGGTGCAGGCCTACTTCGTCGGGATGGTGGCCAACCTCGCCCCGTCTCCCGCCGCCGGCGTGGGTACGGTGGACGCCGGTCTGATCGGGGCGTTCCTGCTCTTCGGGCTGCCGGAGGGGACGGTGTTCCCGGCGATCCTCACCTCTCGGCTGATCTCGATCTGGCTTCCCCTGCCACTGGGAATACTGGGCTACATGAAGCTGCGCAAGACGGTCGCACGCTGGCAGGAGGAGGACCGGAGCGGTGCTACTATACAAAATGAAGTAAAGGCGGAGGCAACAGGATGAGCGAAGCCCAGAACGGACAGCCGCAGATCGAGAACGTGATCATCATCGGGTCCGGTCCC
The DNA here is from genome assembly GCA_036386455.1 of Thermoleophilaceae bacterium. Classification (GTDB taxonomy): domain Bacteria; phylum Actinomycetota; class Thermoleophilia; order Solirubrobacterales; family Thermoleophilaceae; genus AC-37. The sequence continues at coordinate 33,018 of DASVVS010000159.1, forward strand.
GCGGGCTACACGGCTGCGCTCTACACCTCCCGCGCGGACCTCAACCCGCTGCTCATCGAGGGCTTCCTCTGGGGCGGGCTGCTCCAGACCACGACCGACGTGGAGAACTACCCGGGCTTCCCCGAGGGGATCATGGGCCCGGAGATGATGCAGAAGTTCCGCGACCAGGCCGAGCGCTTCGGCACGCGGTTCGTCTCCGAGGACGCGACGAAGGTCGAGCTGTCGAAGGACGGCGGCCTGCATCGCGTCTGGGTCGGCGACGACGAGTACCAGGCGCGCTCGGTGATCCTCGCGATGGGGGCCGAGCACAAGAAGCTCGGCGTGCCCGGCGAGGACGAGCTCGCCTCGCGCGGCATCTCGTACTGCGCCACCTGCGACGCGGCCTTCTTCCGCGAGAAGAAGATCATGGTCGTCGGCGGCGGCGACTCCGCGATGGAGGAGGCGATCTTCCTGTCGAAGTTCGGCTCGCGCGTGCAGCTCGTGCACCGTCGCGACGAGTTCCGCGCCTCGCAGATCATGGTCGACCGGGCGCGCGAGATCGAGAACATCGAGATAGTCACCCCGTACGTGGTCGAGCGCTTCGAGGAGGGCGAGAACGGCTCGCTCGCCCGGGCGGTGCTGCGGCACTCCGATACCGGCGAGGAGCGCGTCGAGGAGGTCGACGGCGGGTTCATCGCGATCGGGCACGAGCCGTCCTCGCAGATCGTGGCCGGCCAGGTCGAGACCGACGAGAACGGCTACGTGATCACCGACGGCAGGTCCGCGCGCACCGGCCTGCCGGGCGTGCTGGCGGCCGGGGACCTCGTGGACCACACCTACCGCCAGGCGATCACCGCCGCGGGCAGCGGCTGCCAGGCGGCGCTCGACGCCGAGTGGTACCTGCGCGACCAGCCGCCCGAGCCGGGCGCGCACTGGATGAAGCCCGACGAGGTCGAGGCCGCGGCGGAGAAGGTCGCGACCGACCTGGCCGCCGAGGAGACCGCGGCTACCTAGCGGGCGCGAGCGGTCGCCAGGGCGGCGACCGCCAGCAGGCCGGCGGCGAGGAGGAGCGGGCGGCGGTTCGTGGCGTGCGCCGGCGCTTGCGCACGGGCCGGCTCGGCGGTGGGCGCTCGGAGCGGCGACGCCGCATCCGGATCGGCGGCGGCGTCCGCGGGCCCGTCCGTCGCCACCTGCAGCCGCCGCCCGGCCGAGGTCGCGGCCACGCCGCTGAGCACCAGTGCGAGCAGCGAGAAGCCGCTGAACGGAAGCGACGGCCGGTCGCGCGCGTCCCGCTCCACCTGGGCGTCCTCCCGGCGGTCCGCCGCGCCCGCGCCGGGCGGCTCCGACCGCGGCCGCAGATCCTCGAACGGCACGAGCATCGGCGGGTCGGCGTTGGTGGCCCGCAGGAAGACCGAATTCGGCTCCCGCCCGGCAACTGGTTGCTCTTGACCACGTATAGCGTGGGTTACAGCGACCAGTTGGCCGGGCTGGGCGTTCTCGCGCCGGTCGTCGCCGCCGATGGGGGTGGAGGGGCTGCGGCCGCGCCCGTTCCCCGAGCCGCCGGCCCTGCCCGAGCCGCCGGCCCTGCCCGAGCCGCGCCGGTTGCCGGAGCCACGCGGCTCGCCTGGCCCCGGCGCTCCCGAGCGCCCCGACGGCCTGTGCCCGCGTGCGGGCGCTCCCGAGCGTCCAGACGGCCCGCGTGCCTTCCCACGCTCCGGGGCTGCCGAGCGTCCGGGGCGCTTGCCTCGCCCGGACGGCGTGCGCCCACGCGCCTCTCCCTCCCCGCGCGGGCGCGGCTCCCGAGCCTCGCCGCCGCGGCCGGAGCCACCTTTATCGCCGTCGCTGCCGTTGCCCTGCCCGGAAGCCGGCGCCCCGCGCTCGCCCGCCGGCGCGGCGGGCTCGGCCGCCCGCGGCTTTCCATCCGCCGTGGCAGCGCCGAGCGACACCGCGATCAGCGCGACGGCGACCGCGATGGCGGTGGTGCGATCAGAACGTCCGTGTTCCTCTGTCAACCCTGCGTACCCCCGCGCACAGGGTACGCGGCCGGCGCCGGGGCGGGTGCATATGCTCGCCGCCGTGCCCGAGCTCTGGAGCAACTGGACGGGCGACCAGCGCTGCGCCCCAGAGGCGATCGAGCACCCGGGCAGCGAGCAGGAGGTCGCGGACGCGATCCGGCGCGCGGCGCGGAGCGGCCGGCCGGTCCGGGTGGCCGCGGCGGGCCACTCGTTCAACGACGTCGTCCTCACCGACGGCTACATGCTCAAGCTCGACCGGATGAAGCGGCTGCTGTGGGCCGACACCGGCAGCGGCCGCGCCGAGGTCGAGGCCGGCATCTCGATCAACGAGCTCGGTCCCGCACTGGCCGCCCACGGGCTGGCACTCGAGAACCAGGGCGACGTGGACCCGCAGAGCGTGGCCGGCGCGATCTCCACCGCCACGCACGGCACCGGGGCCGGGTTCCCGAACCTGTCCGCACAGGTGACCGGGCTGCGGCTGATCACCGCCGCCGGCGAGCCGCTCGACTGCTCCGAGGAGGTTGAGCCGGAGCTCTTCCGCGCCGCGCGGGTGAGCCTCGGCGCACTCGGCGTGATCACCCGCGCGACGCTGCGCTGCGCGCCGCTCTACACCCTCCGCCGCCGCGACCGGCCCGTGCCGCTCGACGAGGTGCTCGACGACCTCGACCACTGGGTGGACGACAACGAGCGCTTCGAGCTGTTCGTCTTCCCGTACACGCGCGTGGCGCTCACGCGCGTGAGCGACTCCGTGCCGGGGCCGCCCAGGCCGCTCTCACGCGCGCGCGAGTGGCTCGAGGACGTCGCGCTCGAGAACGCGGGGCTCGGCGCGTTCGTGCGCACCGGCCGCGCCGCGCCGCGTGCGATCCCGGCGCTCAACCGCACGATCGCCCGCGCGATCCAGCCGACCGAGCGCGTGGACCACAGCTACCGCGTCTACCCGAACGCCCGCAAGGTGCGCTTCACGGAGATGGAGTACGCGCTCCCGCGCGCGGCGGGCAGGGAGGCGCTCGAGCGCGTGCTGGCGATGGTCGAGCGGCGCCGGCTGCCGATCTCGTTCCCGCTCGAGTTCCGCTTCGTGGCCGCGGACGACGCCTACCTCTCGCCCTCGAACGGCCGCGAGACGGCGTACGTGGCGGTGCACGTCTACCGGGGGATGGAGCACGAGACCTACTTCCGCGCCGTCGAGTCGATCATGCGCGAGTACGACGGGCGCCCGCACTGGGGCAAGCGCCACTACCGCACGGCGGCCGACCTCGCGCCCGCGTATCCGGACTGGGACCGGTTCGCCGAGGCGCGCGAGCGGCTCGACCCCGGCCGCCGCTTCCGCAACGACTACCTGGACCGCGTGCTCGGGTCGTAGGGGATCCCGGCGGCCTCGAAGCCCTCGCGCGGGTCGGTGAACGAGTCGTTCTCGACCATCGCTCCGTCGCGCCAGGTCCAGATCTGCGCGGTCCGCAGGGCGAGCGGGACTCCGCTCGCCTTCGCACGGCCGGTGATGTTGAAGACGGTCAGGCTGCGGTCGGCGTCCACCTCGTGGTGCTCCGCGATCTCGATGTGGAAGTCGTCCCACACCGCCTCCACGTTGGCCGCCCACTCGCGCAGACCGCGAATGCCGCGGTAGACCTCGCCCTCGCTCGCGGCGAGCGCCGAGCGGAAGATCGAGTTCTCGTCGTCGAACCAGGGCGAGGCGCGGAGCCCGTCGAAGTCGCGCGCGTTGAGCAGGTCGATCAGCGCCTCGCCGTGCGCGCGCTTCTCCTCGATCGTGAGGCTCAACCCGCGCTGGCCGCGCCGCCGCCGTCGAGCCGGGCGAGGACGCGGAAGAGCGCCTCCCGCTGGGCGCGGCCCTCCGCGATGATCTCGTCGGTCTTGCGGCGCTGCTCGGCGAAGTGCTCGCGCAACTCGGCACGGACGAGCCGGTTGCTCTTCTCCATCGCGACCGCGATCCGTTCCAGCCGGAGCGTCTGCTCGCGGATGAACTCGCGCAGGTCCTGGCTCTCGCTCACGCCTCCGATTCTCGCACGGGCCGCGTTACGCGTGGGTGACGTTCTGCGTCGTCACAGAAACAATTTCCCCTCGCCGCGGTACGTCGGCACCTCGTCCACCACGCGGCCGCCCTCCACGAGCAGCAGCGTGCTGAAGTGCTCGCACAGCTCGCCCGCCTTCGCGTGGCGGAAGTACACGCGGTCGCCCACGCGCATGTGCCGCGCGGCGGCGCCGCTGACCGGCGTCTGGACCTCGCCGGCGCCCTCCTGGGCGTCGAGCCGCAGGCCGGCCGGGAGGTGGGGGACCGGCAGGCGGTTCTTCGCCACCGCGCCGGAGGCGATGTAGCCGCCGCCGAGGCAGGTGGCCACCTTCGCGCTCGGCCGGCGCACGACCGGCAGGGCGAACATCGCGGCCGGGCGCAGCGAGAACGCCGTGTACTCGTCGAACAGCGCGGGGGCGTAGAAGCCGGAGCCCGCGGTGAGCTCCGTCACCGCGTCCTCGCACGAGGTCGTGTGCAGCGAGCCGGTGCCGCCGCCGTTCACGAACTCGAGCGGCGCGACCTCGCGCACCGCGGCCACGATCTCCGCCCGCCGCTCGGCGATCTCCTTCACCGACGCGCGCTGCATGGCGCCGATCGCGACGCCGCGGAGCCGGCTCGCGGGGCGGTCCCCGACCCCGGCGACGTGGCCCTCGTAGCCCATCACGCCGGCCACCTCGAAGCCGCGATCGAGGGCCGTCCGGGCGAGCGCCGCGGCCTCCGCGGGCGTCCGCACGGGCGAGCGCTTGGGCCCGATCAGCGTCCGCGCGACCGGGAAGCTCATGTCCACCTCGATGCAGACCCGCGCGCGGCGATCGCCGATCAGGTCGAGGTGCTCGGCCGAGTCGACCATCAGCACCGGCAGCGGCGAGCGGCCGAGCGCCTCGCGGTCGGCCGTCGGGTAGGCGAGCAGCAGGTCGTCGAAGCCGTGCCCGGCGAGCCACTGGCTCTCGCGCAGGGTGTAGGTCATGAGCCCGCGGAACCCGTCGCGCGCGAGGATCCGC
>DASVVS010000160.1:0-29272 GCA_036386455.1 Thermoleophilaceae bacterium
CCTTTCTCGTCTTCTTCCACCCCGACATCGAGTTTCGCTCGCTCATCGCCGAGTCCGAGGGTCAGACCTACAGGGGTCACGACGGCGCGCGGGCGTGGTGGAGCGAGGTGGTGCAGTCGATCGGGGGAATCCGGTTCGAGCGGGAGCACATCGAACCGACCCCCGACGGGGGGATCACGCGCCTGCGACTCGTCGGCACCATCGAGGGCGTGGAAGTGCCGCAGATGCTCTGGCAGGCCTGGCGGGTGCGCGACGGGCTGGTCTGCTGGTGGGCGGGCTACCGCACCGAGGCCGAGGCGCGCGAGGCCATGGGGCTGCGACCTTAGAATCGCCGCCCGTGCCGTTCTCGCTCCGGAACCTCAGGGACGACGTCGAGGACGTCGGGTCCAACTTCGACGGTCCGCCGGACCTGGAGTTCCGCCTCGCGACCAAGGCGCTCGGGCTCGAGCACTCCGGCCTCAGCTATCAGCGCATCCCGCCCGGCTACCGCTTCCCGTACGGACACACGCACAAGGAGCAGGAGGAGCTGTACGTCGTCGTGCGCGGAGGCGGGCGGATGAAGCTCGACGACGAGACCGTCGAGGTCAGGGAGTGGGACGTGGTGCGAGTCCCGCCCGGCACGTGGCGGGGCTACGAGGCCGGACCGGAGGGCCTCGAGGTCCTCGTCTTCGGTGCGCCCAACCTCGGCGAGGACCCGCGCGAGGACGTGGAGGGTCGGCGCGACTGGTGGACTGAGCAGCAGCGGACAACGACGAACCGACTCGAAGCGGAGGACACATGACGACCCCACCCGGCAACGCGAGCGACAACCTCCCCGGCAAGCCGCCGGTCGTCGACATGGCCACATGGCAGGCCGCGCGCGACGAGCTCCTGGTCCGCGAGAAGGCACACACCCGCGAGGGCGACGCGATCGCCGCAGCCCGGCGGCGGCTGCCGATGGTCGAGCTCGACGGCACGGTCGAGGTCACCGGCGCCGACGGACCGGTCCCGTTCGCCGACCTGTTCCAGGGTCGGGACGAGCTCGTGGTTTACAAGCACATGTGGCACGACGGCGCCCCGCATCAGGGGCAGTGCGAGGGCTGCACCACCACGGCCTGGCACGTGAAGGACGCCGTCTACCTCAACGCCCGGGGCGTCTCGTACGCAGTCCTGACCTCGGGCCCGTGGGACGAGGTGGCTCCCTACGTCGAGTTCATGGGCTACACCCAGCCCTGGTACTCGGTGCGCGGCGTGGCGCCGCCGGTGGGCGGAAACATGGGGCGCATCGTCTGCTTCCTGCGCGACGGCGATCGCGTGTTCCTCACCTACTCCACGACGGCCCGCGGCAACGAGCCCGTCAACGGCTCCTTCGGCCTGCTCGACATGACGCCCTACGGCCGCGGCGAGGCGTGGGAGGACAACCCGGAGGGCTGGCCCGTGATCGGCGACGTCCGCGAGGGGCACCCGTCCAAGGGGGGCGGCCAGGCCTGCTGGTACTGGCGCTCGGACGCGGACGGCGTCGCCACCTGGGGCCCGACCAGCCGGCCCGTGCCGCAGTGGACCCGCCCCGGCGCGACCCCCGTGGAGACCCTCGGCCGCTGAGCGGGCTCAACCCGAGCGGTGCGAGAGCACGTTCACGATCGTCCCGCTCGGCTCGCGGAGCATGAACCGCCGCACTCCCCAGTCCTCGTCGCGCAGCGGATAGACGATCTCCAGGCCCCGCGCCAGGGCCTCGGCGTGCACCGCGTCCACGTCGGCCACCTCGACGGAGATGCCGGGGGCGGCCGGGTCGTCGTTGCCGATGATCCCGATCTGCACCGCGGGGTCGCTCGGCGAGGCGACGGTCACGATCCAGCCCATGTCCATCGCCACCCGGAAGCCGAGCACGTCCACGAAGAAGTCGCGCGTCTCGGCGGGCACGTCCGCCCTGATGTTCGGCACCGCCCTGCGAATCGTCACGCCCGCGTGTTCTAGCGCAGCGTCGCCGAGCGCAGCTTGCCGCCGTCGCGCCAGGTCAGCCGCGAGCCGCGCAGCCCGAGCGAGCGCACGTCGATCGTGCGGCCGACCGCCAGGAGGCGGGGCTCGTCGCTCGCGGCGTCGGCGGCGAACACGCGCTTCTTCGAGCGGCGCGGGCAGGTCGAGACGTTCGCTCCCTGCGCGTCGCTCGGGCAGCTGATCCAGGCCACCGCGCCGTTCGGCTTCAACCGCAGGCTGCCGACCTGCGGGGTCTCGAGCTCGTGGCTTCCGGGCGAGAACGCCCGGCTCACTCCGTTGAGGTCGTCGCGCAGGTCCTCGACCCTCACGACGGTGGCGCACTCCTCCGGATCGCACACCCAGCGCGCGTACCCGACCAGCCCGCCCGCGAGGTGGACCGCCGGCCGCGGGAACACCACGTCCTCCTCCCCGCCGAAGCTGAGCGGCACCAGCTGGCCGCGCGCGAAGAGGCACCCGTAGAGGGCCACGTAGCCGGACTTGCGCCGGTAGAAGACGCGTGCGCGCGATGAGCTGGCCACCGTCCGCACCGTGCGGTTGGCGAAGCAGGCGCTGCGCGGCCGCCTGCGCACGTACGCCGGTCCGGTCGCGACCGTCCGCGCGGGGCCGGCGGCCGCCGCGCCGAAGTCGCGCGCCACGATCCTGATCCGCTCGCCGTCGGACTCCGCCCAGGCGGCGGTGCCGTGCCCGGCTCCGTCGAGCGTGACCCATGGCGCGCGGGGCCGCACCGCGATCCGCTGACGGCCGGCCAGGGAGAGCGGCCCGGCGAACGACCCCCCGCGCGGACGCACGCTCGCGCCCACGCGCCCGCGGTTGCCGCGCCAGACGACCGCGCCGTCGCCGGGCCCGTTCATGTCGAGCATGACCCGCTCGAACACGTCGCCGCCCACGTCGTCGCCGCCGAAGACCTCCGTCATGGGACCGAACGCGCCCTCGCCCTGGCGCAGCATGGCCATGAGGCTCGGCCCCTCCGTCGCGACGTGAATGGCGCTGGCGTCGTCGGCGACGTCGCTGTCGAACTGCAGCTCCACCGATTCGACGGGATGAGCGGCCGGAGGCCCGAAGACGGACTCGCCCGGCCGCCGGTCGGCCGTGGCCAGCGTCTCACCGCCGCCCAGCCGCACGAGCCCCCACCCGCCGGGACTCATGGCCAGCTCGCTCACCACCGCGCGGCCGATCTCGGACACCCGCTGCGGCGCGCCCCACTCGCCGTCGGGAGGCCGGTAGCGGACGAAGCTGCCCGGATCGGGCTGGTCGAACGGGAGGAGCCAGCCCACGAAGGCGTGGCCCGCGGCGTCGACGGCCAGGTGCACGGTGTGCGACGAGCGGCCGAACGAGACCCCCTTGCCGAACCGGTCGCCGGGGCGGCGCTCGGCCACCACCAGCTCGAACTTCTCGCCCACCGGATCGCGCGCCTCGGGGTAGGCGACCACGGCCCCGCCGCGCCCGTCGACCGCGACGCGCGGAGGCCCGCGGAACCCGAAGCCGTCGCTCGACAGCTCCTCCGGCGGGCCGAAGCGCCCTCCGCTCGGACGGAAGGAGGCGAGCACGCGCGACGTCGAGTGGTAGGGCGGCTCGGTCTCCCTCCACACGACGACCGCGTCCCCGTTCTCGCCCACGTCCACGGCCGCGTCCTGGGCCGGGCCGCGGGCCACCACGGTCCGGTCGCCGAAGCTCCCGCCCGCGCGCCTCGTGAGGACCTCGACCGGGCGCATCGTGTCGTCGCCGAGCTGGAAGACGATCGCCGCGTCGCCGCGCTCGTTGCCGGCCAGCGCGAAGGCCCGGGCATCCGCCGCCGCGAAGGCGGCCACGGCCAGCGCCACCAGTGCGGCGGGCAGCACCCGGGCGGGCGAGGTCAGGTACACGGGAGGATCAACCCGCCAGGTTGGCGCGAGTTGCTCGCACCAGCGCAGCCACCCCCACCCCGACCGCTGCCACCAGGCCGCCGGCGAGCGCGGCCCACACCGGGCTCGGCCGTCCGGGCAGGTCGCCGGGGAACGCGTCGGCAACGCGGTCGGGCCAGCGCTGCGGTTCGGGAGTCGAAGCCGGCCGGCCCGGCACGACTCGCGGCGGCGGCGACGCGGCCAGCCGTCTGAACTCGCGCGCGCGGCGGTGCAGGCGGGCCCGCTCGCCGGGCGCCATCCCACCGCGGGCGAGCCGGCGCTCGTCCGCGCGCGCCAGTGCGGTCGCCTCCTCCACGACCTCACGCCGCGCGGCCCTCGCGACCTGGCGGCTGAGCGCGTCGAGGATTCGCTCGGCGCGCGCGGGGCTGGAGGCGTCGAGGCTCATGACGATCGACCCCTGCGGCCCCGCCCTGAACGCGGTGTCGGCGTAGTCCCAGGGGCCGAGCCGCTCCTCGCTGCCCATCCATGCCGTGAGCGCGCGGAGGAGCTCGCGGTAGTAGGCGGGTTCCTGGACCGCCGGCAGTGGGCCCGCGGGCTGGGGGAAGATCTGCTTCGTGGCCGTCCGGGGCGGGTCGCGATCGAGCGTCAGGCCCAGGGGGACCAGGACCATCGCCGCGGCCGCGGCTGCCCAGACGGCTCGCGGAACACCGCCGCGCCGAGGCCGCGGTCTCCGCGGCCGTCGCTTCCCGACCTCGCCCAGACCTCCCATCGCCTGGGCCGCGGCGACCCCGAGGAGCCCCCAGGCCACCACCTTGCCCGGCTGCTCGACGTACTCGCCGGTCGTGGACAGGACGAGATACGAGGCGAAGCCGGCAAGCGCGGCGACGCCGATGGCCCGCCGCTCGCCCGTCAGCCGCCGCAGCCGCAGGAACAGCAGCGCGACGGCACCGACCAGACCCGCGACGAGCAGCGCCGCAACCGGAGATCCCTGCTCGACCGCCACCTTGACCACGCTGCTGTCGGTCGTCCGGCGGCGGCCGTCCTCTCTGTCGCTGGCCGCCCCCACCGTGCCGACCCCGCGCCCGAGCGGATGGCGGGACACGTCGGCGATCGCCTGGCGCCAGGTGGTCAGCCGGTCGCTCACCGACACGTCGGACAGCGGCTTGGTGACGCCGCCGGCGCGGATCTTCAGCTCGGGGGACGTCCGCCCCGCGACCTCGAGCCCCCCGTACATCGAGGCGAGCACGATCGCCGAGAGGAGCCCGGCCGTGAGCTTGCGCCGGCGCGAGATGTCCGCGGCGGCGACCACCACGGCCAGGGCGAGAGCGAGGCTCGCACCGATCGCCACCATCGGAGCTCGCCCGTAGGCACCCCAGAGCCCGACCAGGGCGAGCGCGGCCGCCGGCCAGGCGACGAGGCGCAGCCGGGGCTCGAGGTATCCGGCCACGAGCGCAAAGGCGCACAGCGGCGTGAGGAAGCTCTGCATGCCGACGGCGCTGCTGAACGAGCCGACGGCCCTCAGGCTGGTGCCGATGGTGTGATGGCGCGCGCCGGACGTGGCGAACACCACCTCCTCGAAGGCCGGGCCGATCGCGACGCGAACCGCGGCGTACAGGCTCACGACCAGCCCGATCGCGAGCGCGACCCGAGCGCGCCGCACCACGTCGCCGCGCGCCGCGAAGACGATGGCGGCGCCGACCGCGACCAGGGCATAGGCGTGGAAGATCCGGAACCCCTCGAGGCCCTGGCCGAGGTCTCCGCCCAGCGGGATCTGCAGCACGGACACCCCGAGCCAGGCGAAGAGGAGCACGATCACCACGCGCCCCGGACGCCCGGCGCGCTGCCAGAGCGCGCGCGGCGTTCGGAGGCGATCGGCCGCGACGAGGCCCGCGATCGCCGCGAAGAGCACGAGATCGAGCGCGCCGGCCCCCAGCGCCCGGCTCTCGATCGGGACGGGCGTGGGCTCGAGGCCGAGCAGCAGCTTGACCGAGCCCTCGAAGCCGAAGAGCAGGACCGCGGCGGCGAACGCCCACGGCGGGCGGCACCGGGCGAGTGCCAGGACCCCGGCGACGATCGCCATCACGCACGCGGTCACGGGTGCGACCGCGACCGCCAGCGCGCACGCCGCGAGCGCGGGCGGCGCCGCGACGATCGCCAGCAGTCGTGCATCGGGGAGCCGGTCGGCGGCGATCGCGGGCCGCGCGCGGACCATCGTCCCCCGCGCAGCGTGCCTGATGTCCGCCTGCCCCCCGCTTCCCTCGGAGCGGACGCCGGTCATACCACGGGCAAGGTACTCCGGTCGCGAGCCGCCTGCGGCGCCCGGCGCGGCGACGGGGACCTAGCGCAGCCGCCCGAGCAGCGGCACGAAGCGGCCGGCGCGGGACGCGTAGCGGCGGTACTCGTCGCCGTGCGCCCGCAGCAGGTAGGGCTCCTCCACGAGGCGCGTCTGTATCTCGAGGGCGACCAGCAGCGCAGCCGCCGCGGCGATCGCGACGGCGTTCGGGACCAGCAGCGCCAGGCCGATCGCCACGGGGATCATGCCGCTGAAGATCGGGTTGCGCACGAGCGCGAACGGGCCGGTCGTGACGAGCGCCGTGCGCTCCGCGGCGTCCACGCCGATCCGCCACGAGTCGCCCATCGCGAATTGCGCGAGCACCGTCGTGACGAGACCGCCGAAGAACAGGCCGGCTCCAGCCGCGTGCCCGGTGGCTCCGTCGAGGGCCCCGATCGGGTCGACCACGCCGGCGAGGTCCAGGACCGGCGCGGCCAGCCCGAGCAGCACCGCCACGGCGAAGAGCACGCCGCCGGTCCACTCCGCCGAGCCGGGGCGGCCGCTGATGCCATGGAACCCGGTGGAGCCCGTGCGCCGCTTGTGAACGACCGTCCGCAGCCCGAACGCCACGACCAGGAAGACCAGGTAGAAGGCGAGCGCCCAGCCGGCCATCTACGCGCTCACCGCCTCCGCGGCCAGGACGGCGCGCAGCAGCGACCGCGCGTCGCCGGTGAGGGCGTGGAACACGATCTTGCCGTCGCGGCGGGTGCGGCTCAGGCCGGCGGCGCGGAGCACCTTGAGGTGGTGGGAGACGAGCTTCTGCGAGCGGCCGGTGATCCAGGCCAGGTCGCACCCGCACAGCTCGCCGGCCTCGGCCAGCGCCGCGGCGATCCCGAGGCGCGTGGGGTCCGCGAGCGCGTGCGCGACGGCGGCGCCCCGCTCCACGGCGTGCGGCCCCGGCTGCTCGCCGCGTATGGCCTCCGCCTTCACGAGGTCGAGGCAGAGAAGGTCACACGAGTCGCTCATACCAACACTGTAACGAACATTTGAATGACTTGCCGCTGGCCCCGGCAGAGCTACGCTCACACCCGTGGCGACGACCGACACCGAACGCGTTCTCCGCACCCGCCTCGAGGAGATCCAGGCGCGCATCGCGGCGCTCGCCAAGACGCCCGAGCCGGGGTCGGGGATCGGCTTCGGCAAGCGCGTCGGCGACGGCACCACCGAGGCGATCAGCCGCCGCAACGAGATCGGGATCGGCACCAGCCTCGAGGTCTCCGAGCAGCGGCTCCTGCGCGCGCTCGCGAAGGTCGAGGACGGCAGCTATGGGACCTGCGACAGCTGCGGCAAGGCGATCGCGCCGGCGCGGCTCGAGGTCGCTCCCGAGTCGGTGCTCTGCATCGACTGCGCGCGGTAGACGGCTGTGCGCTTCCTCCGCGCGCGGCGGCGGAGGGCGCGTGAGGCGTTGCGACTCCCCCAGGACGTCCGGGTCTCGGGCGAGCCGCCCGAGCTGAGCGAGTACGGCGACGGCGCCGGCGCATACGCGCGCCGGTACGACGACGCGCGGCGGCGCGATGACTTCGAGGGGCGGGCGCAGGCGCTCTGGGGGCTCGTGGCCAGCGGCGCCGAGAGCCACCGCTGGTGCCTCGACTCGCTCGAGCACGACGACCTCGAGCGTGTCGAGGACGCCGCCGGGGTGCTCTCGTGGACCGGTCCGCCGCCCGGCGCGGTCGCCCGGCTGACCGCGCGTGCGGCAGAGCTTCCGGACGGGCCCGCGCGCGACGCGGTGGTGGGAGCGCTGCCCGCGGACGTCGTGCGGCACGCCCTCGCGGACGAGGACGCGGCCGCGGCGCGCTCCGGCCCGGGCGGCGAGCTCCTCGCGGGCGCGCGCGACCCGTTCACCGAGACGATCTGGTTCGTCCGCGCGCCGTACGCGGACGTGCTCCGCGCCCGCATCGAATGGACGGTGGAGGGCGGCACGCGCGAGACGCACTCGGAGCGCCGCGGCTCGCTCCTCGCACTCCTCGACCTGCTCGAGCCGGCGGCGATCCCGAGCTGGAAGTGGCTCATCGTCGAGGCCGGGCCGGAGTGGACCGCGATCTTCAGCCAGGGCAGCGACCTGAGCTTCGCGGCGCACTTCGCCGAGCGCCTGCGCACGCAGGTGGCACGAGCTCCGGGTGGTGCAGGCGAGCCGCGGCGACTCCGGCTGGAGCTGGCACCTGAACGGCGAGCAGCAGAGCTTCGAGGAGCCCGAGCGCTACGGCGAGCGGCGGATCGCCCGCCGCTTCGACCTCGACATGCTGAACCGCTACTGCCGGGCGCTGGGGATCGAGTACGACCAGCCGGCGTTCTACGGGCCGCGGGCGACGCTCGTCGAGGAGGACACGAGCGGCTGGCCGAAGCGGCCGGAGGGCATGCCGAGCGCCGAGTGACCCGGAGCCGCTTCGCCCGCGCGACTGCGAGCGTTTCTCCGGCCTGGCGTGTTCTAGCTCCCATGCCACGCACCCGCATCGCTCTCATCCTGGCCGTGATGGCCGCAAGCCTCGTCGCGGCCCAGCCCGCCTCCGCCAGCCACGGCTGCTCGAAGCACGCCAAGGGCGGGAAGATCACGCACAAGTCCAAGGAGGCGCACGTCTTCGAGAAGAACGATCGCTGGTACGGGTGCGCCGCGAAGGTGGGCCGCCCGTATCTGCTGCCGGGGCTCGATCGCGTCTCCGAGGGGAAGGGCGGCGACGGCACCGTTCCAGTCAACGTCCAGCTGGCCGGAGTGTTCGTCGCGTACGAGCGCTACACGATCTATCCGGCGGGCGGCGCGGGCGACACCCAGACCGACATCTACGTGGTGGACCTGCGCAACGGCAAGGTGGTGGTCGACCAGGACGCGCGGGCCCCGAGCGGACAGGTGGAGGACTACGACGTGGCCGACCTCGTCCTCAAGCGCAACGGCTCGATCGGCTGGATCACCGAGCACACCACCTTCGCGCAGTACCCCGCCACCACCAACTACGAGGTGTACCGCTTCTCGCGCGAGCGGGCGACCGCCGGGCGGGCGCTGCTGGACTCGGGAGCCGACATCGTGCGGGACTCGCTCACGCTGAGCGCCGATCGCAGGACGTTGCTCTGGACGAAGGGCACCGAGGCGCGCTCGGCGCCGCTGTCCTAGCCGCCCGTCATCCGTACCGCGCCCGCCAGCCGCGCCCGAGCTCGCGCAGCATCGGCGGGTACACGACCATGTGCCGGAACGGCTTGATCGCCGCCATGTACGCGTTCCCGAACACGCCGTTGCGCTTCACGTAGACGGCCATCTCGCCGCGGTAGGCCCCGGCCCCGTCGGGCACCCACGCGAGGTGCATCACGCCGTGCATCGTGCGGTTGGCGATCTCAGCGGCGAACTCGTCCGCCGTCAGGTAGAGCGGGGTGAACGGGAGCGCCTCGAACTCGGGCCCGGACGGACCGTCGCGCAGGTCCGCGGGGAGCCGGTCGCGGAGCGTCGGCACCCGCGAGCCGACGCCGGCCCCCTCGTCGTCCCAGCCGAGCAGCCCGCCGACCTTCCAACGGAGCTCGAAGAGCGCGCGCACCGGCAGCGGCCCGCGCGAGGGGTCGAGCGAGGTCGCCCACTCCACGAGGCGCGGGAAGTCGTCCGGGCCGCCGGGGGTCGGCAGCGCCCACACGTCCTCGAGCTCGAAGTCGCCCAGGATCTCGTGGATCCGCCACGGCCGGGCGGCGTGCGCGGCGTCCGAGACCTTCATCGCAGCCCCCTCCCGCGCGCGGAGACGAACCGGATCGGCGCGATCAGCAGCCGGTAGACGGGCCGCACCACCCGCGCCGGGAGATGGCGGTGGCGCTCCTCCTCCCACACGCGCGCCCGCGGGTGCGGCTGGGCGGCGTGGCGCAGACCGACCCGCACCAGGAGCGGAGCCTCGGCGTAGTCCTCGGACGGCTCGGAGGTGTGCAGCTCGATGCGGCAGAGGTGCTTGGTG
The DNA here is from genome assembly GCA_036386455.1 of Thermoleophilaceae bacterium. Taxonomy (GTDB): domain Bacteria; phylum Actinomycetota; class Thermoleophilia; order Solirubrobacterales; family Thermoleophilaceae; genus AC-37. Next base: position 10,068 of record DASVVS010000160.1, read on the forward strand.
CTCATGAAGCCGTACTGGCTCGGGCTGACGAGCCGCACCGGCGCGCCGTGGTCGGCGTCGAGCGGGCGCCCGTCGAGGTGCTCGGCGATCAGCACGTCGTCGCCCAGCGCGTCCTCGAGCGCGACGACCGACCGGTAGCCGTCGAGGCCGCCGAAGACCACGTGGCTGACGACGGCGCCGGGCCGCACCGCCGGCTCGAGGACCTCGCGGTGGAAGGCCGCGAACGGGACCCCCTCCCAGCGCAGGCCGGTGGCCGACCAGCCGGCCACGCAGTGGAAGTCGGAGACCTGCTCGCGCCGGGGGAGCGCCGCGAGCTCGGAGAGCCGGAGGGTGAACGCGGCGGTCACCGCGCCGCCTATCTCGATCGCGGGCTCGGCGGGGACCGCCGGCGCGGGCCGGTGCAGGTGCGTGCCGAAGCGGGGAAAGCGGTCGAGCTCGTGTTGGCCGGGCGGAAGCGTCACGTCGGGACTCCATCCATACGGTGCCGTATGTTCCATACGGTAGCGTATGGACGATGGCGGCGGCTCGCACCCCCCGGGGCAGGTGGATCGAGGCCGGGCTTCGCGCGCTGGCCGGCGGCGGCCCGGACGCCGTGCGGATCGAGCCCCTCGCTCAGGCGCTCGGCGTGACCAAGGGCGGCTTCTACTGGCACTTCGACGATCGGGGCGCGCTGCTGGAGGAGATGCTCGACGCGTGGGAGCGCACGGCGATCGACGAGGTGATCGAGCGCATCGAGACCGACGGCGGGGACGCGCGAACGAGGCTCCGCAGGCTGTTCGCGATCGGTGCCTCGCGCGACGACGTGCTGCGGATCGACCTCGCGGTGCGCGACTGGGCGCGGCGCGACCGGTCGGTGGCGGCCCGCCTGCAGCGCGCCGACAACCGCCGGATGGACTACATGCGCTCGCTGCTCGGCGAGCTCGTCCCCGACCCGGACGACGTGGAGGCCCGCTGCCTCGTCGCGTTCTCGCTCTGGATCGGCAACCACTTCATCGCCGCCGACCACGGCGCGCACAGCCGCGCGGACGTGATGAAGCGCGCGCTGCGCTGGCTCGAGGGCTAGCTCCGACGAGCAATTCCCATGCCGCCCCGGCGGCCGTTACCTTGGCCGCCGGGGTACGTGAGGATGCGTTCGGCACGGGCAGCAGCGTTGGCAGCCGCGGCGGTCGTCGCCGCGCTCGCGGCCGCGCCCGCCCGGGCCGAGCAGGCCTTCAGCCCGGCGGGGCCGTGGAACAAGCCGATCGCCGCCAACCCGGCGCTCGAGCCCACCTCGGCCGCGCAGGTGAACGCGCTCGCCACCTACATCCGCCTCAAGGCCGACCCGCTCCACCCCGAGCACAGCTTCCCCTACTTCCAGCACGCCAACTACTCCACGCCGATCCACAGGGTCGGAGCCGGCGCGCCCAAGCGCTCGCTCACGATCAACGGCAACCGGCCGCACCAGCAGACGCTGATCCAGTCGATCAACGGCAACGGCGGCGTCCCGTTCCCGCCGGGCGCGCAGGCCGCCGACGGGACCGACGGCCACATCACCGTCCTCGACACGAGCGCTCACGTCCTCTACGAGTTCTGGCGGGCCAGCTCGCCGGAGCAGAACGCTCCGGGCTGCACGCAGGCGCTCGACTGGGGCGCGCCGTGCCACGGCGACGGCCAGTGGCACGCGGAATACGGCGGCATCATGGACCAGTACGACACGGACCCGGGCTACTTCTCGAACGCGGCGTGGCCGGGCCTCGCTCCGACCGACGGCTGGCACTGGGGCGCGACCGCGACCTCGCTGCCGCTGCTCGGCGGGCTCATCACGTTCGAGGACCTCCGCTCGGGCGTGATCGGCCACGCGGTGGGCATCGCGCTGCCCGACGCGTGCGCGAGCTACTTCGTCCACCCCGCGCAGCGATCCGACGGGAACCAGAACGAACCGACCTGCATCCCCGAGGGCGCGCGGCTGCAGCTCGACCCCACCTACGACGTGAACGCGGACACGAACCCGCCGCTCACGAAGGCGGTCGAGCGGGCCGCTCAGAAGTACGGCCTGGTCGTGCACGACATCACGCACGACAACGTCGGCTTCGCCGGACAGGATCCGCAGACCGAGGCGACCAACCCGTATCGCACGGGGCCGGGCGTGGGCGGCATCGACAACGGCAACCGCGGCTTCTTCGGCGACCGGCAGCCCTACAACCTCTTCCAGAGCTTCCCCTGGAGCCGGCTGAGGGTGATCGCCGCGCGCCACTGCACGGCGCACCCCTGCCTGCCCTGACGGCCGCGCTAGGCGAGCGCGCGCCCGAGCGCGTACCCGGCCGCCGCGGCGGCCAGGCCCCCGGCGACCGACGCCAGCACGTACACGGCCGCGCGGGCCGGCTCGCCGGAGTCGACCTCCAGGACCGCCTGGACCGAGAACGTGGAGAAGGTCGTGAGGCCGCCGAGGAACCCGACGCCGATGCCCTCGCGCACGTCGCGCCCGAACCACTGGCCGGCCACGAGCAGGCCGAGCAGGAACGACCCGGCGACGTTGATCGCGACGGTCGACCACAGCAGCTGCTCGTGGCCGGCCGTGGCCCGGCCGATGCCGAACCGCGCGAGCACGCCGAGCAGGCCGCCGACCGCCACGTAGAGCGTCGTCACGGCGTCTCTCCGTCCGCCAGCTCGAGCAGGCTCGTGACCGTCCGCCAGTTGCGCGCCGTGCCGGCCGGCAGGCGCTTGCTCGTGCGCAGCCGGTCGGCCTTCGAGCGCCGGATCCCGTCCGGGTGCCACGTGTAGAGCTCGCGGCCGATCAGCTCGATCCGCTCGGGCGCCACGTCGGCCTCCGCCAGCTCGCGGGCCGCGTCCTCGTCCGGCTCCTCGGCCAGGAACGTGACCTGGTAGCGCTTGGGGTCGTCGGCGACCGATCCCAGCGGGTCGCGCTCGACCACGGCGGCCAGCTCCTCGCGCGTGCGCACGATCACCGGCGTGTCCACGCCGAGCCCCTCCGCGATCTGCCGCTGGAGGTCGCGCTCCAGCCGAGCCGCGGAGGCCCGGCTCGTGAGCACCACGTTCCCGCTCTGCACGAGCGTCGCCACGTCGCGGTAGCCGTGCCCCTCGAGCAGCTCGCGCAGCTCCGGCATGCTCACCCGGTTGCGGGCGCCGAGGTTGATCCCGCGGAGCAGTGCGACGTAGCGCGGCACGGCGTCAGGCCGCGTAGCCCTCGCTGCCCATGATGTGCAGCGACACGTAGGGCTCGTCGCCGTCGTCCATGCGCACGGCCGCGCGGCCCGAGATCACGAGCGTCTCGGCCGGCTCGCCCAGCTTCACGAGGCTCAGATCCATCGAGCGCATTCTCGCGAAGCGGCAGGCGCCGCGCATCGCGGCCGGCGCGCAACCCGTCCGCGCCCTTGTGCGAGCGCGCCCGCTGAGCTACCTTGGGAGTCCGTCATGCAGCTCAGTTCACAGCAGATCTTCGAGACGCGGTCCGCGCACAGCGGGCGCGTCGCGCTGCCCGGCCACTGAGCCTGTCAGCCGGCGCCGCCCGAGGGCGCCGGCCGCATCCCGAAGAGACGATCCGCCCTCCCCGGTGGAGGCCGCGCGCGGCGCGCGGCCGGAGGTTCGACCCCTCTCGAGGGCGTTGCCATGTACGGCACAACCGACATCACCCGCCCCTGGACGCCGACCGTCTGGCCGGAGGCTCTGCCGCGCGCGCTCTTCGTGGCTGAGCTCGTGACCCGCGGCCTGACCCAGCTCGTCCAGGACGAGTTCCCCGGCGCCGCCGCGCCGGACCGCCTCGCCGAGGTGGGCGAGCCCGTGCTCGTGCGCGCCGATCCGAGCGCCGACGAGGTCGAGGCCTTCGTCCGGCTCCCGTCGGGCGACCCGGTGCTGGTCGACGTGAACCACGGCGAGATCCGGATCGAGGTCGGTGCCGAGACGCTCGGCGCCGCGCGGTCCGGCGCCGCGGAGCTGCGGCGCGCGCTCGCGACCGAGCCCCAGCCGGAGTCCGGCCGCATCTCGGTCGCGTTCTGGATGAACGGCGCGCGCGGGCCGCAGGTGCGTCATCGCGAGATCGACGCGCCGGAGCTCGGCTCGATCGCCACGAACTACGAGGCCGGCGTGCGCGCGGCGCTCGAGCGCCTGGCCGCCATGCGTGCGCCGGAGGGCGGCAGCCTGATCCTCTGGCGCGGCGCGCCCGGCACCGGCAAGTCGCACGCGCTCCGCGCGCTCGCCCGCGCGTGGTCGGACTGGTGCACGACGCACTTCGTCATGGATCCGGAGGAGCTCTTCGGCCGCGGCGGCGCATACATGCTCGACCTGCTGACGTGGGACGACGGCGACGACGACCGCTGGCGGCTGGTCGCGCTCGAGGACGCGGGCGAGCTGATCGCCGCGGACGCGCGTGCCGTGACCGGCCAGGCGCTCTCGCGGCTGCTCAACGTGACCGACGGGATCCTCGGGCAGGGCACGCGCACGATCGTCCTGATCACGACCAACGAGCCGGTCGGCCGCCTGCACCCCGCCACGCGGCGGCCCGGCCGCTGCCTGGCCGACGTGGAGTTCAAGCCGCTGGCGGCCGCCGAGGCGAACGCGTGGCTGGCCGCGCACGGCCACGAGCGGCGCGTGGACCGGCCCACGCCGCTCGCGGAGCTGTTCGGCGACGCCGAGCGCCCCGCCCGCGAGTCCGGCGATCAGGTGCCGTTCGGCTTCGGGCGGGTGCTGGCTAGCCCCGCGCGTACCCGGTAGCCCCGAGGCAGTCGGCGATCGGGCCGGTGTCCGCGCGGGGCGGCGCGACCACCAGCGCCGCTCCCCGCAGCTGCACCTCGAAGCCCTCGCCACCCGCGCCCGGGGCCGCCTTGCGCGCGGCGGCCTCGTCCTTGAACAGGAAGACGCTGTGCTCCGCGCCCTCGCCCTTCAGCGTCACGCCGAGCACGTCCACGCGGCTGCCGACGAGGTCCGCGAAGTACGTCGCGTCCTCGCTCTTGCGGCCCTTCACGATCGCCTCGGCCACCCGCTCGTCGTCGCGGATGCAGGCTGCCAGCGAGCGCGGCGTGCGCTCCAGCCGCTTCTCCGCGGACGGGCCCGGCTCGCGGGCCTCCGTGCCGCCCTCGTCCGCGGGGCGCTCGGCCGGCGGGCGCGGCTCGGCCTGCGTGGTCGTCGTGCCGCCGAACGGGCCCGTGCGAGGCTCGTCGCCGCCGCCGTCGCCACCGCAGCCGGCGATCAGGGCGAGCGCCAGCAGGGACACGATCGCGCGGGTTCTCACCCCGCGGACACTATCCCGCCGTCTGGGGGTCGACCCGGCGGCGCGGTCCGGTTACGGTAGGGCCCATGGTCGTCGCGATCCCGCTCTTCGAGCGCATGACGGCGCTCGACGCCGTCGGCCCCTACGAGGTCATCTGGCGCGTGCCCGGCGTGGAGGTCAAGTTCGTGGCGGAGAGGACGGGGCCGATCCGCAGCGACAGGCCGCTCGGCCTCATCGCCGACTACTCGTTCGACGATCTGCCGGACCCGGACGTGGTGCTCGTGCCGGGTGGTTCGTTCACGCAGCAGATGGTCGAGGACGAGGCACTCGTGGGCTGGGTCGCGGGGGCGCACCAGGGCTCGCTGTACACGACGTCGGTCTGCACCGGTGCGCTCGTGCTCGGGAAGGCCGGCGTGCTGCAGGGCCTCGACGCCACGACCCACTGGGCCGTCGGCTATCAGCTCGCCGAGTACGGGGCCACGTATCTCCCGGAGCGGGTGGTCGAGCGGGGCAAGGTCATCACCGGCGCCGGGGTCTCCGCCGGGATCGACATGGCCCTGACGCTGGCCACCCGCCTCAGCGCCGACTACACGGCCGAGGCGATCCAGCTCCTCATCCAGTACGACCCGAAGCCGCCGTACAACACCGGCGAGCCCGGGACCACGCCGCAGTCGATCCGCGACTACGCGAGCGCCCTCCACGAGTACAACGAGGAGGGCGGCCCCGTCCCGCAGCCGCCGCCCTCCGGCTGACGCCACGGGTCAGCCCTCGGCGGTGCCGCCGAACGTCGTGGTGTAGGTGGCCCCCTCGCCCCCGCCCTGCTGCTCCGCCACGATCCCGATGCCGATCTCCCGGAACCCGCGCCGGAGGATGTTGCGGCGGTGCCCGGGGCTGTGCATCCAGCCGTCGACGATCACCGCGGGACTGTCGGCGCCCGCCGGCCCCGTCGCGAGGTTCTCGCCGGTCGAGAAGCCGCCCCGCCGCAGCCGGTAGCCCGCCCGCACGATCCGGTCGTGGGCCTCCAGCCCGTCCGGGTTGCGATGCTCCAGGAAGTCGCGCGCGACCATGTCCTCGGAGTGCGCCAGCGCCGCGCGGCGCAGCGCGCCGTCGGTCCGCAGCGGCGACCGGCCGGCGGCGCGGCGCTCGGCGTTCAGCAGGCAGAGCGTGGCGCGCTCGGCGGCCCGGAGGTCGCCGCCCGGCTCCTCGCGCGCGCCGTCGCAGCCGTGAGCAGGCACGTCGCGGGCGGGCCGCTCAGCCTCGTCGTCGCCGAACGGGCCGACGTTCAGCGCGGGCAGCAGGTAGGTGGCGGCGACCAGCAGCCCCACCAGCGCGAGCAGCAAGAACGCCCGGCGCCCCTCGACCACACCGGGATTGTGCCGCGCCCGGCGGCGGGCCCGACTCGACATCCGGGCGAAAACCGGGTGGCGCGGCTCATACCGGCGGGCGGTAGGCGGGCCGCCGCCGGGCGCCGAAGATCCACCGATGCGGACGGCAGCGGGCAACAGCGAGACCACCGTCGCCGCCGTGGCGGCGCCGTTCGGGCGCGACCTGGACGCCTGCTTCGCGCGCGTCGAGCGCACCCTCGAGAGGGCGCGGCGGCGCTCCGCCGGGCTCGTCGTGTTCCCCGAGTGCGCGCTCGGCGGCTACATGCGCGAGCCGCTGCCGGGCGAGCTCGGGCCCGACCTCCCGCCGGCGCTCAGGCCGGACGGGCCCGAGATCGCCCGGCTCGTGGAGCTGGCGGGCGACACCGTGATCTGCGCGGGCTACACGGAGGCCGCGCCCGAGGGCCTCTACAGCTCGGCGGTCTGCGTGAGCGGCGACGGCGTGCTCGGCCGCCACCGCAAGGTGCACCTGCCGCCCGCGGAGCGGTTCGCGTACACCGCCGGCGACGGCTTCGCCACCTTCGACACGCCCGCCGGCCGGATCGGGATGCTCCTCTGCTACGACAAGCTCTTCCCCGAGGCGGCCCGCGCGCTGGCGCTCGACGGCGCCGAGACGATCGCCTGCATGGCCGCCTGGCCGGTCGACCGCCACGATCCGGCGCCACGCCCGGAGGAGGACCGCCAGGCGCGCCACTTCGACGTGATCGCGTCGGCGCGCGCGCTCGAGAACCAGGTCGCCTGGGTCTCCTCGAACCAGTCGGGGCCGTGGGGACCGCTGCGCTTCCTCGGCCGCGCGCAGGTCGTGGACCCGGACGGCGTGGTCCGCGCGCACGCCGGCAGCCGCGCCGGGCTGGCGATCGCGTCGCCGGACGCGCGCGCCATGAGCGAGTCGCTGCGCACCCGGATCGACCACCTGGGCGACCGGCGCGCCGCCGCCTACGCCGCCCCCGCCGCCGGGATGACCGCGGCCGGGCTCGGGTAGGGGGACGGCATGTGCGGGATCGTCGCCGCCCACGGCGTCACCGACCGCGCCGCGCTCGAGCGCATGCTCGCGCGGCTCGAGCACCGCGGCCCCGACGACGAGGGCTCGGTGGCCGTCAACGGCAGCTGGCTCGGACACCGGCGCCTGTCGATCGTGGACGTCGGCGGCGGCGCCCAGCCGCTGGGCCACCCCGGCGGCGTGCTGTTCCTGGTCGGCAACGGCGAGGTCTACAACCACGAGGAGGTGCGCGCGCGGCTGGGCGACCGCGGGTTTCTCACCTCGTCCGACAACGAGGTGGCGCTCCACCTGCTCGACGAGCGCGGGCCCGAGGCGCTGGCCGAGCTGAACGGCATGTTCGCCTTCGTGGCCGCCGGGCGCGACGGCCGCTTCGTGGCCGCGCGCGACCCGGTGGGGATCAAGCCGCTGTACTGGGCGCGGCGCGGCGACGAGGTGCTGTTCGCCTCCGAGATGCACGTGTTCGACGAGAGCTGGCAGCCGGACGTCGAGCCCTTCCCGCCCGGCTGCGCGTGGACGCCCGAGGGCGGCCTCGTGCGCTTCGCCCGCGCGCTGCGGCGGGACCTGGCGGAGCCGCCGCCCGAGACCTGGGTCGGCGGCACGCGCGAGGTGCTGGTGGACTCGGTGCGCCGCCAACTCATGGGCGACGTGCCAGTGGGCGTCTTCCTGTCCGGCGGGCTCGACTCGAGCCTGGTGGCGGCCATCGCGGCGCGCGAGCTGGCGGCGCGCGGCGGGCGGTTGAGGACGTTCGCGGTCGGCACGCCCGGCTCCCCCGACCTGGCCGCGGCGCGGCAGGTGGCCGAGCACCTCTCGACCGAGCACCACGAGACCACCTACACGCCCGAGGAGGCGCTCAGAGCCCTGCCCGGCGTGGTGCGCTCGATCGAGTCGTTCGACCCGGGGCTCGTGCGCAGCGCGGTGCCGAACTACCTGCTCGCCCGCGCCACCGTGCGGCACGTGAAGGTCGTGCTGACCGGCGAGGGTGCCGACGAGCTGTTCGCCGGCTACGACTACATGCGCGACTTCAGCGACCCCGGCCGGCTGCACGCCGAGCTGGAGCGCACGGTCTGCTCGCTCCACAACCTCAACCTCCAGCGCTGCGACCGCGTGACGATGGCCCACGGCCTCGAGGCGCGCGTCCCGTTCCTCGACCGCGAGGTCATCGACTGGGCGATGAGCCTGCCCGCCGAGGTGAAGGTGGCGGGCCCCGGGACGCCCGAGAAGCGGCTCCTGCGAGAGGCGTTCCGGGGCTGGCTGCCCGACGAGGTGCTCTGGCGCGACAAGGCGGAGTTCGGCGACGGAAGCGGCGCCCGGGACGCGATCAGCGCCGCCGTGGAGGCCGCGATCGGCGACGAGGAATTCGACGCCGAGCGCGCCGCCGTGGACCCGCCGCTGCGCACGAAGGAGGAGCTCGCCTACTTCCGGATCTTCCGGGCGCACCTGCCCGCGGTGAGGCCCGAGGTGGCGATCAGCCGGTTCGCGCGCGCCTGATTGTCGCTAGCCTCGCGCGCCATGACGAAACTGCGCCCGCTGCTCCTGCTCGCCCTGCTCGCCGCCGTGCTCGCCCTCGCCGCCTGCGGCGACGACGACACCAAGAGCGACCCGTCCACCGCCGCGCCCAGCGCTCCGGCGCCCTCCACGCCGGCGCCGACCGAGCCGGCGGAGCCCGCCGAGGCCGAGGGCGGCGACCCGAAGGACCTCGACAAGAAGCCGCGCGTGGACATCCCGAAGGGCGACCCGCCCAAGAAGCTCGTCAAGCAGGACATCGTGAAGGGCAAGGGCAAGGCCGCGAAGAAGGGCGACGACGTGGAGATGCAGTACGTCGGCGTGCTCTACGACGGCGGCACCGAGTTCGACGCGTCGTGGAACACCGGCGAGCCGTTCCCGTTCAAGCTGGGCGAGGGCGGCGTGATCAAGGGCTGGGACGAGGGCATCGTCGGCATGAAGGAGGGCGGCCGGCGCAAGCTGATCATCCCGCCGGACCTCGCCTACGGCCCGAGCGGGCAGCCGCCCACGATCCCGCCGAACGCCACGCTCGTGTTCGTGGTCGACCTGATCTCGATCAAGTAGACCGCGCGGCGGGCGCCGCATGGCCTCGCTACTCGGCGCGCGCCTGACTGCGTCTAGTCTCGATGCCGATGGCTGAGAGGGCGGGTGGCTCGATTGGGCGGGGTCGCCTCAGACCGCGCGCGCACGTGGTCATCGGGGTCCTCGCCTCGCTCCTCACCTTCACGATCTCGCTCGCGCCGCTCGACCCCGGCGGTGACCCTGCTTGGATCGCGGCGCTCCACGTGGCCGGGCGCGAGGGGCGGAACTTCGGCAGCGAGCTGACCTTCCAGTACGGGCCGCTCGGCTTCATCGCGCTGCCGTACCTCTACTTCGTGGGCACGGCGATCGTCGCGACCGTCGCGACGTTCGCTGTCTACGTCGCCTCGCTCGTGCTGGCGGCGTGGTTCGCTCTGCGCGTGACCGGACCCGCGTTCGCGGCGGTCCTGGTGCTGCTGCTCGCGCAGCTCACGAGCGGGGTCGCGATGCCGGAGCGGCTCGACGCCGTCCTGGTGATGCTCGCGATCGCGATCGCCGTGGACCGCGGCCTGCGGATGCGCGACCGCGAGCTGGCCGCGATCGCGGCCGTGGCGGCGCTCGCGCTGGTGGTGAAGCTCAGCACAGGCGCGCTTGCGGCCGGGGTCCTCTTCGTGATCGCGGCCGCGGTCGCCGTGCGGCGGCGGTCAGGGGCCGGCGACGGGACCCCGGGGCGTGCCGTCGCCGTCGCGGCCGGGGGCTACGTGCTGGCGCTCGTCGCGTGGTGGCTCGTCGCGCGCCAGTCGCTCGCCGAGCTCCCCGACTACCTCGCCAACGCGGTGCCGGTCATGACCGGCTGGTCGGAGGCCATGGCCCTGGAGGACTCCGGGCGGAAGGAGGACTACGCGCTGGCGGGGATGGCCATCGTGCTCGGCGGGGTGCTCGCGCATGTCGCGACGCGCGGGCAGGACCGCCTCGAGCGAGTCACGATCGGGCTCGTGCTGCTCGGGTTCACGTGGGTCACCTTCCGGCACGGCTTCACCCGCCACGACGCCGGCCACGCGATCACGTTCTTCGGGCCGGTGCTGCTGGTGCTCCCCGCCTTCCTAAGACGCGACCGCATGGCCGTCGCGCTGGGCGTCGTCGTCGCGACCTCGCTCGCGGTCGGCGCCATGGCCGATCGGCGGGCGGTGGACCTGCTCAGGCTGTCGACCGGCCCGACGATCGACGCCCTCGACACCCTCGCGTCCAGCGAGAAGCGCGTGCGGCTGCGCGAGGACCGCCGCACCCACCTGCGCATCGCCTTCGGCCTCGCGCCAAGCACGGTCAACCGGCTCCGGACCGGCACGACCCACTGGGACTCCGAGACGGGACTCGCCTGGGCGCACCACGAGCTTCCCTGGCGCCCCGTCCCCATGTTCCAGACCTTCACCACCTACACGGCTGAGCTCGACGACCTCAACATCCGCTTCCTGCGCAGCGACCGCGCGCCGCGATTCGTGGTGCGCGCGCCCACCAACTACGACGGGCGGGAGCCTCGGTTCGAGTCGCCCGGCTGGGTGCTGGAGCTGAGCTGCCGCTACCGCCAGGTCGCGGTCGACCGCATCTGGCAGGTGCTCGAGCGCGCCGACCCGCGCTGCGGGCCGGCTCGCGAGCTGGGGAACCGCGAGGTTCGCTTCGGGGACACCGTGCAGGTCCCGTCCGTGGACCGGGACTCGATCGTGGTGGCGCGATTCGACGCGATCGACCGGTCGTTCCGGGACACGGTTGGCCGCCTTCTCTTCAAGCCGCGCGTGATGTACATGGACATGGGGCCGATGAGCCGCCGCGCCCGCTTCATCACACGCAATGGTCCATCGCCGCACGTGCTCCGCACGCCTCCCTGCCTGGACGTGATCCCGCACGAGGACGTGACGGAGCTCGCGATCGGGACGAGCTCGGACCTCGGGGCGGGCGGGTCCTCCGGCTCCTACCGGGTCGCGTTCGAGGAGGTGCCGTTCCGGTGCCGGCCTCCCCAGCCTCAGGCCGAGCCGGCGGGCGACGGCCGGTAGGTCCCGAAGCTCCAGAGGTTGCCGTCGATGTCGCGCGCCGAGTAGTCGCGCGAGCCGTAGTCGGTGCTGATCGGCTCGGTCACGATCTCGGCGCCCGCGGCCTGCGCGCGGTCGTGGTGGGCGTCGGCGTCCTCCACCACGACGTAGACCCACGAGCGGCCGGCCTCGCCGGCGAACTCGTCGCGCGACGCGGTCTCGCCGCTGAGCATCACGATCCCGTTGTCGTGGCGCAGCTCGACGTGCGCCAGCTCGCCGTCGGGGCCCTCGTGCACCTCGTGGGCTTCGAAGCCGAAGGCGCGGACGAGGAACTCCATCCCCGCTCGCACGTCGCGGTAGCGGACGATCGGGTGGATGCTGGGCATGCGGTCGGTCATCTGGCCTCCTTCCGTTGCTCGGCCCGCAGGGTAATCGCACCTCGTGCGCTCACGTACGCTCCGCCGCGTGTCGGAAGACGTCGTGACCCTGTACCGGCCGGTCGGGCAGAAGGAGCTCGACCTCATCGCCGAGGCGGGCTTCCGCGCCTTCCCTCCCAGGCTGGAGCGGCAACCCATCTTCTACCCCGTCCTCAACGAGGAGTACGCGGCTCAGATCGCGCGGGACTGGAACACCAAGGACGAGGCGTCCGGCTATGTCGGGTACGTGACCCGCTTCGACGTGAAGGCCGGCTTCGCCGCTCGCTACGAGCCGCAGCAGGTCGGGGGACGCCAGCACGTCGAGCTGTGGGTGCCGGCCGAGGAGCTGGACGAGCTCAACGCGAACATCGTCGGCCTCATCGAGGTCACGGCCGAGCACCGGCCCGGCCCGGGCGTTCCCTAGGGACGCGCCGCCTCGCGGTCGCCGGCGAGCCCGGACAGAGCGCCCGGTATGAAGACCAGCGCGAGCGGCACGAGCAGCAGCCGCGACTCCGCGAGCACGGAGGTGAACAGGTGGATCGCGATCCACGCGGGCGCGATCGCCAGCCCGAAAGCCTTCAGCTCCGGCGTCCAGCGCCGCCAGGACAGCAGCGCGAGCAGCGGCAGGACGTTCACGGTCTGGAACACGAAGTCCCAGGTCATGCCGCGCGCGACGTTGTACTCGAACAGCTCCGCCCCCGGGTCCTGCCCGTTCGGCACGATGAAGAAGCTCGGGCCGACCGCGGCGCGCACGATGCCGTAGGTCGCCGCGAACGCGACCAGCGCGATCGCACCGATCCGCAGGGCGCGGCGCGCCTCGTCGCTCCGCCAGCCGAGCGGCCAGGCCATCGCCATCAGCATCACGGGTATGAGCCCGCTGGTCTCGCGGTTCACGGCGGCGGCGACGCTCAGCGGCACGATCCACCACCAGCGCCGGTTCAGGATCAGCAGCGCGGCCGCCAGATAGAACGCGATGTCGCCGTAGGTGTTGAACGACATCGCCTGGTGGAACAGCGCCTGCGTGAAGCCCCACGCGAGCAGCCCGAGGCCGAACAGGCTCTCGTACCAGCCGAGCCCGAGGCGTCTCAGGAGCAGCCACATGAGCGCGAAGATCGCGAGGTTCTGGAGCAGGCGGAAGCCGAGGAAGCCGGCGACCGCCGGCTGCGAGAAGCCGGCCGCGTCCGCGATCCGCAGCGCGCCCTCGGCGCCCCAGTCGGACAGCAGCCGGTAGCGCCACGGGTCGCCGACGGTGTGGTCGAGCACGGCGTCGTGGCGCTCGCGCAGGTCGACCTCGATGAACTGCTTCGGGTCGCGGCCCGCCGAGTCCACAAGCAGGCCGCGGTACTGGGTGTACACAGTCCCGAGCGCCAGCAGCGCGACCAGGGCGGGCGCGACGAGCCGGCGCCGCCTCTCGAGCCGCTGCCACATGGGGCGACCGTAGCGCGCTACCCTCGCGCGCCGTGCGCCGATCCCTCCTCGCCGCCGCCGTCGCGCTCGCCTGCTTGGGCGCCCCGGCGCTCGCCTCCGCCGACGCCGTCTTCCTCCGCCAGTTCGGCGGCGAGAACGGCAAGAAGCCGGGCCAGTTCGCGCTGCCGGACGGCATCGGCGTGGACAACGCCGGCAACGTGTTCGTGGCCGACAGCCAGAACAACCGGATCCAGCGCTTCGACTACCGGGGCCGGGTGCTGCCGTTCCCGGCCTTCGGGAAGGGCCCGTGGAGCCAGGCACCGGGCAAGTTCAAGCTCCCCTACGACGTGGACTTCGACGCGCTCGGCAACATCTTCGTGGCCGACACCCAGAACCACCGGATCCAGAAGTTCACGCCCGAGGGCAGGTTCGTGCGGATGTGGGGGCGCAACGGGGGCGACGGCACGCCGGGAGTCGGGCCCGGCGAGATGGACCAGCCACGCGGGCTCGCCACGGACCCGTTCGGGAACGTCTGGGTGGCCGACCACGAGAACGCGCGGGTACTCAAGTTCGACAACGACGGAAAGCTGCTGCTCACGCTCGGCAAGAACGGCGGCGACGGCAGCTACGGCGACGGCGTGGGCGAGTTCAACTCCCCGCGCGGGATCTGCTCCGGCCCCGACGGCTCCATCTACATCGCCGACGACGTGAACCACCGGATCGTGAAGCTGCGCAACGACACCGGGGAGTTCGTCTGGGTGAAGGGCAAGCCGGGCGGACCGGCGAGCGGCGCGGGCACCGGGCCGGGCGAGTTCAAGCTGCCGTACGGGTGCGCGGTGGACAACAACGGCCACCTCTGGATCGCCGACACGAACAACCACCGCGTGGTGGAGCTGACCACCGACGGCGCCTTCGTGCGCCACTGGGGCGCGAACGGCGGGGACGGGACCCCCGGCTCCGGTCCGGGCGAGTTCGAGGAGCCCTACAACGCCGGCAGCGACTGCCTCGGCAACATCTACATCAGCGACGAGCACAACCGCCGCGTGCAGGTGTTCGGCGAGCCCGGCGGCAAGCGGCCGGTCTGCCCCCCGGGGCTGACGATCTCCGGCGGAGCGGCCGACCTCGGCGACAAGCGGGTCACGGTCGGGGCCAGGTGCGACCGGATCTGCCGGATCGTGGCCCGAGTCGGCGTTCGCGACGAGAACGGCCGGCTCGTGAAGCTCGCGTCCCGGCCGCTGATCGCGGACGACGACGGCGTCCACACGGTCGCCGTGCGGATCCCCTCGTCGGTGGCGAAGCGGCTCAGGCGCGGCGCGCGCGTGTCGCTGCGGGTCACGGCCTCCGGCGCGCCCGGCGCGGACCGCGTCCGGACGAAGACGCTCAAGCTCGCAGGCTGACCCGAGCGCCGGCGAGCGGGCGCGCCGGCTCATCCGAGCGGGGTCGATTGCGTCCCTATAGAGGACGGAAGTGACCCCGGTCGGCGGCGGAGCGGCGTGGACCGGCGGTCCACCCTCTAACTTGACGGGCATGGCAAGGGGACGAGTCCTGCTGGGGCTGGTGGCGGCATGCGCGCTGGGGGCGCCGGCGGCGGCCGAGGCCGCGACGCTGACCGCCGAGCGCGCCGTCGCGCGCGACTGCCACGAGCGGCTGCTGCCCGCCGGGAGCGCCGGGGCGGCGCGCGAGACGGTCCGCCCCGCGGCCGCGGGCGCCCTGACCGCCCGCCTGACCGGCTCGCGCGGCGACTGGGACCTCGCGCTGTTCGACGCGGCCAGCGGCACGCTGCTGGGCGGTGGCGCCACGGCGAGCCGCAGCGAGACCGCGGTGGCCCTCACGGCGCCCGGCCGCGCGGTGATCGCGCAGGCGTGCCGGCGGAGCGGGCCGGGGTCCACGGCCGTCCTCGGCACGAGCTTCCACGAGCACGCCGCCGGTCCGGGCGAGCCCGCCGCGCTGGTGCGCGTCCCGCTGGGCGGGCGCGGCGTGCACGACCTCGAGGCGCTGGGGCTCGACGTGACGCACGACGTGGGCGCCGGCGGCGCCACCGTGGTCCTCTACTCGGCCGCGGAGCGCGCGCGGCTGCTCGCCGCCGGGTTCACCTTCCAGACGCTCGTGGCCGACCTGCGCGCGCAGGACCTGGCGCGGGCGCGCGCCGACCGCGCCTACGCGGCGCGCGTGGCGGCCTCGCCGCTGCCGAGCGGGCGCGACGGCTACCGCACGCTCGCCGACTACCAGGCCGACGTCAAGGCGCTGCCCGAGCGCTTTCCGGCGGTCGCGCGGCGGATCGAGATCGGCAAGTCGCTCGAGGGGCGGCCGGTCGAGGGAGTGGAGATCGCGGGCGACGTGAACGGCCGCGACGGCCGGCCCGTCTTCGCGGTGCTGGGACTGCACCACGCGCGCGAGTGGCCGTCGGGCGAGATGCCGATGGAGTTCGCGCAGGACCTCGCCGCCCGCTACGGCAAGGACGCGCGCGTGACGAGCCTGCTCGACCGCGTTCGCGTGATCGCGCTGCCGGTGATGAACCCGGACGGCTTCAACGTGTCGCGCACCGCCGGGCCCACGCCGTTCGACGACGACGAGCTCGCGACGCTGCCGCTGAGCCTCAGCGACGGCGCCAGCTACAAGCGCAAGAACTGCCGCCCGGCGGCCGGCTCGGAGGCCGTTCCGTGCATCTCGCGCCCGGCCGTGCAGGGCGTGGACCTGAACCGCAACTACGGCGCGTACTGGGGCGGCGTGGGGTCGAGCTCGGACCCGACCACGCAGCAGTACCGCGGCACCGCGCCCTACTCGGAGCCCGAGTCGGAGTCGTTCCACAAGCTCTCCTCCACGCGCCCGATCGTCACGGTGATCTCGCACCACACGTTCACCGCCGACGGGATCTGGCTGCGCCAGCCGGGCTTCTGCAAGTCGGCCGGCGGGTGCAGCCGCAGCACCGACGTGGTGCCGGACGAGGCCGGGATGAAGGCGCTCGGCGACGCGATGGGCCAGGCCAGCGGCTGGGACTCCGACCTCGGCTGGGTGATCGGCGAGATCACCGGGGCCACGGAGGACTGGAACTACTTCGCGCAGGGCGCCTACGGATACACGCCCGAGCAGCGCGGGCCGAACTTCCACCCGAGCTTCGAGACGGCCGTGGTGGCCGAGTACACGGGCAGCGCGCCCGGCGCCGCGGGCGGCGTGCGCGAGGCACTGCTCCGGGCGGGCGAGCAGGCGGCCAACCCGTCGTACCACTCGGTGCTGCTCGGCACGGCGCCGGCCGGGCACGTGCTGCGGCTGCGCAAGTCGTTCGCCACCGACACGAGCCAGCCCGCCGTGAAGGTGCAGGACAAGCTCGACTTCGCCACGCGGGTCCCCGATTCCGGCTTCTACAACTGGCACGTGAACCAGTCCACGCGCCCGCTGTCGGCGGCGCCCGAGTCGTACACGCTCACCTGCGAGACCCTGGGCGGCGAGGTGAAGGAGACGCGCGCGGTCACGATCGCACGCGGCGAGACGCAGGCGATCGACCTGGCGTGCGGGCAGGCCGCCCCCGTGGGCACCACGCCCACCCCGCCGTCCACGCCGGGTCAGCTCCTGTGCGCGGACACGCGTGCGCCGGTCTCCTCCCCCACCCGCGGCCAGCTGCGGGTCTCGCGCTCGCGCGTGCTCGTACGCGGCCGGGCCAGCGACCACGGGTGCAAGTCGAGCGGCGCGCTCGGCGAGCGGCGCGGCCAGCTCGCGCGGGTGCTGGTGGCGGTGGCCGTTCGCTCCGGCAAGGCGTGCCGCTTCGTGCGCTCCGACGGCCGCCTCTCCGCACGGCGCTCGTGCAGCAAGCCGCTCGGCCTGCCGGCGAAGGGGCTCACGCGCTGGACCCTCAAGGTCAGGGGCAAGCTCCCGCGCGGCCGCTACCAGGTGTGGTCGCAGTCGATCGACACCTCGGGGAACGCCGAGCGCAAGCGCCGGCGGATCCTCGCGGCGACCCTTCGCTAGCGGTCGGCGGAGCCGCCGCCCCCGGGGCCGGCGTCCCCTCCCCTGGCGCTCGTCTCGCCGGCGTCGCGGCGCAGCGGCGCGGTGATGCGCTCCACGCGGCCGGCCATGCGGTCGATCGGCGCGGCCATCTCGAGCACGCGCCGCACCTGCTCGTTGGCCCGCGCCAGCTCGGCCTGCGACGCGGCCAGCACCGCGTGCGACTCCTCGAGCTGCTTGCGCGCGGCACGCGCCTCCTCGAGCATCGGGCCGGCGTTGTCGGCCATCCGCTCGGCGGCGGGACGCGCCCGCTCGACCGCCTCGAGCATCTTCGGGGCCGTCTCGGCCAGCCGCTCCACGTGCGGGCGCGCGTCGTGGACCGCCTCGAGGATCTCGGGTGCCGCGTTCGCGAGCCGCTCCGCCACGGGATGAGCCGCCTCGATGGCGCGGCGGGCGGCGGCGGCCTCGGCCTGGGCGCGGTCGGCGGCGGCCACGAGGTCGTCGCCGCCGGTGAGCATCCGGTCCACGCTCGTGCGGGCGTCGGTCATCTCGGCCAGGAGCCGGTCGCCCTGCTCGGTGATCCGCTCGCCCTGCTCGGTGATGCGCTCCATCCCCGCGAGGGCGCGCTCGCCCTGCTCGTTGAGCGTCTCCAGGGCGTCGAGGGCGCGCTCCATGAGCTGGTTGGCCCTGCCGACCGCCGCCATCGCGGCCGGGACGCTCACCACCAGCCCGGCGAGGTTGGCGGCCACCCGCAGCGGGTCGCGCACCAGCGTCAGCGGGAGCGTGAGCGGGTTGGCCATCACGGGTGATCCTACGGCAGCGGGCCCTTCCACCCAGCCACTTTTCGGCCGCTGGTGCTGCCGCTACGATCGCATCCGATGAGCACCGAGACCCGCCGCACCGACGTGCTGAAGGCATCCCCGCGGATGTTCGACTCAGAGCTCCTGGACAAGCTCTCGCGCGTGCATCCGGCGGTGCCGGTCGTGATCTTCCTGCCGGCGATCTCGATCCTGCTGGCGCTCGGCGCGGCCGAGCTCAGCGCCTGGACGACGATCGGCATGTTCGCCGGCGGCTACGCCTTCTGGACCCTGTCCGAGTACTGGATCCACCGGGCGATCTTCCACTTCGAGCCCGAGCACGGTCTCGGCGCGCGGCTGCACTGGATCATCCACGGCGTGCACCACGACCACCCGAACGACCCGCTCCGGCTCGTGATGCCGCCATCGGTCAGCGTGCCGCTCTCGTCCCTGTTCGTGCTCGGCTTCTGGGCCGTGTTCGGGGCGCCGCTCTTCCTCCCGTTCGCGGCGGGCTTCCTGGCGGGCTACCTCGCCTACGACATGACCCACTACGCGCTGCACCACCACAAGCCGAAGACGCGCCTGGGCAAGCGCCTGCGCGAGCTGCACATGCGCCACCACTTCCAGGACCACACCACCGGCTTCGGGATCTCCGCGCCCTACTGGGACAAGGCCTTCGGCACCTTCCCGGAGGCGGCGGAGAAGCAGCGGCGCTAGGTCCTCGGCGGCCGGCCGCGCCCTTGCGGCGCAGGGCGCGCGCCTCAGGTCTTCGGCCCGACGAACTCGTCCATCCGCGCGACGTCGGCCTTGCGGGAGACGTAGACGGCTCGGGTCGACCGCGTCGTGTGCAGGCCCAGCAGAGCGCAGGCGCGCTCGAAGATGCCGCGGATGTCGTCCGAGGCGTTGCTGAAGACGTAGCGCGGATTGCTCCACCCGCGCCCGGTGTTCTCGAACCGGCATCCGTCCGAGTGGATCAGGCCGCGCACGAGCAGCTCGGGCGAGCGCTCGACGAGCG
>DASVVS010000161.1:0-16644 GCA_036386455.1 Thermoleophilaceae bacterium
CTCCAGGTCGGTCACGACGCCGGGCGGGCCCTCGCCCTCGGCGGGATCGTCGCCCCAGTCGGGGTCGAACCAGATCGGTCCCGATCGGTCCTCGTCGGTCGCGAGGTCCACCACGAACAGCACGAACCGCTCGTCGCCCTCGCCGGCGTAGAAGTTGGCCTCGTAGGCGACGTATCGCCCCGCCAGCCGGTAGCCCCTCGACGGCCCCAGGAGCACCCGGCGGCCGGAGCGCCGCGTGCAGCCGTAGACGCGCTCGCGGTCGCTTCGCTCCCAGACGACGGATTCGCTGCTGCGCTCCACCACGCTGTAGCCCGCCGGCGTCCGGCAGCCCGAGCGGGCGTCGGCGGTGGCCGGCGCGAGCAGCGCCGCGGCGGCGGCCGCCATCCCCGCCGCCGCCGCCACCCTCCCGCGCACCCCTCGAAGGGTGGCACAGAGGCGCTAGCCGGAGAGCAGCTTCCCGGGGTTCATGATCCCTGCCGGATCGAGGCGCTCCTTGACCGCGCGCAGCGCCTCCACGCCCAGCTCGCCGATCTCGGCCTCGAGCCACTCGGCGTGGTCGCGGCCGACCGAGTGGTGGTGGGTGATGGTGCCGCCGGTCGCGACGATCGCCTCCATCGCCGCGCGCTTGGCGGCCGCCCACTGCTCGAGCTCCTCGCCGCGCTGCGCGCGGGCCAGGAACGTGAAGTAGAGCGAGGCGCCGCTCGGGTACATGTGCGACACGTGCGCCGCCACGATCGGCGGCGTGCCGCGCCCGGCCAGCGTCTCGCGCAGCGCGCGGTGGATGGCGGCGTGCAGCGCCCCGAGGTTGCTCCAGCTGGTGGCTGTCTCGAGCGTCTCGGCGATCATTCCGCGGCCGAGCAGCTCGTCGCGCTGGTACGGGCCGAGGTAGCGGTTGCGCAGCCACGACTCGCCCGGCCCCTTGCCCAGCGCCAGCCCGCCGCCCTCGCGCAGCGCCCGCCGGGTGTCGGCCGCCCGCCGCGCCACGTCGCCCGGCTCGCCCTCCCAGCCGATGATCGCGATCGAGCCGGAGCCGTGGCCGCGCCGCGCCAGGTACGCCCGGCCGAGCCGCTCCACGACGCCGCCGTGCGACGACATGGCCATGGCCATCCGCGTCTCGGGCGCGTCGGAGAGCCGCGCCACGTCGGGCGCCACGTGCGTCTGCTCCATCGCCCGGAACGCGTCGCACCCCTCCTCGAAGCTGCGGAACGACCAGCTCTCGTAGCGGCTCTCGGCCGGGAGCGGCCGGACCGACAGCGTGGCCTCGGTGATCACCCCGAACGCGCCCTCGGACCCGACCAGGAGCTGCAGCAGCGACGGCCCCGCGGCGGTGGCCGGCACCGGCTTGGCCTCGAGCGTGCCGGCCGGCGCCACGCAGCGCACGCCGCGCACCATCTCGTCGATGCGCCCGTAGCCGCTCGACGCCTGCCCCGCCGACCGGGTGGCCACGTACCCGCCGACCGTCCCGAACTCGAACGACTGCGGAAAGTGGCCGAGCGTGAACCCGCGCGACTGCAGGCGCGCCTCGGCGGTGCGGCCCGGGAGTCCGGCGCCGATCGTGGCGGTCAGCGACGTGCGGTCGGTCTCGAGCGAGTCGAGCCGGGCGAGATCGAGCGCGACGACCGCCTCGTGGCTGCCACGCAGCCCCTCCACGCCGCCCACCACGCTGGTCCCGCCCCCGAACGGCACGACGGCCACGCCGGCGGCGGCACAGGCCGCCAGGAGCGTGGCCACCTCGTCCTCGCTCGCGGGGTACACGACGCCGTCCGGGGCGCCCGACCCGTCGCCCGAGCGCAGCCTCAGCAGGTCCGGGTAGGAGCGGCCCGCCGCGTGGCGCACGCGAGTCTCGCGATCCTGGCGGACCTCGGCGCCGAGCTCGGGCAGCGGCCGCGGGTCCGGCAGCCGCACGTCCTCGAGGGCCACCGGCGGCGTGCGCTCGTCCCCGAGCCCGAGCTCGGAGCGCAGCATCGCCTCGCCGGCCTCGGACACCTCGACCGGCGCGTCCGGCTCCGCCCAGCCCCACCAGCGCATCTGCATCTCGCTCACGGCGACATCATCCCCCGAACGCGCGCTCCAAGCCGCGCAGCGCCTCGTCGAGGTTGCGCCGCGTCGCGCGCCGGAACATCATCCCGCCGAAGCGGGTCTTGCCGCGCAGCGTCTGGTCGGCCGTCAGCCGCACCCGCGTGCGCGCCTCGCCGTCGGGCTCCAGCTCCACCGCGATCGTCGACTCGCTGAGCAGCC
Source organism: Thermoleophilaceae bacterium (assembly GCA_036386455.1). Lineage (GTDB taxonomy): Bacteria > Actinomycetota > Thermoleophilia > Solirubrobacterales > Thermoleophilaceae > AC-37. The sequence continues at coordinate 2,239 of DASVVS010000161.1, forward strand.
GTTCGAACGGCGACTCGTCCACCTCCTGGCGCCAGAGCATCCGGCGCGGGGCGTCCGTCTCCACCCGCGTGAAGTCCGAGCGCACGGCCCGGCCGCGCGAGGACATCATCACCTTGGTCCACGCCGCTCCGGTCACCTCCTCGACACGCTCCACCCGCGGCCACCAGCGCGGCAGGTGGTAGGGGTCGAGCACGATCTCCCAGACCTCGTCGCGCGGCGCGGGGATCGTGCGGGCTCGGGAGATGCGCGGCATGTCACGAGTCGTACACGATCAGGCTGTGCACCTCGCGGCCCTCGAGCCGCGCGCGGCCGCCGAGAAAGCCCAGCTCGACCAGGAAGGCGCAGCCCACCACCTCGGCCCCCGCCGCCTCGGCCAGCTCGCAGCAGGCGGCCGCGGTCCCGCCGGTCGCCAGCAGGTCGTCGTGCACGAGCACCCGCGACCCGCCCGCGAACGCGTCGGCGTGCACCTCCAGCGCATCGACGCCGTACTCGAGCGCGTACTCCACCGAGGCCACCTCGCGGGGCAGCTTGCCGGGCTTGCGCGCGGGCACGAAGCCCGCCCCGATCCGCGAGGCCACGGCGCCGCCGAGGATGAACCCGCGCGCCTCGGCCGCCACCACGTAGTCCACCTCCAGGTCGCCCGCCCAGCCCCCGATCAGCGCGATCGCGTGGTCGAGCGCCTCGGGGTCGAGGAAGAGCGGCGTCAGGTCCTTGAAGACGATCCCCGGCTTCGGGTAGTCCGGGATGTCGCGGATGTGGCCCCGCAGGTCCAGGGCGGGCGCCCCTACTTCGCGATCTTGCGCAGGTCGCGCACGAGCAGCAGGTACTTCAGGTGGGAGACGATCGCGGCGAGGTTCTCGAGCGCCTCGATCGCCTCCTTGCGCCGCTCCGGGTTCCGCGAGCGCAGCGACGGCGCCAGGATCTGCTCGAGCAGCGCCGACTCGCGGTCGGCCGAGGTGCGGAACACGCGCAGGTTGCGGCCGCCCACGCCGAAGCGGGTCAGCTCGCCGGTGGCGCGGATGATCTCGCGCTCGGTCTCGTCGTAGAAGGTCTCCCCGTCGCGCTGCTCGCCGTTGATCACGCCGTAGTCCTGGAGCTCGCGCACCAGCTTGGCGTCGGCCCCGGTGTCCTCGAGCACGTCGGCGAGCCGGTAGGAGGCCCCCTTGCCGGTCACGGCGACGCTCGCGCGCCGCAGCATGCGCGGGTCCGGCCCCTTGCTCTTCGACTGCGGGGCCTCCGCGTCGGCGCGGCCGGCGGCCAGCTCCTGGCGGATCACCCGCAGCGGCAGGAACTCGTCGCGCTGGAGGCGCAGGATCGTGCGCAGCCGGGCCACGTCCGCCGGCGTGTAGAGCCGGTAGCCGCCCTGCGTGCGCCGCGGGGCCAGCAGCTTCTGGTCCTCCAGGTAGCGGATCTTCGAGATCGAGATGTCCGGGAACTCGCGTTCGAGCTGCTTGCAGACGGCCCCGATCGTGAGCGACTTCTGCGCCGTGCGCTCGCGCAGCCGCCGCGCCTCCTCGTCGCGGTCGATCGGCCGCCCGGATCCGGTGATGTCGACGGAGCCCGTGCTCATGCCAGGTAGGTGAGCTTGTATTTCCCGATCTGCAGCTCGTCCCCGTCCACGAGCTTGTGCGACTCGATCCGCCGCCGGTTCACGTACGTGCCGTTGAGCGAGCCGAGGTCGTCGATGTGCATGCCGTCGCGGCGGCGGACGAGCAGGGCGTGGTTGCGGGACACGGTCACGTCGTCGAGGAAGATCTCCGCGTCGGGGCTGCGGCCGATGCGCATGCGCTCCGAGGTGATCGGGAACGTCTCGCCGGAGCGGCCGCCGCCCGAGCGGATGACGAGCGTCGCGTCCTCGGCCACCTGCTCGGGGTCGAGCGCCTGGATCTCACCGGTCTCGTCGAGCTGCCACGCGGCGGTCGTGTTGTCGTGTTCCTGCGTCACGTCCGCGAGGAAGGCGCCGCACTTCTGGCAGTAGTTCGCCCCCTCGGTGTTGACGAACCCGCACTCGGGGCAGTGCATCCGAGTGCTACTGCGCGTCCGCGTCGGGCGGGGTTTCGGGGACGCCCTTGCCCGCGAGGATGTCCGTGAGCTTGTCGACGTCCGCCCCGCTGATGACCGCCTCCCCCTGCTCGCGCTTCTTCTTCATGCGGTTGACGAGCTCCGCGCGGAGGATGTCGATCTTGCCGTGGAGGATGCGGCGCTCGTACGAGACCTCCTGCTCCTGCTGCGTCAGGTCGTCGATCAGGCTCTTGAGCTCCTGATCCGACAGCGCGCCGAGGTCAGGGAAGGTGTCCATGGGTCGTCCTAGGTTGGGGACGGGAGGGAGCGGCAGTATAGCCCTGAAACGGCTTCAACTGTCAAGCGGAGCTTGAGGGTGCGCCGGGCGGGTCGGTCGAGTAGTCGCGCACGTACTGCGCCGTGGCGGCGAACGACATCGCGATCCCGAGGTACAGCAGCGCCTCAGCCACCCAGGTGTCGGTGAGCATCGCCAGGAAGAGGGAGAACATCGTGGGCCAGACCCCCCAGCGGCCCAGCATGTTGACTTCGATGTCGAGGCCGCGCCGCAGGACCGCCTGCCCGAGGAACAGCATGATCAGCTCGCGCGCCGCCAGCACCAGCAGCGCCCAGCGCGGCAGCAGCTCGAAGTGCCAGCAGACGATCGCGCCCGAGCCGACCAGCACGCGGTCGGTGAGCGGGTCGAGCAGCGCGCCGAGGCGGCTGTACTGGCCGGTCACCCGCGCCGCGATCCCGTCGAGGTAGTCGGTCCCCCCCACCACCGCGTAGATCACGGCCGCCGTGACGCTGCGCCCGTCGCCCGACTCGAGCGCGATCACGAGGAAGACGGGCAGCAGCGCGAGCCGCAGGAAGCCGATCGCGTTCGGGATCGTCCAGGGGTTGAGCGGAGCGCCCCTGCGGGTCTCCGGTGGCGGGCCGCCCGACCGGTCGAGGCCGAGCAGCCGAGCCTTGGTCAGTCCAGCTCGCGCCACAGCTCCGCGGCAGCGGCCGCGGCGCCCTCGAGCGGCAGCGACCGCCGCTCCCGCCCGCGGCGCACCTGCGCCTCGACCTCGCCGGCCTCGATCCCCTTGCGCCCGATCGTCAGGCGCAGCGGGCAGCCGAGCAGCTCCGCATCGGCGAACTTCTCGCCGGGACTCGCGGCGCGATCGTCGTAGAGCACGTCCAGGCCCAGCGACTGGAGCTCGCGGTAGATGCCCTCGGCCACCCCGTAAGAGTCCTCCCCCGCCTTCCCGAGCGCAACCAGGTGCACGTCGAACGGCGCGATCGTGCGCGGCCACGAGATCCCCTGGTCGTCGGCGAACTGCTCCACCGCGGCGGCCATGATGCGCGCCGGGCCGATGCCGTAGGAGCCCATCCAGACCGGGTGCTCGGCCCCGTTCTCGTCCAGGTACGTCGCGCCCAGAGGCACGCTGTAGCGGGTGCCGAGCTTGAAGATGTTGCCGACCTCGATCGCGGGCTCGATCCGGATCGTGCCGCCGCGGGGCGAGGTGTCGCCGGGCTCCACGCGCCGGACGTCCGCCCACTCGACGCCCTCGAGCTCGACGCCCTGGAGGTGGCGGTCGGGCTCGTTCGCTCCCGCGACCATGCCCTTCATCCCGCGCAGCGCCTCGTCCGCCAGGATCCGGGCCGGGCAGCCGACGGGCCCGATGAAGCCCGGGACGGAGCCGAACCGCTCGCGGATCTCCTCCTCGCGGGCGGGGCGGGCCTCCGCCTTCAGGGCGTTGCGCAGCTTGAACTCGTTCAGGCGGTGGTCGCCGCGCACCAGCACGAGGACCGGTTCGTCGCCGGTGACGTACGGCATCGCCTTGATCAGCGCGCCCGGCGGCACGCCGAGCTGACCGGAGACCTGCTCGATCGTCGTGGCCCCGGGCGTGTCCACGGCACCGGAGCCCGGGGTCCAGTCCGGCACCGGCTGCGGCGTGCCGCTGGCTATCTCCATGTTCGCGGCGTAGCCGGATCCGTCGAGGGCCACCTCGTTCTCGCCGGCCGCGCACGGCGCCATGTACTCGTGGGCGCCGAGGCCGCCCATCATCCCCACGTCCGCCTCGACCCGGTACCACTCGAGCCCGCAGCGCTCGAAGATCCGGTCGTAGGCCTCCACGTGGAGCCCGTACGAGGCGTCCAGGCCGTCAGCGTCGCGGTCGAAGGTGTAGGCGTCCTTCATGATGAACTCGCGCGTGCGCAGCAGGCCGGCGCGCGGGCGCGGCTCGTCGCGCTCCTTGATCTGGAAGTGGTACAGGATCTTGGGCAGCTCGCGGTAGGAGCGGATCTCGCGGGCCACGTGGAAGGTCACGGACTCCTCGTTGGTCATCGCGAGCACGTACTCGGTGCCCTTGCGGTCCTGCAGCCGGAACTGCTCCGCCAGGCCGTAGCGGCCGGTGCGCCGCCACAGCTCGGCCGGGTGCATGACAGGCATCAGCATCTCCTGCCCGCCGATCGCGTCGAGCTCCTCGCGGATGATCTGCTCCACGCGGCGGTGCGAGCGCCAGCCCGCGGGCAGGAAGGTCCAGAGGCCGGCGCCGAGCTGCCGCGCGAGCCCAGCCCGCACCAGCAGGCGGTGCGAGACGGCCTCCGCGTCGGCGGGCGCCTCCTTCACGGTCGGCAGCAGATAGGTGCTCTGGCGACTCACGGGCCCCAGCCTATATGGGGCAGCTGGGTGACAACGTGCGGTATGGAGCGGTTGCGTGCCGCTGCCGATGTACTACGCATGCGCGCCGGTGCGGCCGACCTGCATGCCGTCTCGAGGACCGCCCGGCGGTCCGTGGCTGCGCTCGCTCTCTTGCTGGTCGCCGGCGTCGCGGTCCACGCGGCGCACGGGCTTGCCAAGGCCGACGGATCCGGGAGCAACCCCGTGATCGAGACGTGGCTCTACTCGGCGATCCTGCTGGGCGCCGCGGCGGTCTGCGGATCGCGTGCGTTCCTCGTGCGCGAGCGGCGCGTGGCCTGGGGCGTGCTGTCCGCGGGGCTCGCCGCCTGGGCCGCGGGCGACATCTACTGGAGCATCGCGGTCGAGGGCACGCCCGCCGAGGAGACGATCACCCTGGGCGACGCCGGCTGGCTCGCCTTCTATCCCGCCTGCTACGTCGCGCTCGGCATGCTCGTGCGCGCGCGGGTGCCGCGGCTGCCGCGCAGCGCCTGGCTCGACGGGCTCATCGCCGCCATGGCGCTGGGCGCGCTCGGGGCCGCCCTCTACCTGCCCGCGCTGATCGAATCGGCGGCCGGCGCCCCGACCGTCGTGCTCGTGGTCAACCTCGCCTATCCCGTCGGCGACCTGATGCTGCTGGCGCTCGTCGTGGGCGTCTTCACCGCCACCGGCTGGCACATCGACCGGATGTGGCTGCTGTTCGCGGGCGGCCTCGTGACGAGCGCGGTCGCCGACGCGGTCTACCTCCAGCGGATCGCGAGCGACTCCTACGTCTCGGGCGGCCTCCTCGACACGCTCTGGCTCGCGTCCGTCCTGCTGATGGCGGCGGCGGCCTGGCAGCCGGCCCCGCGGATGGCCCCGGCCCGCCGCGGCATCGGCACGCTCACCATCACCGTGATGGCCGGGCTCGCGGCCATCGGCCTGAGCGCCTACGACCACGTCGTGCGGATCGAGCACGCCGCGATGGCGCTTGCCACGGCCGCGCTGATCCTCGCCATGCTGCGGATGCTGCTCGCCTTCCGCGACAACCAGTCGATGCTGGCCAGCAGCCAGACCGAGGCGCTGACGGACCTCCTCACGGGCCTTGGGAACCGGCGCAAGCTGCTCGGCGATCTCGACCACAGGCTCGAGTCCTCGCAGCGTCCGATGTTGCTGGTCGCCTACGACCTCGACGGCTTCAAGGCATACAACGACGCCTTCGGCCACCCCGCCGGCGACGCGCTGCTCGCGCGCCTCGGCGAGAAGCTCGGCGCCGCCGTGCTCGCCGAGGGAGCTGCGTACCGCATGGGCGGCGACGAGTTCTGCGTGCTGCTCGACGACGCCGCGGGCCGCGGCGGCCGGATCGCCGCGCGCGCCCGCGAGGCGCTGGCCGAGGAGGGCCGCGGGTTCGCCGTGGGCGCCTCGTTCGGCGTCGTACGGGTGCCCGAGGAGGCCAGGACGACCTCGGAGGCGCTCCAGCTGGCGGACCAGCGGCTCTATCGGCAGAAGTCCGACCGCCCGGCCCCGTCGCGGACCCACACCCGCGACGTGCTCGAACGCGTGCTGCGCGAGCGCGAGCCGGAGCCCCACGACCACCTGCGCTCGGTCGGCTCGCTGGCGGGTGCCGTGGCACTGCGGCTCGGCATGCCCCCGGAGGCGATCGACGAGGTCGTGCGCGGCGCCGAGCTGCACGACGTCGGCAAGATGGCGATCCCGGACGCGATCCTCGACAAGCCGGCCCCGCTCGACGAGAGCGAGTGGAGCTTCATCCGCCGCCACACCGTGATCGGCGAGGCGATCCTGGCCGCCGTTCCGTCCCTCGTGCCCGTGGCCCGCCTGGTCCGCTCCTCGCACGAGCGCTTCGACGGCCGCGGCTACCCAGACGGCCTGAGCGGCGAGTCGATCCCGCTCGGCGCGCGGATCATCTCCGCCTGCGACGCCTACGACGCGATGGTGAGCGAGCGCCCCTACGCGCCGACGATGTCGCGGGACACCGCCCTCGACCAGATCCGCCGCGGGCGCGCCTCCCAGTTCGACCCCGCCGTCGTGTCCGCCCTGTGCGACGCGGTGCGGGCGGGCGAGGACCGGGCGGCGCCGCTGCCGGGTCTGCCCGCGCCGGACGAGCTGGCGGAGTGGACGCCGCTGCCGCCGGTGGACGGCGTCGCGGACCCCGAGGCCCGCTGAGCAGCGACCTACCGAGTCCGCCCGACGGCGTTCACGATCGGGGGGCTCCCTGGGTGAGCCTGCGAGCGTACCCCCGAGCGGGAATGCCGGAGGGCGAGACCCGCGCGGCCGAAAGCTAGGCCCGAGTGAAGCGCCGGCCCTCGGTGGGGCTCTGCGCCTCGTCGAGCTTCAGCTCTTTGACCTGAGGCAGCGCCACGCCGTCCGCGGGGGAGCCGCCGCCGTTCGCGGAGCCGTCGCCGTTCGCCGCGCCGCCGCCGTCCGCGGCGCCCTCGGCCTCCGCCCGCGCCTGCTCGGCCTCGAGCTTCGCGAGCCGCTCGGGCGTCAGCTCGCCGGCGTTCTCGTTCTCGATCTTCTCGAGCCAGGCCGCGCCCTCGGCCGACTTACCGGCCTCGAACTCCGTGCGGCCACGCTCGAGCGAGCGGTCGATCTCCACGAACAGCTCATCGACGAGCCGCTCCTGCGGGACCTTCCGCAGCGGCTTGCCCTGGGCGAAGATCAGGCCCTCGTTCTTGGCGCCGGTGATGCCGAAGTCGGCGTGCGAGGCCTCGCCGATCCCGTTCACCGCGCAGCCGAGCACCGCCACCTCGATGTGCTCCTCGTAGGACTCGAGCCGCTGCTCGATCTGCGCCACCACGGTGTCCATGTCGAACTGCAGCCGCCCGCAGGTGGGGCACGCGATCAGCTCGGGGCCGCGCTGGCGGATCTTGAGCGCCTTGAGGATCTCCCAGGCGACCTTGACCTCCTCCTCCGCGTGGAAGGTGGAGAGCGAGATGCGGATGGTGTCGCCGATGCCGTCGGCCAGCAGCGTGCCCAGGCCGACCGCGGACTTGAGCGAGCCCGACCACTTGGTGCCGGCCTCGGTGATGCCCAGGTGGAGCGGGTAGTCGATCCGGTCGGCCAGCAGCCGGTTGGAGGCGATCGTGTTCGGCACGCTCGTGGACTTGATCGAGACCTTGAAGTCGTAGAACTCGAGCCGCTCCATCAGCTCCACGAACTCGACCGCGGCCTGAACCAGCGCCTCGACCGAGTTCTCGCGCTCGAGCTCGTGCAGGTGCTTGGGGAGCGAGCCGGAGTTCACCCCGATTCGCATCGGCACGCCCGCCGCCTTCGCCCGCTCGGCCACCTGCGCCACCTTGTCGGGCCCGCCGATGTTGCCCGGGTTGAGGCGGACGCAGTGCGCGCCGGCGTCGATCGCCTTCAGCGCGAGCGTGTAGTTGAAGTGGATGTCGGCGATCACGGGGATCGGCGACTCGGCCACGATGCGCCTGAGCACGTCGGCGTCCTTCTCGCGCGGCACCGCGCAGCGGATCAGGTCGCCGCCGGCGTCCGCGACCGCGCGGATCTGCCTCATCGTCGCCTCGAAGTCGGCGGTCTCGGTCTTCGTCATCGACTGGACGGCGACCGGGGCGCCGCCGCCGATCGGCACGCCGCCGACGTGGATCTGCCGCTTGGAGGGCATGCCGAGAGGGTAGTGCGGCGGACCTAGCCCGCCGGGCCGATCCGCCAGGTCAGCGGGCCCGGCGCCGGCGCGGTGATCTCGCCGGCCACCGGCCGCACGTCGAGGGCGCAGCAGCTGCCCACCCGCTGCCCCACGCTCCACACCGGCGGCGCCACGCTGAACTCGTGCCGTCCCGCGCCCACGCGGATCCCGCCCGGCTCCACGCGGTGGCGACCCTCCTTCGCCCAGGTCATCACCTGGTAGCGGTCGCCGGCCTGCGCGTCCCAGCTCAGCACCAGCGAGCGCCCGTTGGGCCGGTAGCGGAACGTCACGCCGCGGCGCAGCCAGCGGCCGGGCTGGTCGAGGTGCTCCGGGTCGCGGATACGGAAGCCGCCGACCACGTCCACGCCGCCGTCGCGTAGCTCGATCCGCTCGCCCCAGGGGTAGCCGATCTCGCCGGCGGGGCCGATCATCGTCGGCCCGCTGGAGTAGACGCCCTTGGTCGTGGTCCGCGGGCGCGGCTCGATCAGGTCGCGCCAGCCCCGCGCCGTGCGCACCTTCAGGTTCACGACCCCGAAGTCGAAGCGCTGGTCCGGATCGCGGGCGGGATCGACCGGCAGGCGCGGCTGCGCCCGCACCGCCCACCAGAGGTCCCCGGTGCGGCGCACCGCGATGCGCCCGTGGGCGGGATCAACGAACGCGTGCCCCTCCACGTCCGGCGGGATGCGCTCTGCGGCCGGCCCCGGCTCGATCCGCGACGCCTCGCGCAGGAACAGCACCGACAGCCCGTTCGACGGGATCAGGGCGCCGTCGATGCCGCGGTAGGTGTCGCGCAGCGGACGCGTGCCGATCCGCAGGCCGCTCGCCTCGAGCGGATGCAGCCGCCGCAGCCGCTCGAAGGCGCGCTGACCGGCCGCCTCGCCGCGCCGGCCCGTCTCGGAGTCGCGGCCGAGGACCTTCGCCCCCGCGCGCCCCGCGTACAGCGCCGCCGCCAGCACCCACACCTGCTCGTGCCGTGCGCCCACGTAGGCGAGGTCGCCGTCGGGCCCGATGTAGCCGGCCATGGTCTCGATCGCGCGCTCCAGCACGCGGCGCGCCTCCTCGGGCGCGTCGTCGCCGAGCCGCTCGACGCTCATCGCCAGGAGCGCGGTCGAGAGCACGTGGTAGCCGAGCGGGTACGGCCCGGTGTCGCTCAGCAGGCCGAGCCCCCGCCGCTCCGAGGAGTACGCCGCCGTCCCCGCGGCGCGGTCGGCCAGCGGCCCGATCAGCCGCAGCGAGCGCTCGCGCAGCGCGTCGCGGTCGCGCAGCTTGGCCTTGTCGCCGTCGCCCTCGAGCCCGGTCGACAGCAGCTCGACGTCGGCCGCCGCCTCGACCATCTCGTGGTTCGAGTAACAGTTGTCGTCCTTGAAGCACTCGACCCAGGCGCCCGGCCGGAAGAAGAAGATGTCGGCGGTCTCCTCGAGGTTGCGCTTCCACTCGCCGCGCAGATCCTCGAAGTCCGGGTGGTCGGAGAGGTGCTCGTTCGACCAGTTCCACGCCCGGGCGAGCACCAGCTGGTCGAACACGCCGCGCTGCTCGGGCGGCTCCGAGAGCGCGAAGCGGATCGCGCGGAAGCCCTGCCGCTGGGCCTCGGGGTCCGGCGAGGTGAGCTGCGCGTAGCCGATCATGCCGCTGCCGTAGCCGCTCGCGGCGATGCCGTTCACGGGGTCCAGGTAGCGCCCGTCCTTCTTCGACTGGTGCGGGCGCCAGCGCTCGGCGACCTGCTCCACGAACGCGTGCAGCCGCGCGTCCGCGGGCTCCGGATACCCCTCGTCGCCTCCGCGCAGGAACAGCAGCCAGACGAGCGCGAGCAGGGCGAGCCCGCCTAGCAGGAGCGGGATCACGGGAACGCGGCGGCGCGGAGGCCGCCGCGTGCGGCCGGGGCTCAGCGGCGCCCGGTTCGAGGCTGTGGAGGGAGCGGCGACCGCCCGAGGATAGGAAGCGGCCCTACCCCGAGTACAGCGCCTCGATCTCGTCCTTGTACTTCTCGGCGATGGGCTTGCGCTTGAGCTTCATCGTCGGCGTCAGCTCCTCGCCGCCGGGCTGCCACTCGCTCGGGAGGATCTTGAACTTCTTGATCTGCTCCACCCGGGCGAGCGTGTCGTTGGCGCGGTCGATCTCCGCCTGCACCGCCTCTATCACCTTCGGGTCCTCGACGAGCTCCTCCAGCGGCTTGTCATCGAGCCCGTTGGCCTTCTGCCAGCCCGGCAGGCTGTCCGGGTCGAGCGTGACGAGCGCGGTGTTGTACGGGCGCTGATCGCCGATCGTGACCGCCTGTCCGATCAGCGGGCCGGCGGTCTTGACCTTCGCCTCGATGTTCGCGGGCGACATGTTCTTGCCGGCCGCGTTGATGATCAGCTCCTTCTTGCGGTCGACGATGCGCAGGTAGCCGTCCTCGTCGAACTCGCCGATGTCGCCGGTCATCAGCCAGCCGTCCTCGTTGATCGTCTCCTTGGTCTTCTCGGGCTGGTTGCGGTAGCCCTTCATCACCACGCCGCCCCTGATCAGCACCTCGCCGTCCTCGGCCAGCTTGACCTCGCAGAGCGGCGAGGGCGGGCCGACCGTCCCGATCTTGATCTTCTCGGGCAGGTTGCAGGTGCCGGCGCCGCAGGTCTCGGACATCCCCCACAGCTCCGCCAGCTGCAGGCCGATCGCGTGGAAGAACTCGATCACCTCGCGCGGGGTGGGCGCGGCGCCCACGTTGAGCGCCTCGATGCGGTCGAAGCCGAGGCCCGCGCGGAGCTTCGAGAAGAGTTCCTCGTCGGCCTTGTCCCAGGCCTTCTGGAGCTCCTCCGGGACCTCCTCGCCGGCCTGCTCGAGCCGCACCTTCTTGAGGCCGAGCTCCAGCGCCCCCTGGATCTTCTGCTTCTGCTCCGGGTCCTCGACGCTCGAGAGGTTGGCCTCGAGGCCGGCCTTCAGCTTCTCGTAGATCCGCGGGACCGCGAAGAACCAGCTCGGCCGCACCTCGGGGAGGTACGACATGACCTCGCGCGCATCCGGACAGCACGTGACCGTGAAGCCGAACGCCATCGGCAGGTACTGGGTGCAGGAGCGCTCCGCGATGTGGGCCATCGGGAGGTAGGAGACGAGCTGCGCGCCATCGGGGAACGAGATGATCTGGTCGAACGAGCGGACCGCCGTCATCTCGTTGCCGTGGGTGATCTGCACGCCCTTCGGGGGACCGGTGGTGCCGGACGTGTAGATCAGCGTGAGCACGTCGTCGGCCGTGACCGAGCGCCAGGTGGCCTCGAAGTCGAAGCCGTCCTCGCCGCGCGCCTCCACGTCGGCGATCGAGAGGCAGTCGGGATCCTCGCCGTCCACGAGCACGATGTGCTCGACGCTGCCGCAGTCCTCCTTGACCTTCTTCATCCGGTCGAGGAAGGCCGGCTCGGTGATGACGATGCGGTTCTGCGCGTCGGAGGCGAGGTACTCGATCTGCTCGGCCGAGTAGGTGTTGTAGATCGAGAACGGCGTGGCGCCGAGGTGCATCGCGGCCGTGTCGAACCAGTGGAACTCGGGACGGTTGGTGAGCATGAGCGCGATCGTGTCGCCGCGGCCGAGGCCCAGCGCCGCGAGCCCGGCGGCGAGCGACTGCACCTTCTGGCCGTACTCCGCCCACGTCATCGTGAACTCGCCGCCCTTGGTGCGGAGCGCCTCGCGCTCGCCGAACTGCCCGACGGTGATCTGGAAGGCGCCGCAGAGGGTGTCCTCCTTCAGCGCCGCGAACTCGGACTGCTGGCCGCGATCGGCGACAGTGCTCTCCATCCCGGTCCTCCCTCCGAAAGAAGTGTGGACTGGAACTTAACGCACTTGGAAGCCCTCTCCGGACAAGCGGTCGATGTCGTTCGAGAGGCCTATGAGGAAGACGATGATCACCAGGAAGAACCCGATCACGCTGGCGCGCTCCATCACCGCCAGGGAGACGGGCCGGCGGCGCACCTTCTCCACCAGCGCCCAGAAGATGTGGCCGCCGTCGAGCGGCAGGAACGGGAAGAGGTTGATGATCGCCAGCGACAGGCTGATCACCGCCAGCACGATCACGACGTCCTCCATGCGCTCGAGGATCGTCTGGCGCGTGACCTCGTAGCCGCCGACGACGCTCGAGACCTCCTCGCGCTTCTCGGCGTCGACGAGGCGCGCGGGCAGCTTGATCGTCTCCCACGTGACGAACCAGAAGCGGTCGAGCGACTCCGTGAACGCCTTGCCCGCGCCGAACGTGCGCCGCTCGTCGATCTGGCCGTAGGTGAAACCGACGCGCATGCGCTTGACCGTGGGGTCGTAGACGGGCGTCAGGGAGACCGTCTGCTCGCGGCCGCCGCGTTCGATGAGCAGGCTCGCCGGGGTCTTCGCCTTGCACCCCTTGACCGGCGGCTTCTCGCCGCAGGCGTGGGAGCCGATCCGCTCGGTCAGCACGCGCCGGCCCTCGGGCGTCTCGCTGTCCGCTCTGATCCCGTCCACGCCGAGGAGCTGGTCCCCCGGCTTCAGCACCTCCGTGGCCGGGAAGCCCTTCTGCACCTGGTCCACCCCGATGTGCGGCTGGCCGACGAACGCGAAGTAGACGAACAGGAGCACGAGCGCGATCACCACGTTCACGAGCGGCCCCGCGGCGATCACCACGATCCGCTTCCAGACCGGCTGCGCGTGGTAGGCGCGGTTCCGGACGTCCTCGGGGAGCGACTGGTCCGGGTTCATCCCGCTGATCTTCACGTAGCCGCCGAGCGGGATCGCCCCGAGCGCGTACTCGGTCTCGCCCACCTGCTTGCGCCAGATGAACGGCGGGAAGAACAGCGCGAAGCGCTCGGCGCGCATGCCCACGGCCTTCGCCGCGGCGAAGTGCCCCGCCTCGTGGAGCATGATCAGCAGCGCGAAGCCGACGAACGCGAGGAACCAGCTCATGCCAGCACTCCGGCCGCAACCTCGCGCGCTGCCTCGTCCGCTCTGTAGAGGTCGCTGAAGTGGCGCACGGGTTCAACCTCTACGGCCTCGAGCGTCCGCTCGATCACCTCGCTGATGCCGTTGAAGGGGATCTCGCCCGCGAGGAAGCTCGCCACGGCCACCTCGTCAGCGGCGTTGAGCACGCAGGGGGCGGTGCCGCCGGCGCGCGCCGCCTCGTAGGCCAGGCGGAGGCAGGGGAAGGCCTCGAAGTCGGGCTCCTCGAAGGTCAGCTGCCCCAGCCTGGCCAGGTCGAGCGGCTCGACCGGGACGTCCACCCGGTCCGGATGGTTCAGCGCATACGAGATCGGCACCCTCATGTCCGGGTAGCCGAGATGGGCCAGGGTGGCGCCGTCGTTCAGCTGGATCAGCGAGTGGATGATCGACTGCGGGTGCACCACGACCTCGATCTGCTCGAGCGGCGTGCCGAAGAGGTGCATCGCCTCGATCACCTCGAAGCCCTTGTTCATCAGCGTCGCGCAGTCGATCGTGATGCGGCCGCCCATCTCCCAGGTGGGGTGCTTGAGCGCCTGGTCCGGCGTGATCTCGGTCAGCTCGTCGCGCTTGCGTCCTCTGAAGGGTCCTCCGGAGGCGGTGAGGACCAGACGGTCCACGGTGCCGGGCCGCTCCCCGGCGAGCAGCTGGTAGAGCGCGCTGTGCTCGGAGTCGACCGGGATGATCGTGGTGCTGGTCGCCTCGGCGAGCGCCATCACGAGCTCGCCCCCCACCACGAGCGACTCCTTGTTGGCCAGCGCCAGGTCGATCCCCTCGCCGAGGGTCGCGACCGTCGGGCCGAGCCCGGCCGAGCCGACTAGCGCGTTCAGCACCATGTCGCAATCGCTCTCTGTGATCAGGCGCACGAGCCCCTCGGGACCGGCGAGAACCTCGCCGCCGGTCCAAGCCTCGGCGGCGCGGGCGGCGGCGTCCTCGTCGGCGAGCGCGATCCGCGGGACCCGGTGCTCGATGGCCTGCTGCACGAGCGCCTCCCAGCTCCGCCCGGCGGCGAGCGCGACCACGGACAGCTCCCCCTCGGAGCGCCCAACCACGTCGAGCGCCTGGGTCCCGATCGACCCGGTGGCGCCGAGAATCACGAGCCGCCGCATTCGCGGCGAGTCTAGGGACGCCGCTAAGCCCCCGGTAAGGGGGGCGAGCTTTGGCCTGTGAAGCCCTA
>DASVVS010000162.1:0-26853 GCA_036386455.1 Thermoleophilaceae bacterium
GGTCGCGTCAGCGCAGCAGCTTCAGGCTCTTCGTGCGCGTGGGCGCGCCCGGGATCGCCATCTCGGCGCGGGCGCTCACGTTCTTCTTGGCCTTCTGCAGCCGCTGCTTGCCGGCCTTCGTCACGCGCGCGGTGAGGGTCACGGTCTGGCCCGCCTTCGCCTTCGCGGATCCGTAGGCGAGCGTGGTGGACCCGGACACGATCCGCGCCGTGCAGCGGCCCGCCGTCGCGGCCCGGCACGTCACGCGGATGCCCTTCTTCAGCACGCTCGCGATGCGGTGCGTGGAGGCGACGGAGGCCTTGCCCTTCGGCCCGGTCTCAGGGGGCTTCAGCCCGGCCACCGCAGCCTTGGCGTTGAGGATCCCGGCGCCGTACATGTCGTCCGGGCCCGCGGTGCCCGCGTCGGTGGCGGTCGCGAGGATCCGGTCGGCCACGGCCTGGCCGCGCAGCCCGAGCGACACGAGAAGAGCGGCGACGCCCGACACGTGCGGCGCCGCCTGCGAGGTGCCGGCGACCTCCATGTACTTGCCGTCGTTCCAGGTCGAGAGCACGTCCTCGCCCGTGATCGGGAGCCCGGAGCCGCCGGGAGCGGTCACGCCGCGCGGTCCGGCGGCGCTCGAGTAGAACGAGCGCCCGCGGCGGCGATCGGCCGCACCCACGCACAGGAGCCGCCCGGAGATCGCCGGCTGCTCGCAGATCGGGACCGAGTTGTTGCCCGCGGCGGCGACGATCGTGACGTTGGCCGCCGCGGCGCGGCCCAGCGCGGCGTTGAACACCTCGTCGCCGCCGGCCCCGATCAGCGGCACGTCGGAGCCCAGGCTGAGGTTGATCACGTGGGCGCCGTGCGCGACCGCGTAGTCGATCGCCGCGGCCACGTCCTCGGTGGAGCCGCTGCCGTCTTCGCCCAGCACCCGCAGCGGCAGGACCGTCGCGGCGGGCGCCACGCTCGAGATGCCCGCGCCGTTCTCCTTGTTCGCGACCACGATGCCGGTCACGTGCGTTCCGTGGCCGTCGGTGTCCTGGGGCGTATCGTCGTCCTGCACGAAGTCGCGTCCCGGGAGGAGCCGCGCGGCCAGGTCGGGATGTGCGGCGTTCACGCCCGAGTCGATCACCGCGACCACGGCGCCCGCCCCGGCGGCGGTGGCGTGGGCGGCGTCGGACTCGACCATGTCGAGGTTCCACTGCTCGCCGCGCAGGGGATCCGGGGCGGCATGCGCGGGAGCCGCGGCGGCGAGGGCAGCCACGGCGGCGGCGAGGGCGGCTCGCGTTCGCATCGGGTTCAGGAACACGGGAGGCCGCTGACGGTAGCGGTGAGGCCGCGCCGTCGCGTAAGGTGCCCGCCCGCGAGCTACGGCGGGGGGCCAGGGATGAGGATGCGGGGCGTGGCGGTGGCGGTTGTGGTTATCGGGATGCTGGCGCTCCCAGTGCCGGCGGGCGCCAAGCCCAAGTGCCCGATCAGCTACGGATCCAAGGACGACGCGAAGCCGAACAAGCTCTACGCGTACTTTCCCCTGAAGTCGGACTCCACGTTCCCGGAGTTCAGCAACGACGACGTGCCCACCTCGCCCGCCGCCGCGTTCGACATGGCCAACCTCCCCGCCTACAAGGGCACGGCGGCCGAGCTGCGCGACGCGATCTTCGACGTCGTGACCGACGACTACTGCGAGTTCAACGTGCAGGTGCGCCAGACGACCACGTCGCCGCCGTCCACCTTCGATCGCCGCAACATCGCGGCGATCGGGACCGACGTGAACGGCGGCCTCGACGACCACAAGTTCGGCCAGGCCGACGAGGTCGACCCGGGCGACGCCGACCACGTGGACTACGCGCGCGTGTGGGCGGGCAGCTTCCAGGACGGCGCGGGCGGGCCGGGCGGCGAGCTCGAGGGCGCGAACTCCACGCTCGGACGCTGGGCCAACTCGATCGGCGGCACGGTTTCGCACGAGACCGGTCACAACTACGGCCTCACGCACACCGAGGGAGCGCAGGTCGATCCAGGCGAGGACGCCGCCCCGAACCACCTCATGGTGAAGGGTGGGGATGCCACCTACGAGCAGCGCGCGAGCCTCGCGCGGCACTTCAACAACGCGAACTTCGCCACGCTGGCGAGCAACGTGGGCCTGTCGGTTCAGACGATGCACAACTGGGATCTGACGAACCCGAACGCGCAGTCCGGGCGCAGCTTCCGGCTGACGTTCCTCAGTCCGCAGGAGTCGCCGATCGTGTCGTGGTCGTACAGCGGCGAGCGCAGTCCGTGGGTCAGCCCGAAGGTCGCGGCCGACGGCACGCAGACGTTCAAGGGCAAGAAGTACAACCGCTTCACGCTCAAGTGGTCGAAGGGTCAGAAGTGGGACAGCGGGCCGATCGGGAAGGTGCCGGGCGGCGCCACCTTCCACGTGGGCGCGACCTTCTCGGGCGTCGACCTCAACAAGCCGGACCCGGTGATCATCACGAAGAGCGAGCTGCTCGACGGGGCGGGCAAGGCGCTCAGGCTCCAGCCGCGGCTGGTCGGCTACGACGAGGGCGACATCGACATCGCGAGCGGGGACTTCTCGATCTCGTTCGACAACCTCGGCATCGACGGGCTACGGCTGCGTGCGGTCGACGTGCAGCTCCTCCCGCGCGTGCTGTCGATCGACGCGATGCTGCCCGGAAAGCGGCTGCGCGACTGGTCCGGGCGGCGATTCTCCGCCTACCGCGGCTCCCACCGGGTCCTGCTGAACCGGCCGCGGGGGCTCGCGCCGGGCCGGACGCTCCAGCTGCCGGTCGCGCGCATGTCCCAGGAGCGCCAGGTCGTGGAGCGCGTGACGGAGGACTGCGGCGCCGGCGATGCCCAGGTCCGTCCGGACACGCGCGGGTGCAGACCGGGCACGAACGTCAGCCTGTTCCCGGCCACGACGCTCTACCTGCGCGCCACCGTCGTCGACCCCGATGCGCTCGTGTGGAGCCGCCGCAAGCGCCGCTACGTCCAAAAGGACGTGGAGAGCCGGATCTTCTACCAGCTCGGCGGCGTGCATCCGGACCTGAACGGCAACGGCGCCGACGACTACCTCGACATCCTGGAGGGCCGCTCTAAGGATGCAGACGGGGACGGGGTGCCGGACGAGGCGCAGGGCGCGCGGCGCTAGCCGAGGGCGTGCCGGCCGGCCGCGGGTAGCCGCGCAGCCGCGCGACGGCCGACAGCGCGGCGAGCAGCGGGCGCGCGAGGACCGGCGGCAGCGGCAGCCTGAACTCGTCGGCGAACTCGCGCAGGATCGGCCCCGAGCCGAGCAGCGTGATGGTCCCCCCGCGCGCGGCCCGCGCGTGCGCGCGCGACTCGTGCACCGCCGCGAAGAACTCCTCGGTGCGCAGCGCCGGCTCGATCCGCCACAGCGCACGGCACGGTTCCTCGCCCCCGTTCCACATCTTGTGCACCGCGCCGCGCGGGATCTCGAGCGACTCGCCCGCGCGCACCACGTGCAGGCCGCCGTCGATCTCGACGGACAGCTCGCCCTCCGAGACCTCGAAGACCTCGTCCTGGTGCGGGTGCAGGTGGACCGGCGGCTTGGCCGGGGTCGGCGTCCAGACCGCGCCGACCTCGAGCGCCCCGGCGCTCGCCTCGCGGACCGTGACCTGCTCGCCGTCGTGGAGTGTGTAGACGCTGCCCCTCATCGCCCTCAACCTTTCGTTCGACAACAAGTATCTTGAGATCAAGATAAATGAGAACAAGCATCTTGTCAACGTGTAATCTGGGGGCATGGCGAAGCGAGGCGCAGGCGGGTCGAAGGGGCGCGGCCCGGGCGACGACCCGGTGGGACGGCTCGTCCTCCAGTGGGAGGCGGAGCGGCCGGACCTCGACCTGCGCACGATGGCGACTGTCGCGCGCCTGCTCGGGGTGGGCCGGCTCGTGGGCGCCGAGCTCGCCGCCATGGCGGCCGAGCACGGGCTCGACGTGCCCGAGGCCGACCTGCTCTTCACGCTGCGCCGCGCCGGCGCCCCCTACCGCCTGACCCCCTCGGCGCTCTCGCGCTCGCTGCTCGTCTCCTCCGGCACGCTCACGAGCCGGCTCGACCGGCTCGAGCGCAAGGGCCTCGTGGAGCGCGCGGCCAACCCGGGCGACCGCCGCAGCGTCGAGGTCGTGCTGACGCAGGCGGGACGCGAGCTCGTCGATGGTGTCGTGACCGAGCACGTGCGCAACGAGCAGGAGATGCTGAGCATCCTCAGCGAGCGCGAGATCGACGATCTGAACCGCCTTAGCGTGAAGCTGCTTTCGCACCTGAGCGAGCGCGCCGGCGGCCGCGACTGACGCGGGACTGGCGCCGGCGCACTCGGGGTATATCCGCCGCATGAGGCTCCGGGGGGCGGTTCTCGCATCGGCGGTGCTGGCGGCGCTTGCGCCGGCGGGCGCCGCGGCGTCGCACGAGGACGCGCCCGCCTCCGTGGTGCTCTTCAGCGAGCCCGGCGACTACGTGGGGATGGGCGAGCACCGCGTGTTCCACCCCGGCAACTCGACCATGGGAGCGGGCTGGCGCGACGAGGGCTACCTCGGCATCAGCCTCCAGGGAGGCAGTAGCGACGACAACTTCGGCCTCGACTTCGCCGCGCCGAAGGGCCAGCCGCTGCGGCCCGGCGTCTACGACAACGCGATGCGCGCCGGCCTCCAGGACCCGGGCCGCCCCGGGATCGACGTCAACGGCGACGGCCGCGGCTGCAACGTCGTGCTCGGCCGGTTCGAGGTGAGGGAGATCGACGTGACGCCCGAGGGCGGCGTCCGCAAGCTCTGGATCGTCTTCGAGCACCACTGCCACGGCGCGCTCCAGGCGATGTACGGCGAGGTGCGCGTGGGGATGCCGGACACGGTCGTCCCGGCGCTCGTGCGCTGGCCCGAGAGCGACATCGGCCGCGCGACGGCGCCCACGCCGGTGACCGTGCGGGGCCCCGCGCAGCTCGGCGCGGCGAGCGTCGCGGGGCGCGACGGGGCGCTCTTCCCGCTCCGCTCCGACGGCTGCGCGGGCCACAGCCTGGCCGCGGGCGAGCAGTGCCAGGTGCTGGTGGACTACGAGCCCGCGGCGGCCGGCACCCACCTCGCGACGCTGCACATCCCGGGCGCCGCCGACGTCCCGCTTCAGGGTCACGCGCGCGCGGGCTCCACGCGCATCGTGCTCGACAGCGAGCCGGGCGATCCCGTCGGCGAGGGGCGAGACGCGACCTTCACGCCCTCGAACTCCGTGCTCACCTTCGACGGCACGCCGGCGCGGCTGATCTTCCAGGCCCGCCAGCCCGACGACGACTGGTGGGGCAACGACCACTACTGGTCGGGCGGCTTCTTCCCGCCCGACGGCGCCACGCTGACGCCGGGCTCCTACCCGGGCGCGGCGAAGGCCGGCAGCGGAGCGGCGGGTCCCGAGCTGCTCGTCTCCTACTGGCTGAGCAGCTGCGAGTCCGTCGCCGGTGAGTTCCAGGTGCACGAGGCGACCTACACGCCGGGCGGCGTGCTGCGGACGCTCGGCATGGACTTCGTGCAGCGCTGCGACGGCGCGGGCGGCGCCCTGCGCGGCACGCTCGAGCTGCGCAGGGGCGACCGGACGCCGCCGGCTCCGTGGATGGAGGGCGGCGCGCCCGACCCGGACGCGCCCGACACGGGCGGCGGCCCCGGCGGTGGAAGCGGCCCCGGCACGGGCCCCGGCACAGGCAGCGGCTCCGGCCCGGGCGGCTCCGGCCCCGGCTCGACCACGCCGGGTGGTCCGTGCCTGAAGGGGCGCTCGGACGGGCTCGCCCCCATCCTCGGCACCGCGAAGGCCAACCGCCTGCGCGGCACCTCGCGCGCCGACGTGCTCATTGGGCTGGGCGGCCACGACCGCATCCGCGCGGGCGCCGGCGCCGACTGCGTCGACGCGGGGACCGGCAACGACGTGGTCAGCGCGGCGGCCGGAAACGACCGCGTCTACGGCGGTCGCGGGAACGACCGGCTGAACGGCGGGCCGGGCCGGGACCTCCTGAACTGCGGCCCGGGGCGCGACGTCGCGACCGTGTCGGAGGGCGATCGCACGAAGAGCTGCGAGCGCGTCGTGAGGCCGCGCAAGAAGGGTTAGCCGCGCGCGAGGGCACGCACGGCGCCGCGCCCGGAGGCTTGGGCGGCGCCGCTAGCCTCTTCTAGCTCATGCGCGACTACATCGAAGCCACCCGCAGCGGCATCGTCGTCTTCGACGGCGGCATGGGCGCGACGCTCGAGATGTTCGACCTCACGCAGGAGGACTACGGCGGGCTGCAGGGCAAGTGCCACGAGGCGCTCGTGCTGAACCGGCCGGACGTGATCAAGGGCGTGCACGAGTCGATGGTCGAGGCCGGCGCGATGGTCGTGGAGACCGACACCTTCCAGGCCTCGCGGCTGAAGCTCGAGGAGTGGGGCCTCGGCGAGCACACGCTCGAGATCAACACCAAGGCGGCGCAGATCGCGCGCGAAGCGGTCGGCGAGGAGCGCTTCGTGGCCGGCTCGATCGGTCCGACCGGCTTCCTGCCCGCGAGCGACGACGCCAGCCTCGGGCAGATCCGGTTCGGCGAGCTCGTGGAGGTCTTCACCCAGCAGGCGCAGGGCCTGATCGAGGGCGGCTCCGACCTGATCATCATCGAGACGGCGCAGGACATCCTCGAGGTGAAGGCCGCGGTGTTCGGCGTGCGCGAGGCGTTCGAGCTGACCGGGAAGAAGCTCCCGATCCAGACCTCCGTCTCGCTGCTGCCCAACGGCGGCAAGATGCTGCTCGGCACCGACATCCAGGCGGTGCTCACCACCCTCCTGGCGCTCGAGGTCGACGTGATCGGGCTCAACTGCTCGACCGGCCCGGAGGACATGCGCGACGCGATCCGCTTCCTCGGCGAGCACAGCCCGCTGCCGGTGCACTGCATCCCGAACGCGGGCATCCCGGTCCAGGGCCCGCAGGGCGAGACCATCTTCCCGGAGGAGCCCGGCCCGCTGGCCGCGACCCTCCACGACTTCGTGGAGCGCTACGGCGTGGGCATCGTCGGCGGCTGCTGCGGCACCACGCCCGAGCACATCCGCGCGATCGCCGAGCCGCTCCAGGGCCGCAAGCCGCCGGAGCGCCCGCAGGACGCTTGGGCGCCGCACCTCTCCAGCATGATCACGGCCGTGCCGCTCGAGCAGGAGCCGCGCCCCGCGATGGTCGGCGAGCGGGTGAACTCCCAGGGCTCGCGCAAGGCCAAGGAGCTGCTGCTGGCCGACGACTACGACGGCCTCGTTCAGGTCGCCGAGGACCAGGTCGAGGGCGGCGCGCACCTGCTCGACGTCTGCGTCGCGCTCACCGAGCGCCAGGACGAGGACGAGCAGATGCGGCAGGTGGTCAAGCAGATCTCGCTGACCCAGCCCTCCCCCATCCAGATCGACTCGACCGAGCCCGATGTGATCAAGACGGCGCTGGAGCAGATCCCGGGCCGCGCGATCGTGAACTCGATCAACCTCGAGGCCGGCCGCGACAAGGCCGACACCGTCATCCCGCTCGCGCGCGCGCACGGGGCGGCGCTGATCGCGCTGACGATCGACGAGGTCGGCATGGCCAAGACCGCCGACCGCAAGGTCGAGATCGCCAAGCGCATCCGCGACATCGCCTGCGGCGACCACGGGCTCGACCCCGAGCTGCTGATCTTCGACGTGCTCACGTTCACGCTCACGACCGGCGACGACGAGTGGAAGCCGTCCGCGGTCGAGACGATCGAGGGCATCCGGCGCGTGAAGGAGGAGCTGCCGGGCGTGAAGACCTCGCTGGGCGTGTCGAACGTGTCGTTCGGCGTCTCGCCGCGCGCCCGCGCCGTGCTCAACAGCGTCTTCCTGCACCACGCGGTCGAGGCCGGCCTCGACCTCGCGATGGTCAACCCGAACCACATCACGCCGTACGGCGAGATCTCCGAGGAGGAGCGCAAGCTCGCCGACGACCTCGTGTTCAACCGGGCCGAGGACGCGCTCGAGAAGTTCATCGCGCACTTCGAGTCGCAGGGCGAGGAGGCGGAGGCCGAGCGGGCAGACCCGACCGCCGAGATGGAGCCCGAGGAGGCGCTCCACTACCGCATCCTCAAGCGCAAGAAGGAGGGCGTGGAGGCCGACATCGACCGCGCCGTCGAGAAGCTCGGGGCGGTTCCGGTGCTGAACGACGTGCTCCTGCCGGCGATGAAGGAGGTCGGCGACAAGTTCGGGGCCGGCGAGCTGATCCTGCCGTTCGTCCTCCAGTCCGCCGAGGTGATGAAGCGCGCGGTCGCGCAGCTCGAGAAGTACCTGGACAAGATCGAGGGCTACACGAAGGGCACGGTCGTGCTGGCGACCGTCTTCGGCGACGTGCACGACATCGGCAAGTCGCTCGTCAACACGATCCTGACCAACAACGGCTACACGGTCATCGACCTCGGCAAGCAGGTCCCCATCGGGACGATCGTGGACGCGGCGAAGGAGCACGACGCCTCGGCGATCGGGCTGAGCGCGCTGCTCGTGTCGACCTCCAAGCAGATGCCGCTGGCCGTGAGCGAGCTCTACGAGCAGGGGCTGGAGTACCCGGTGCTCGTGGGCGGCGCCGCGATCAACCGCAACTTCGGCCGCCGGATCCTCTACCCGCGCGGGCCCGAGTCGGAGGAGATCTACGAGCCGGGCGTCTTCTACTGCAAGGACGCGTTCGAGGGGCTCGGCGTGATGGACCAGCTGATCGACGACGAGGCGCGCGCCGCGCTGGTCGAGAAGATCCACGCCGAGGCGAGGCAGCTCCGCGAGAAGGGGCCGGAGCCGGAGGAGGCACCGACCGACGACGACTCGGTCCGTTCCGCCGCTCGCACCGACATCCCGGTGCCCGAGCCGCCCTTCTGGGGTGTGCGCGAGCTCGACGTGGACCTCGACGAGGTCTTCCCCTACCTCGACCTGCACGTGCTGTTCAAGCTCCACTGGGGCGGGCGCGGCGTGAAGGGCGAGGCGTGGGACAAGCTGCTGCGCGAGGACTTCCATCCGCGGCTCGCGCGCATGTGGCGCGAGCAGGACTACTTCACGCCGCGGGCGCTGGTCGGGTACTTCCCGGTGGCGTCCGAGGGCAACGAGCTCGTGGTCTTCGACCCCGACGACCACGAGCGCGAGATCAACCGCCTCGTGTTCCCGCGCCAGCCGGCGCACGACCGCATCTGCCTGGCGGACTTCTACCGGCCGCTCGAGAGCGGCGAGCGCGACGTGGTCGCGATCCAGGCCGTCACGGCCGGTCCGCAGGTCACCGAGCTGATGGCCAAGCTGGAGGCCGACGGCGAGTTCGCCGAGCAGCTCTTCGTGCACGGGCTCGGCGTGCAGGTGGCCGAGGGCATGGCCGAGTGGCTGCACGCGCGCGTGCGCAGCGACCTCGGGATCGGGCCGGCGCAGGGACGCCGCTACTCCTGGGGCTACCCGGCCTGCCCGGACCAGTCGGAGCACGAGAAGGTCTTCGAGCTGCTCGACGCGCCGTCGATCGGGCTGTCGCTGTCCGGCGGCTACGCGGTCGAGCCCGAGCAGTCCACGCTCGCGATCGTGGCCCACCATCCGCAGGCCGCGTACTTCGGGATGAAGAGCGGGCGGTTGAGCGACAAGCCGCAGCCGGACGCGATCATCGCGGACCCCGAGGGCCGTCGCGGCCACCGGATCGTGGACGGCGAGGTCGTCTTCGACGCGCTGCCCGACGAGGACCCGCCCGAGGAGGGCGACATGGAGCCCGCGGCCGCGGATGGCGACGCCTACGAGGAGTCGCGCGCGGAGGCCGTAGCCGACGGCTAGGCCGGGCCGCGCCCGCGGCCCCTGGCAGGATCTGGCGCGTGGGCGCCCCCTCCGAGCTGTCCCTGCCGGCCGAGCTGCTCCTGCTCGCGATCGACCCGGAGCGCGGCGGGCTTCTGCCCCGCAGGCGGCGCCGCTTTCGCCGCGCGTTTCGGGCGGCGGGCGGCGGGCGCCGTCAGGCGCTGCGCGAGCTGCGCGAGGCGGGGCTGGCGAGACGCGGCGGAGTCCGGCGCCGGATCAGGCTGACCGACCCGGCGGAGGCGCGGCGGCGCTTTCAGCGGCTGCGCGAGACGATCGCCGCCGGCGCCGCGGAGGACCCGCGCGACGTGCTGCTCCTCGCGCTGCTGGCGTACTCCGGGCTGCTCGCCGGCCGGCTCACGAAAGGCGAGCGCCGGCGCGCGGCGCGCATGCTGTGGCGCGTCCTGCGCCAGGAGCGGACCGGCGCATGGGACGCGCCGCTGAGCGGCGAGCAGTCGGTGAACCAGGCGGTCATGGCCCTCGGACGCCCGGGCTTCGACGCGACGACCGAGCTGCTCGACATGTCGCTGGGCGACATCGTGGGCGACCTCGCGGGTGGGGATGGCGGCGGAGGCGGGGATCCGGGCGGCGGGGGCGACGGGAACTAGTACACGCCACGCTCCGCACCGGCTCGGGAGACGTGCGCCGGCCGCTGAGTCAGGCCGCCGAGCTGCTGCTGCTCGCGATCGATCCCGAGCGCGGCGGGCTCCTCCCTTGCGACCGCGGCCGGTTCGGCCGCGCGCTGGCGGTCGCCGCCGGCGGCGCGCCGGGTCGGCTCGCCGGGTGGAGAGCGCGGCGGCGCGCGCTGGGAGAGCTGATCGAGCTGGGGCTTGCCAGGCGTGGACGAAGGGGCCCGGTGTTGGCCGATCGCAGTGCGCCGGGGGTGCAGTTCCGCCCGCTCCGCGAGGCGCTTCTGAACGACACGCTCGAGAGCGAGCGCGACACGACGCTCCTGCTGCTGCTCGCATACGCCGGGCTGCTGCACGACCGGCTCGGACGGGCCGACCGCCGCGTCGCCTACCGCCGGCTGCGAGGCGAGATCCCGCGCTTCGGCGCGGTGGCGGCGCTGGGTCTCGGGGCCGCGGACTTCGACTTCCTCCCCGAGGAGGCGTACCGCTTCGACAACAGTGGGTCGTCCACGGGAGGAGCGTGACGACGCGGTCCACCGGGTAGCCCCCCTCCGATGGCCGACGACAACGCCACCGTCCTCTACGACCGCGACTGCGGCTTCTGCCGCTGGACGCTCGCGCAGATCCTGCGCTTCGACCGCGACCGGCGGCTGCGGCCGGTCCCGATCCAGTCGGACGAGGGGCAGCGGATGCTGGCGGGCATGCCGGAGGCGCGGCGGCTCGAGTCGTGGCACCTCGTCACGGCCGACGGCGAGGTGCGCTCGGCTGAGAAGGGGTTCCCCGGGCTGTTCAGCCGCCTGACGGCCGGGGCGCCGATCGCGCGGCTCACCTCCCTGCTCCAGGGTCCGTCCGGCGCCGGCTACCGCCTTCTGGTCGCGAACCGGACCCGGCTCGGCCGGCGCATCGGGCAGCGGCGCCGCGACGAGGCGACGCGCTTCCTCGACGAGCGCCAGCGCACGGTCCGCGTGGCGTAGCTCAACGCCGGCCCCGCGGCGGCCGATCCTGACCGGATGAAGCCGCTGCACGTACGCCTCGCCGCCTGGGGCACGGTGCTCGTGCTCGCGGTCGTCGCGTTCAACCTGCGCACGGGCGCGGCCGACGTCGACCACGGCGCGAACGGCCCGCAGCTCAACGGCCGCACGTCGCAGGGGCTGCCGATCTGGGCGGTGCTCGACTCAGACGGTCAGCGGGTGCGCGAGATCCGCATGGTGTGGAGGGTCCGCTGCGACGGCGGCAACGCCATCGACCCGGTGGGCCTCGTCGCGCGCGCCAGCGCCGACGGCTTCAGGCGCCGCGACGGCGGCTTCGCCTTCGCCCAGACGCGCGAGTTCGACGAGGGCGACGGCTGGACCTCGCGCGTGCGGAGCCGGATCGACGGCAGCGCCACCAGCGGCACCGCATCGGTCGAGGTCCGCTTCAGGCAGCACGACGTCGAGGGCTTCACCTGCCGCTCCGGCCCGATCCGCTGGTCGGTCCGCGAGTGAGGTCACTTCCGTCCTCTATGAGGACGCAATCGACCCCGGTCGGCTAGGTCGCGTCGAGCCGGCGCCGGAAGGCGCCCGAGCCGAGCACGTCCGCGCCGTGCCCGCGCACCGCGCGCTCCAGCTCGGCGTCGGAGGTGACGACCGTGATCGCCTCCGGCTCCGGGTCCGCCGCCACCCAGTCGGCGATCGCGTGATCCGCCGCGTTGCGCCCGCCGGGCGCGAAGCCCACCTCCACCCGGCCGCCGCCGTCGAGCGGGAACGGCCGCCCGTCGAAGACGACGGACACCTCGTCGCCCGTCGCCTCCGCGAACGCCTCGAGCTCCGCGATCAGCCGCTCCATCGCCCCGCGCCGGTCGCGCCACCACCCGTCGGGCCGCGACCCGACCACGTTCATCCCGTCCACGAGCCAGCGCACGGCGCCGGCGCTGCTCGCTACGCCTCGACCTTCGCCGCGTCACGCGCCCGCGTGACCGACAGCTCCACCGGAGCGGCGTGCAGCGCGCGCAGGCGCAGGTCGCGCCACGACATGCCCTCGCGCACGAGCGCGGGCATCCCGAGGGCGAAGGCGGTCGCGATCTCGACCGCCTGGAGGATGATCCCGTAGGCGAACGCGTCGGCGTGGCCCACGCCGTAGGCCGACAGCACCGCCACGCAGGCGGCCTGGAAGACGCCGATGTTCGACGGCGTGGCGGGGATCGCGGCGGTCACGTTGACCGCGAACAGCACGGCTGCCGCGGCGCCCATTCCGGCGCGGTCGTCGAGCCCCAGCGCGATCAGCAGCGTGTAGCAGGCGACCCACTGGATCGCCCAGGCGCCGAGCTGCATGGCCGCCGCCCAGGCCCCGAGCTTCGGGCGCCGGAAGACCGCCAGGCCGCGGCGAACGTCGACCATCGCGCGGCGCACCGTGGACGCGATCTGCTGCACGCGCACGAACCGCGACGGCTTGCCCTTGCGCAGCAGCACGGGCAGCAGCGCCACCAGCAGCGCCGCCACGACCGGCGCGATCGCCACCCACAGCAGCGACCGCTCGCGGCCCTGGAACAGGCCCACGGTCATGAACATGATCGAGCCGAGGATCAGCAGCGCGAAGAGGTTGAGGATCGTCTGCGAGACGAGCGTGCCGAGCACGGTCGGGAGCCGCTCGCGCACCCGCCCCACCCGGCGCGCCACGATCAGCGCGCGCGACGGCTCGCCGAGCCGCGCCGGCAGCGTGGCGGACATCAGCACGCCGATCATCACGCCGCGGGCGGCGTCGCGGCGGCGGACGCGGATCCCCGGCAGCGCGGCGCGCAGGATCGCGTGCCACGACTCGGCCCGCAGCAGCATCGAGGAGCACATGAGCGCGAAGGCCACGAACACCCACCACGGCGTGGCGGCGATCAGCGACTGGCCGATCGACTCCCAGCCGATCCGCTGCAGCCCGAGCCACGCGAGCCCCACGCCCGCGGCTCCGACCGCGGCCACGCCGGCCTTGCGCGCCACACGTACGGCCCCGCGCCGGCGCGCGTTGCGCAGCTCCGGCTCGGGTGAGGGGAGGCGCCGGGCGCCGCGGTTGCGCGGCTCGCCGTCGGCGGGCACGAGCCCGGCCCGCAGCGCCACGCGCGCGGCGCGGCTCTCCGGCACGACGGCGGCCCGCTCGATCGCGTCCTCGTAGGTCTCGATCACCTGGTCGGTCACGTGCGGCCAGGAGAAGCGCTCGGCCCCGGCGCGCGCGGCGGCGCCCATGCGGGCGCGGCGCTGCGGGTCCATGGCGAGCGCGAGCAACGCCTCGCCCAGCTCGGCCGGCTGGCCGACCGGGACCAGGACGCCGTCGACGCCGTCGCGCACCACGTCGCGGTAGCCGGCGATGTCCGAGGCCACGACCGGCGTGCCGGCCGCGAACGCCTCCGTGAGCACCATCCCGAAGCTCTCGCCTCCGAGCGAGGGCGCGCAGACGAGGTCAGCCTCGCGCAGCAGGCGCTTCTTCTCGTCCTCGCTCACCCGCCCGGCGATGTGCACGCCCTCCTCGTCCATCAGGTAGGGCTCCACCTCGTCGCGCGTGGCGCCGGCCACCGTGAGCCGCGCGGCCACGCCCGCGCCCCGCAGCGCCTCGAAGGCGCGCAGCAGCACCGGCAGCCCCTTGCGCTCCTCGGCCCGGCCGACGAACAGCAGGCGCAGCACGTCGGACTCCGGCTTGGGCTCGGCCGGCAGCGGGTCGAGCTCCACGCCGTTCGGGATCACCCGGTAGTGGCCGCCGTAGTAGCGCTCGGCGGTCCAGCGCGCGGCCTCGGAGACGGCGATCTTCGCGTGCAGCTTGTTGTACATCCGGCGCACGCCGACCACGTTCGCGGCGAAGTGGTGCAGCGGCGCGGTCGTGGAGTAGGTGTGGAAGGTGCCGACGAGCGGCAGCGGCGCGGACTCGGTGGTGGTCCAGCTCGCGATCACGCCGTTCGGCTCGTGCACGTGCACCACGTCGAAGGCGCCGCTGCGCAGCGCGTGGCCGACCGTGGAGACCGCGTACGGGGAGACCGAGATGTTCGAGACCGCCCCGTTGAGCGGGATCCCGA
The DNA here is from genome assembly GCA_036386455.1 of Thermoleophilaceae bacterium. Lineage (GTDB taxonomy): Bacteria > Actinomycetota > Thermoleophilia > Solirubrobacterales > Thermoleophilaceae > AC-37. The sequence continues at coordinate 14,434 of DASVVS010000162.1, forward strand.
CGGTCCGCCCGAGCGGGATCAGGTAGTCCGGCGCCTCACGGTCGACCGGCCGCGCCCCCTTGTGGGTCAGGCGAGCCACCCGGTCGTCCGGGTCGAACGGAGCGAGCAGACGCACGTCGTTCCCCCGCCGTAGCAGTTCCTCTGCAAGAGCCTCGACGTGCCGCCCGACCCCGCCCGGATACGTGAAGGAATAGGGCGAGACCAGCGCTATGCGCACCTGAGCATCCTAGACCACGGTTCCGGGTTTCGCTTGGCGCATTCCCGCACTTTCGGCATGCGGGGTCGAGGCCCTGTGCGTATGGGCGCCAGGCGCGCCGCGGCCGTAGGCCGTGGCCAGCAGCAGGCCCAGGAATCCCACGTTGAAGATCACCGGACCGGAGTCGTTGGAGAGAGCGCCGATCACCGTCGCCGCCAGGGCGCCCCAGATGCCCGCCACGAAGGCGGGATGGGCCCGCATCGGGCGCAGCAGCCCCTCGCGGCGGCGGACGCCCCAGACCATGCAGACGATCCCCAGCACCGCGATGACCGCCATCGCCGGCAGGGCCAGGCCGTTGGCCGAGATCAGCAGGCGCCGCTTGATGATCTCGAGGAAGCCGCCGGCCCCCTCGCCCTCGAGCACCGTGCGCGTGAGGTGGGCGTTGCCGCCCGTGAGCACGTCGAGCACCACGAGGCCGGCCACCGCCAGGACCGGGGCGAACGCGGCGAGGACCAGGGCGCGGCGGCTCGGTCCTCCCCGCAGCGAGGCCAGCACGGCGCCCGCGGCGCCGGCGCCGAGCGTGATCACGCCGCCCACGTCGGCGCCCAGCCGCCCGGCGCCGATGGTCACCGCTGCGATCAGGCAGCCGATCGCGAAGCCCCACGGCACGCGCCGACCGGCCGCGAGCGTGAGCAGCGCGCCGAGCCCGAACAGCACCTCGAGGCTCAGCAGGATCTCGAGCTCGTTGCCGATCCCGAAGAAGCGCGCGCCGCCCTTCGGGTTGGGCCCGGCCAGCGAGGCGCCGATCAGCGGCGAGCCGCGCGCCAGGTCGATCGCATGCGCGGCGAACACGGCAAGACCCGGCACCGCGGGCGCGAGCGGCCACCTCACGAGGCGGTCCGTGGCGCGGCCGAGGGCCAGCGAGCCGCCCGCCAGGATGATCGTCTCCGCCAGGCGGGTGGGCTGGAGGTAGGCGGCCACGAGCGCCATCCCCGGCAGCCACATGGTCGCGAGGAAGCCGGTGCGCAGCGCCTCGTCGAGCCCGTCGCGGCGACGCCGGAACCAGAGCACGGCCACCAGCGCTCCGAAGCCGATCAGGAACCAGCGCAGCGCGTGGCCGCGCCGCGAGAGCACCACGTCGAGGCGCGCCATCCGCAGGCGCACCTCCTCGGGATCGCCGTCCTCGCGCGTCTCGATCCGGCGGCCGTCCATCTCGTCCGGGATCGCGATGCCGAGGTGGTCGAGCGCCGTCGGCGCGTAGTCGGTCACCGCCACGAGGCCCACGCGGCGCGTGGTCGGCGAGTAGAGGACCTCGTCGCCCCCGCCGCCGAGCGCGCCCGCGGGCAGCAGGCGCCCCCGCCCGGCGGGAGGCGCGCGCACCACCAGGATCAGGTCGTCCGGCCGCCGCGCCGCCACCACGCGGTCGAGCGCCGCCAGGCCGGCCTCGTCGCTCGGGAAGCGCGCCACCACCAGGTCGTGCCGCGCCCAGAGACCGAGCGTGCGCTGCGCGAACGTGCCGATCGTCCCGAGCGAGACCCGCGCCACGCGCCCGGCCCGGTCCGCCGCCACCACGGCCTCCGTCTGGGGGAAGCCCACCACCCCCGCGTAGGCCGCGCTGCCGCCGCGGCGGCGCAGGCTGTCGGCGAGCAGGCCGGGGATGACGTCGCCCGGGGCGTCCTCGGCGCGTTCGCGGGCGCGGCGGAAGCCCGTCACCCGCCCGCCGCCGTCCGGGTCCAGGCGGAGGTCGAGCCGCTTCAGCTTGTCCGGGTAGGCGCTGTTGGCGATACGCGACCCCTGGCTCATGTCGAGCACCATCTGCCGCTTGGAGTACGCCCCGATCGACGGGCTCGCCATGCCGTAGGAGAAGTCGCGCTCGGCGAGGTCGAACAGCAGCGGCGACTTGGGCGCCGGCTCGGTCGGGACGAAGGCGATCAGCGCACGCGGTGCGGCCGCGGCCGAAGCCGGAAGCGCGCAGACCGCGGCGAGCGCGGCGGCCAGAAGAGCTCTGCGGCGCACTCCTACACTTTATGAAGCGTGGCGGGCCGGCATTACGTCAAGTTCACCTTCCTCAAGCTCGACCCTGCGTGGCGCAGGCTCGATCCCGACGAGCGCAGCCGCCACAAGCGCGAGTTCGCCGCGGCCTGCAACGAGTTCGCCGAGGACAACTTCCTGCGCGCGTACTCGCTGGTGGGCACCCGCGGCGACACCGACCTGATGATCCGCACCTCCGCCCCGCGCCTCGAGCCGGTCCACGAGCTGCACGTGCTCCTCAACCAGAGCGGGCTCATGGGCTACGCCGACGTCAGCCACTCGTTCCTGGCGATGACGAAGGAGTCGGTCTACTCCGACGAGCCCCAGCCGCTCGCCCCGCGCGAGGGCAGCGAGCGCCAGTTCCTCATCGTCTACCCGATGTGGAAGCGGCGCGACTGGTACCGGCTTCCGGCCGAGGAGCGGATGCGCGTGATGCGCGGCCACATCGAGACCGGCCGCCGCTATTCGGGCATCGAGATCAACACCGCGTACAGTTTCGGGCTCGACGACCAGGAGTTCGTCGTGTCGTTCAACGCGGACGACCCGAGCGAGTTCCTGGATCTGGTGCAGGAGCTCAGGGGGACGGAATCGAGCGCCTACACCGAGTCCGAGACCCCGATCTTCACCTGCATCGCCGCCAGCGTCGAGCGCGCGCTCGACGCCCTCGACGGCCAGCCGGTGGCAGCCCAACTGACATGAGCCAGAACGGAAACCAGCCAGACAACGAGATCCGCGACATCACCGTCATCGGCGCCGGGCCGGTCGGCCTGATCACGGCCTTCTGGGCCGGGATGCGCGAGGCGAGCGCACGGATCATCGACTCGCTGCCGGACATCGGCGGCCAGCTCATCACGCTCTATCCCGAGAAGTGGATCTACGACGTGCCGGGCTACCCGCGGGTGCTCGCCAAGGACCTGGTCGACCAGCTCCGCGAGCAGTCGGTCGAGCAGTTCGGCGTGCCGGTGCATCTCGAGACCACCGCCGACCGAGTGGAGTACGAGCCCGATCCCGAGGACCCGGAGCGCCAGATCCTCCGCCTCGTGACCGACAAGGGCGACTTCCTCACGCGCACGATCGTCATCGCCGGCGGCCACGGCGCCTTCGAGCCGAAGAAGCTGCCGGGCTTCGACATGACGCCGTGGGAGGGCAAGGGCGCCCACTACCTCGTGAAGGAGAAGTCGGCGTTCGCCGGCAAGAAGGTCGTGATCGTGGGCGGCGGCGACTCCGCCTGCGACTGGGTGCTCAACCTGCTCGACACGGCCGAGGAGGTCACGCTCGTGCACCGCCGCGACGGCTTCCGCGCGCACGAGGTCACGGTCAAGGAGATCGAGGACGCCCGCGCGGCCGGCCGCGTGGACGTCAAGACGCCGTTCCAGATCAAGGCGGTCGAGGGCAACGGCCAGATCGAGAAGGTCACGATCTTCAACTCCGAGAACGAGGGGGAGGAGCACGAGCTCGACTGCGACGCCGTGCTGCTCCAGCTCGGGTTCAAGACCGCGCTCGGCCCGCTGAAGGAGTGGGACCTCGAGGTCGAGAAGGGCGCGATCAAGGTCGACCCGGTGATGAAGACCTCGATGGAGGGCGTCTGGGCCGCGGGCGACATCACGACCTTCGACGGCAAGCTCAAGCTGATCGCGACCGGCTTCGCCGAGGCGGCGATCGCCGTGGCGCAGGCCGTGCACCACATCCGGCCGGACACGAAGATCCAGCCGAAGTACTCGACCAACACCGGCGTGCCCGGGTCGGTCGAGGGCCAGCGGTAGCGGCGCGCCACGCCGAAGCGCAGCGCGCCGCCGGGCCGGAGCCCTACTTCACCCGCCGGAACCGCGCGGTCCAGCGGACCTTCGTGTACGCGGTCGTGTGGCGCTTGTCGTCGTAGGTGAAGTCCTTGGACCCGAGGATCTCGTGGTACTTGAACTTCTTCGAGAACAGGTCCTTGTACGGGAACGGATCGCTCTGGACGTTCGTGAACACGCCCCCGAGCACGCCGTCGGGCGTGGTGATCGGGCACTTCTCGTACTTCGGGTGCGTGGTGATCAGCGGCGACGCCTCGGCGGCGAGCTTCTTGTCGTGCCAGTCGAGGTCCACGTCGTAGGTGACCGGGAACGTCTTGCAGTCGTAGGGACCGCTCTGCTCGGTCGGCTCGTCGCCGTCCCAGCAGCGCTGGTCGGGCTCGATGCCGAAGACCTGCTCGCCGATCCGGTCGACGCTTCCCTTGCCGCGCATGTAGTAGTCGCCCTGCTTGAACCGGTCCCAGGTGCCGTACTTGACCTGGATGCCGCCGTTCAGGAGCGTCACGAGCGCGCGGATCTTCTTGGTCCGGAAGTTGATCTCCTCGGAGCCGCCGCCGCGCGTCCAGCGCTGGCCCTGGCAGTCGAAGTAGGTGTCGTGTCGCTTGGTCTCCCAGGTCGTGTACTGGGTTCCGTTGACCTCGACCCAGAACTTCGCGATCTGCGGCTTGGCCGCGGCGCCCGACGGGACCATGGCCGCCGCCGTGCAGGCGACGAGCACCGCCACGAGTGTCTTCCTCATCTTTGACCTCCGTTCGCTGTTCATGGGTGCAGCATCGGGCGAACGGACGGCGGGCACATCGAGGAACCCCCCGAACCTGAACCCCAGTCTTTGGGGTGGGGACCCTTAGGGGGCACGAGCCGCGGCGAGCGCCTCGGCGAGCTCGCGGAACTGGCGCACGCGTGCCACGCGCCCCTCGCGCAGCTCGTAGACCTGCGCCAGCCGCTGGTCCACCTCGATGCCGGTGCCCTTGCTGCGCCCGTGCCAGTGGGTCAGGACCACGACGCGCTCGCCGACCTCCTCCACGTGCTCGAGGTCCGCCCTCAGCTCGTCCCACGCCGCCATGAAGCGCCCGAACCCGGCGACGACGCCCTCGCGGCCGCGGTAGTCGCCGCCCGTGTCCGGCATGTCGGGCGGCTCGCCCCAGTCGACCTCCGGCTCGAGCTTGGCGAGCGCCGCCTCGAAGTCGCCGCGGTTGAAGTCGGCGAACAGCGCGCGGACGATCTCTGCGTGCGACATCAGCGCGGCCGCGGCTGCCAGCTCGCCCCGCTGCAGCCGGACGCCCACGCGCGGCGCCGGTCGCCGCCGTCGGGGCTCATCGTCCAGCGCTCGTACGAGCCGCTGATCCCCACGCAGTAGGCGAGACGACGGCCGTCGGGCGACCAGAGCGGGCTCACGTGGAGCCGATCCTGCCCGCGAGCGAGTTCCTGGTACCCGGTCCCGTCGGGCCTGACCTTCGCCAGAAGGTCGAACCCCGGCCTGCACCCCTGGCAGGGATAGTCGTGTGTGAACTCGTGCTGCTCGAAGGCGATCCACGCCGAATCCGGGGACCAGCTCACCCGCGCGCTGCCGTACTCGACCGGCGAGATCCGTCGGGCCTCGCCGGTGGCGAGGTCGAGCAAGCCGAGGCCCCCGGTCGCGAACGGGTAGGCGATAGAGCGACCGTCCGGGGCCCACTCGGCGCCTCCGTAGCCGGCGTCCGCGAGCCGGCGGCGGTCGCCGCCGCGCGCGTCCGTCGTCCACAGGGAGCTCCGGTAGCTGGACCGGTCGCGGAGCAGATATGCGATCCGGCGGCCGTCCGGGGACCAGGACGGCTCCTCCTCGTATCCGCTCGTCCGGGTCAGCCGCCGCAGGCCGCCGCCGTCCGAGCGAACGGTGTAGAGGTCGTCCGCGGCGAACACGAGCCGCCTCCCGTCCGGAGACCACTCGACCGACCGCGGAAACAGGCCCGGCCGGCGCAGCAGCGGCCTGCGGAAGCTCCCGTCCGGCCGCGCGGTCCAGATCCCGCCGCTCACGTACGCGATCCGGCCGTTGGAGCCCGGGAACGTGGCCGCGGCATCGGCTACCCCCAGCGCCAGCGTGGCGAGCGCTGCTGCGGCGGCTGCGCGGCGCACGGTCAGGCCAGCGTGGTCACGAGCCGCCCCAGCGTCGGCGACTCGATCACGCACTCGTCCCCCGGCTTCAGCCAGACCTTCGGCTCGCGCGTGCTCCCCACTCCGGCGGGCGTGCCCGTGGACACGAGGTCGCCGGGCTCGAGCGTCATCAACTTCGAGAGGAACGCCACCAGCGCGGGGATCGAGTGGATCAGGCTCCCGGTCGTGTCGCGCTGCATCTCCTCGCCGTTCAGCGTCAGCGAGATCTCGATCGAGTCGTGCGCCCCGGCCTCGTCGGGCGTGACGAGCGCCGGGCCGCACGGCGCCGAGCCGTCGAACACCTTGCCCGGTCCCCACTGCGGCGTGAGGAACTGGTAGTCGCGGGCGGACAGGTCGTTGACGAGCGTGTAGCCGGCGATGGCGTCGAGCGCCTCCTCCTCCGGCACGTCCTTGCAGCGGCGGCCGATCACGAAGGCCACCTCCGCCTCGTAGTCGACCTTCTGGCTGTAGGCGGGCAGCGCGACCTGGCTGCCGTCGGGCACCAGGGCGTTGCGGAACTTGGTGAAGAAGGTCGGCACCTGGGGTGGCTCGAGCCCAGCCTCCTCCGCGTGGGTCCGGTAGTTGAGCCCGATGAAGATCGCCTTCTCCGGATCCGGCACGGGCGGCAGCAGCCGGGCCTCGTCGAGCGAGACGGTCGGGGCGCCGCCGGGATCCTCCGCCCCCGCACCGGCGCGCAGGAGGGTGCCGAGGGTGCCCGCGGCCAGGTCGACGATGCCGCCGTCGCGCAGCACGCCGGTCCGTGGGCCGGAGCCTGTTTCGTAGGTCACGAGTCGCATGGCGGCGGATTATGCCGCCGGAGCGCGGGCCATCATGCTCCGGGTGGACCGGATAGCCGTCGCCGACCTCGGATCGAACTCGTTCCGCCTCGTGATCTACGGCTACAGGCGCGGCCGCTGGTGGCAGCACGCGGACGAGATCCGCGAGGCGGTGCGGATCAGCGAGGGCATCGGCGAGGACGGCCGGCTCAGGCGCAAGCCGATGGAGCGCGCGCTGCGCACGGCCGAGGTCTTCGACGCCTACTGCCACGCGACCGGCGTCGAGCAGGTCGAGGCCGTGGCCACCAGCGCGATCCGCGACGCCCCCAACCGCGACGAGCTGCTGGAGCAGATCGCCGAGCGCACCTCGCTCCCCGTGCGCGTGATCTCCACCGAGGAGGAGGCGCGCTACGGCTACCTGGCGATCGCCAACTCCACCACGCTCGGCCACGGCTTCGGGGTGGACATCGGGGGCGGCAGCGTGCAGGTGATGAGGCTCGAGGACAGGCTGCTGCGCGAATCCGACTCTTGGCCGCTCGGCGCCGTGCGGATGAGCGAGCGCTTCCTGCCCGGCGACGAGGCCGGCGAGAAGGCGATCAAGGCGCTGCGCAAGCACGTGCGCAAGAAGCTCGAGAAGGCCGAGTGGTTCGGGCGCGTGAACGGCGACCGGCTCGTGGGGATCGGCGGCACGATCCGCAACCTCGCCGCGGCGGTGCAGCGCCGGGCCGGCGTGGAGGCTCCCGACGCCCAGGGCTACGTGGTCGAGCGCGAGGCCCTCGACGAGCTGATCGCCGAGCTCGCCTCGCTGCCCGCGAGCAAGCGCGGCCGCGTGCCGGGGATCAAGCCCGACCGCGGCGACGTGATCCTCGGCGGCGCCGTGGTGCTCTCGGCGCTGATGGAGGCCGGCCGCTTCGACGAGCTCGACGTGACCGAGGCCGGCCTGCGCGAGGGCGTCTTCTTCGAGCGTTTCCTCGAGGAGTCGGACCCGCCGCTCGTACCGGACGTGCGCCGCGCGTCCGTGGAGAACCTCGCGCGCCGCTACCGCGAGGAGCTCTCGCACGAGCGCCACGTGGCCGGGCTCTCGCTCCAGCTCTTCGACGAGCTCGGCCGGGCGGGGCTGCACGACCTCGGCGCGAAGGAGCGCGAGCTGCTCTGGGCCGCCTGCCTGCTGCACGACATCGGCACGGCCGTGGACTACGACGACCACCACAAGCATTCGCGCTACCTGATCCTGAACGGCGGCCTGCCGGGCTTCACCCCGCGCGAGCTCGCTCTCATCGCGCTGATCGCCCGCTATCACCGCAAGGGCGCGCCGGACGCGTCGCCGCTGGGCTCGCTCGCCAAGAAGTGCGACTCGCGCCGGCTCGACGTCCTCGCCGGGATCGTGCGGCTGGCGGAGCAGTTCGAGCGCTCGCGGGACCAGGCCGTGACCGCGGTGCGGGTCGTCGCGAACGGCGACGGCGGCGGAGAGGGAGTGAGGCTGGAGCCCGAGACCGCCGCGGACGCCTCGGTGGCCATCTGGTCGGCCCGGCGCAACGCCGACCTCCTCGGCGAGGCGATCGGGCGCGAGGTCGAGGTGGCGCCGGGGCGCTGAACCTCCATCGCCGCGGTCACTTACTTGGCCAGGAGCCATGTAAGTGACCGCCGTGACGCCAAACCTGCTGGAAATCGCGCGCTTCCGTGGCATGATCCACGCATGAAGCGCGCCCTCATCGCCGCCGTTGCCGTTCTCGCCCTGGCGGCGGGGGGCGCGCACGGGCAGGAGAAGCCGAGCACCCTCCCGCCCGGCTCCACCATCGCCGGCGTGGCCGTGGGCGACCTCGGCCCCAAGCGCGCGAAGGCGGCGGTCCAGGCCGGGCTCCAGCACACCTACGAGCGCCGCATCTTCGTGAAGGGCCGCGGCAAGCGGCTGATCCTCGGCACGAGCCGGCTCGGCCAGACGATCCACTACGACCGGATGGTCAAGGAGGCGTTCGCCCTGGCGGCGGAGTCCAACGGCCTGCCAGTGAAGGTGAGCCTCGACCGGTCGCTCAACCGCGGCAAGCTGCGCGCGGCGATCAACGTCGTCGGCGCCCGCATCGACAAGCCGGCCCGCAACGCCAGCGTGCGGCTGGGCGTGCTGAGACCCTCGATCCGCAAGCCGCGCAACGGGCTCGCCGTGCACCGCCTCAAGCTGCGCCGGGCGCTGATCGCCGAGATCCTCGAGCCGCACCAGACCCGCCTCGTGCGCGTGAGCCTCGTGCGCACCCGCCCGCGGATCGGGATCAACCGGCTGCGCAGCATCTACGGCACCTACATCTCGATCGACCGGTCGACCTTCCGGCTGCGGCTGTTCAAGCGGCTGCGCCGCGTTCGCACCTACGGGATCGCGGTGGGCGCGGCCGGCAACGGCACGCCCGCGGGGCTCTTCCACGTGCGCGGGAAGGACTGGAACCCGGCCTGGCACGTGCCCAACTCGGCATGGGCCGGCAGCCTGCGCGGCAAGACGATCCCGCCCGACGACCCCCGGAACCCGCTGCGCGTGGTGTTCATGTCGCTCGGCGGCGCGATCGGGATCCACGGCACGTCCGAGCCGTGGTCGATCGGCTCGCGCGCCTCGCACGGGTGCATCCGGATGCGGTCCGGGGACGTCCGCAACCTCGCCAACCGCACGCCGGTCGGGACGCCCGTCCTGATCAGGTAGAGCCCCGCCTCCGTACCCTCAGAGCCATGGCCAAGGAGCCGATCCCGACCGGCCGGATCCGCCGCACCGCGAAGGTCGGCGGGCTGATCGGCGGCCAGGCCGCCCGCGCGGCGGTCACGCGCGCCGCCAACCTGCGGCGCACCCCCGAGCAGCGCGCCGAGGCGCTCGACAAGCGCTACCTCGAGGCCGCCATGCAGATGGTCGAGGTGCTCGGCAACATGAAGGGCGCGGCCATGAAGGTCGGGCAGGTGATCTCGTTCCTCGACGTGAGCGCGATCCCGCCGGAGTACCGCGACGTGGTGCAGGACGCGCTCGCCCAGCTCCGCAACGCGGCGCCCAAGGTCCCGTTCCGCGACATGCGCCGGGTCATCGAGGACGACCTCGAGCAGACCGTCGAGGAGGCGTTCGCCGAGTTCGACGAGAGCGCCGTGGCGGCCGCCTCGATCGGGCAGGTCTACCGCGCGCGGCTGCACGACGGGCGCCGCGTCGCCGTCAAGGTGCAGTACCCCGGCGCCGAGCAGGCCGTGCGCACCGACATGCAGAACCTCGGGCTGCTGCTCCGCGCCGCCAAGACGATCGCCCCCGGCCTGGACGGCAGGGCCGTGGCCGGCGAGATCCGCGAGCGCATCCTCGACGAGACCGACTACGAGGCCGAGGCGATCGCCCATCGCGCGTTCGCGCGCGAGTGGCGCGGCCACCCGTTCATCCACGTGCCGGACGTCGTCACGTCGCTCTCGCGCCGCCGCGTGATCGTGACCGAGTGGGTCGACGGGCGCTCGTTCGACGAGGTCAAGGCGCTGCCCGCCGAGGAGCGTGACCGGTTCGCCGAGACCATCTACCGCTTCTTCATCGGCTCGCTCTACCGGCACGGGCACTTCTCGGCCGACCCCCACCCCGGCAACTACCTGCGGATGGACGACGGCCGCGTGGCCTTCATCGACTTCGGGATGAACAAGAAGATCCCGCGCGAGCTCGTGGAGAAGGAGCGCCGCTGGGTGCGGGCGGTGATCGAGCGCGATCCGGAGCGGCTGCGCGAGCTGCTCGCGGAGCTCGGCTACTTCGACGCGGGCAACGCGAGCGTGACGGGCGAGTGGCTGCTCGACCACGCCTGGGCGCTCGGCGGCTGGTGGCTCGAGGACCGCGGCGACTTCCAGGTCACGCGCGAGCTCGTGACCGAGGTGATGGCCAACGCCGCCGACCCCCGCTCGGAGTACTGGGAGCTGATGCGGCACGAGACCGTGCCGCCCGACTTCGTGATGGCGCAGCGGATGGTGGGGCTTGTGTTCGCGGTCTGCGCGCAGCTCGAGGCCACGGCCAACTGGCACCGGATCGCGCGCGAGTTCATCTACGGCGACCCGCCGTGCACGCCGCTCGGCGAGGCCGAGGCCGAGTTCTTCGACGGGCGCGCGGGTGCGCTGAGCGCCGCGTGAGCCCGCGACCGGGGGCGGGCACCGAGATGAGGCTCGAGCTCGACGTCGAGAAGGGCACGCGGCACCTGCGCCGCCGCGATCCGGTCATGCGCGAGCTGATCAAGCGCCTCGGGCCGCTCGACCTGGAGGCGCGCCGGCGCGGCCGTCCCGCCGACGCCTATGGCGCGCTGCTTCGCTCGATCGTCGGCCAGCAGCTCTCGACGAAGGCCGCGCGCTCGATCTACGACCGGGTGACGGCCCTGTTCGGCGGCCGCACGCCGTCGCCCGAGGAGCTGCTCGCGTATGACCCGGAGGAGCTGCGCGGAGCCGGGCTCTCGCGCGCGAAGGTGACCTACATGCGCTCCCTGGCCGAGCACGTCGTGGACGGCTCGCTGGAGCTGGACCGCCTCAACGAGCTCTCGGACGAGGAGATCCTCACCGAACTGACCGCCGTGAAGGGACTCGGCGCGTGGACGGCGCACATGTTCCTGATCTTCCACCTGCAGCGCCCGGACGTGCTGCCGGTGGGCGACCTCGGCGTGCGCAACGCGGCCAGGCAGCTCTACGGGCTCGACGAGCTACCCAAGCCCGCCGAGCTCGAGGCGCTGGGCGAGCCGTGGCGGCCGTACCGCTCGCTGGCGTCGCTCTACCTGTGGCGCTCGCTGGACAACGCGCCGGCGTGAGCGGACGGCGGCTGGCGCAGCTCTTCTGCCTCGTCGCCGGCGCCGGCCTGTTCCTGGAGGGGGTCTACGGATTCGCGGCGGTCGGCTCCAGCCTCGGCACACCCGGGCAGGGCTGGCACAACATCGTCCACCTGGTGTCGGGCGCCGGGCTCGTCACGCTCTCGCGCCGGCCGGCCTCGGCGCGCGCCGCCGCGATCGGCTTCGGGACCTTCTACCTCTCGATCGCGCTCGCCGGGCTGATCGACGGCGAGGACGTGGCCGGCCTGATCCCGGCGGGCCCGGTCGACGTGAGCCTGCACGCCCTGCTCGGCGCCGTGAGCCTGGCCGCCGGCGCCGCCACGCGCGCCGCCGAGCCGGCGCGGGCGTGAGCGCCGACCGCCTGCTCGAGCTGGTCGACGGCTCCACCCGGCGGCGCATGTTCGGCGGCGTCGGCGTCTACGCCGAGGGGACGATGTTCGCGATCGAGTGGCACGGCTCGCTCTACCTCAAGGTCGACGACGAGAGCCGCGGCGAGTTCGAGGAGCTCGGCTCGGGCCCGTTCACGCCGAGCGGGCGCCAGACGCTGCGGTCGTTCTACGAGGTGCCGGAGGAGGTGGCGGCCGACGACGCGGAGCTGGCCGCCTGGGCGCACCGTGCGATCGAGGCGGCGCGCGATGCGTAACTTTGCGCCAAACCGGCTGTTAGCGCTTGCATGGCCCGCCGCACGGCACTCGTGGTCG
>DASVVS010000163.1:0-4678 GCA_036386455.1 Thermoleophilaceae bacterium
GTCCCGCTGATGCCGAACGAGGACACGCCGGCGCGCCGCGCGCGGTCGCCCGCCGGCCACGGCTCGGGCTCCACCAGCAGCTCGACGTTCTCCCACTCCACGTGCGGCGACGCCTTCTCGGCGTGCAGCGTGCGCGGCAGCACGCCATGGCGCATCGCCTCGACCATCTTGATCACGCCCGCCACGCCGGCCGCCGCCTGCGTGTGGCCGAAGTTCGACTTGATCGATCCGAGGCGGAGCGGTCCGGCCCCGTCGCGCGCGCGTCCGTAGGTGGCGATCAGGGCCTGGGCCTCGATCGGGTCGCCGAGCGTGGTGCCGGTGCCGTGCGCCTCGACCACGCCCACGTCGGCGGGCGACAGCCCCGCGTTGGCGAGGGCCTGGAGGATCACGCGCTCCTGCGAGGGCCCGTTCGGCGCGGTCAGCCCGTTGGAGGCGCCGTCCTGGTTCGTCGCGGTGCCGCGCACGAGGCCGAGCACGCGGTGCCCGCGCCGCTGCGCCTCGGACAGCCGCTCCAGCAGCACGAGCCCGGCGCCCTCCGACCAGGTCGTGCCGTCGGCCCCGGCCCCGAAGGACTTGCAGCGCCCGTCCGGCGCCAGCCCGCGCTGGCGGCTGAAGTCGATGAACACGCGCGGGGTCGAGAGCACGGTCACGCCGCCCGCCAGCGCCATCTCGCACTCGCCCGAGCGCAGCGCGCGGCAGGCCAGGTGCAGCGCGACGAGCGAAGACGAGCAGGCCGTGTCGATCGTCACCGCCGGTCCCTCGAGCCCGAGCGCGTAGGAGATCCGGCCCGACACGACGCTCCCCGCGACGCCGGTCGTCAGGTAGCCCTCGACCTCGTCGGGCGCGCTGCCGAGCCCGCCGCTCCAGCCGTACTCGCCGTACATCACGCCGCTGAAGACGCCGGTGGACGTGCCGCGCAGCGAGGCCGGATCCACGCCCGCGTGCTCGATCGCCTCCCAGGCGGTCTCCAGCAGCAGCCGCTGCTGCGGGTCCATCGCCAGCGCCTCGCGCGGCCCGATCCCGAAGAACTCGGCGTCGAACTCGGCCGCGTCGTGCAGGAAGCCGCCCTCGCGCGAGTAGCTCGTGCCGGGGTTGTCCGGGTCGGGGTCGTAGATGCCGTCCACGTCCCAGCCGCGGTCGGTCGGGAACTCGCTGATCGCGTCGGTGCCGCTCGCGACGAGCTCCCACAGCTCCTCCGGCGAGTGCACGCCGCCCGGGTAGCGGCACGCCATGCCGACGATCGCGATCGGCTCGTCGGTGCCGCGCGGCGCGGCGGCCACGGCCGGCGCCGCCCGCTCGGCGCCCGCCGCCTCGCCCAGCAGCAGCTCGGCCACGGCCGCCGGGGTGGGGTGGTCGAAGATCAGGGTCGACGGGATTCGCAGGCCGGTCGTCTCCGTCAGGCGGTTGCGCAGCTCGACCGCGCTCAGCGAGTCGAACCCGAGCTCCTTGAACGCCCGCTCGGGCTGGATCGCCTCGGGACCGGGATGGCCGAGCACCGCGGCCGCCTGCGCGCGGACCAGGTCGAGGATCACGCGCGCGTGCTGGTCCTCCGGCACCTCGGCGAGCCGCCTCGCCAGCGAGCCGCCGGCCTCCTGCGCGCGTCTCGCCGGTGCGCGGACGAGGCGGCGGAGCAGCGGCGGGACCTCGCCGCCTCGCGCGAGCCCCGACGTGTCCATCCGCACCGGCACGAGCTGCGCCGCCTCGCTGCCGAGCACGCTGTCCAGCAGCTCCAGGCCCTGCTCGTTAGTCAGCGGCACGATCCCCATGCGGCGCATGCGGGCCAGGTCGGCGTCGGCGAGCGTGCCGGCCATGCCGGACTCCGACCACGGCCCCCATGCGAGCGAGGTGGCGGCGAGGCCGTCCGCGCGGCGGCGCTGCGCGAGCGCGTCGAGGAACGCGTTCGCCGCCGCGTAGTTGCCCTGGCCGGCGTTGCCGAACGTCGCGGCGATCGACGAGAACATGATCAGCTCCGCGTCCGGGAGCAGCTCGTGCAGGTGCAACGCGGAGTCGGCCTTCGGGCGCATCGCCTGGTCCACGCGCTCGGGGTCGAGCGACTCGATCAGGCCGTCGTCCAGCACGCCGGCGGCGTGGATCACCGTGGCGATCTCGTGTCCCTCGACCGCCGCGGCGAGCGAGTCGCGGTCGGCGACGTCGCACGCCGCGATCGTCACCTCGGCGTCGAGCTCCTCCTCGAGTGCGGCGGCGCCGTCGGCGTCGCGGCCGCGGCGGCTCAGCAGGAGCAGCCGCTCCACGCCGTGCTCGTTCACCAGGTGCCGCGCGATCAGCGCGCCCAGCCCTCCGGTGCCGCCCGTTATCAGCACGGTGCCGGCGGGGTCCAGGCGCGGCGGCTCCCCGGCGGGCTCCGCGGGCACTAGGCGCGGGGCGTAGGCGGTGCCGCCGCGCAGCGCCAGCTGCGGCTCGTCGCTCGCGAGGATCTCCCACGAGTCGGGCGCCTCGTCCGCGTCCACGATGACGATCCGGCCGGGCTGCTCGAGCTGCGCGCTGCGCACGAGGCCCCAGACCGGCGCCGTCGCGAGGTCCGGCACCTCGCCGCCGGTCACCGCGACCGCGTTCTCGGTCAGGAGCACCAGCCGCGAGTCGGCCGAGCGCTCGTCCGCGAGCCAGTCCTGCACGAGGCCGAGCGCGTGCTTGACGGTCTCGCGTGCCGCCTCGGGCAGGTCGCCCTCGGCGCGCGGCACCCGGGCGATGACGACCTCGGGCGCGTCGCCGCCGGGCTCCGGAACCTCCGTCCACTCCACGCGGAAGAGCGAGTCGCTGCGGCGGCGGCTGCGCAGCTGGCTGCGCTCGACCGGCCGCGTGGCCAGCGAGTCGACCGTGAGCACCGGCGCGCCGGTCTCGTCGAAGGCGTCGATCGAGACGTGGTCGCCCTCGCGCAGGAGTCGCACCCGCAGCGCGGTGGCGCCGGCCGCGTGCACGCGCACGCCGCTCCACGAGAACGGCAGCCGGAGCTCCTCGCGCCCGGCGAACATCGCGTGCAGGACGCCGTCGAACAGCGCTGGGTGGATGCCGAACCGCGCCGCGTCCGCCGTGAGCGCGTCCGCGAGGGCGACCTCGGCGAAGACCTCCTCGCCGCGCGTCCATGCGGCGCGCAGGCCGCGGAAGGCGGGACCGTAGGGGAGCCCGAGGTCCGCGAGGCTGTCGTAGAGGAGGGCGACGTCGACCGGCTCGGCGCCCTCCGGCGGCCAGACCGCGGGCGCCGCCTCCGAGCGCCCGGCCGCCGCGCCGGCTCCGGCGTCCCCCGCGGGGGCGAGCGTCCCGGCGGCGTGGCGCACCCAGTCGCCTCCGGCCGCGGCGCCGTCGCCGGCCGGGGTGCCATCGGCGGCCGCGGTGCCCGCCCGCGAGTGGATCTCCACCGCGCGCCGGCCGTCCGCGTCCGGCTCGCCGACGCCGACCTGTATCTCCACTCCCTCCCTGGGGAGCACGAGCGGGGCCTCGATCGTCAGCTCGTCGATGGCCTCGCCGCCGGCCGACATCGCGAGCTCCACGAAGGCGGTCCCGGGCACGATCGGCGTGTCGAGCACCACGTGGTCGCGCAGCCAGGGCTCGCCCAGCCGCGTGTTGAGCAGCCAGCGATCCTCCCCGGCGACCGCCACGACCTCGCTGCGCGCGACCTCCGGCTCGAGCCAGTACCTCTTGCGCTCGAACGGGTAGCTGGGCAGGTCCACGATCCGCCCGCTCAGGCGCCAGTCCACCGCCGCGCCGGTGACCCAGGCGTTCGCGAGCATCTTCACGAAGGTCTCCGGCTCCGGCCTGCGCCTGCGAAGCGCCGGGACGCCGCCGGCCAGCGCCGAGAGGATCCCGTCGGGGCCGAGCTCGAGCAGCCGCGCGCCCCTGATCTCCGCCACCCGCTCGGCGAAGCGCACCGGCTCGCGCACGTGGCGCACCCAGTGCTCTGCGTCGTACCCCCCGACCCACCCGATGCGGGGCTCGTGGTAGGTGAGGCTCTCGGCCACCTCGCGGAAGGCGTCGAGCATCGGGTCCATGCGGTGCGAGTGGAACGCGTGCGAGACGCGCAGTCGCGTCGTCTTCCACGGGACGTCGAACTCGATGTTGTCGCCGGCCACGACGACGGACCGCTCCGCGTTGACCGCCGCGATCTCGAGGCCCTCCGGCAGGACCTCCAGGACCTCGGCCTCGGTGGCCTGGACGGCGATCATCACGCCGCCCTCGGGAAGCTCGCCCATCAGGCGGCCGCGCGCGCTGACCAGCTTCGCCGCATCCTCGAGCGACAGCACGCCGGCGCAGTGCGCGGCGGCGAGATCCCCGATCGAGTGGCCGATCACGTAGTCGGGCTCGAGCCCGTGCCACTCGGCCAGGCGGAACAGGGCCACCTCGAGCGCGAAGAGGGAGGTCTGCGTGTACTGCGTCTGCTGCAGCAGCTGCTCGTCGTCGAACACGGAGCGGTCGAGATCGAGCGCCTCGAGGGCCTCGTCGAAGGCCTTCGCGAACACCGGATACGCCTCGTACAGCTCGCGGCCCATGCCGGCCCGCTGCGCGCCCTGCCCCGTGAACATGAAGGCCGTCTTGCGGTCCTCGGCCCGGCCGCGGACGAGGGCGTCGCCCACCCGCACCGCCCGGTGCTCGAGCTGCGCGCGGCGCGCGAGGGTGTAGGCGGCGTCCGGGCCCACGTCCCATTCGAGCTGCGCTTCGAGGGCGG
>DASVVS010000164.1:0-26769 GCA_036386455.1 Thermoleophilaceae bacterium
TTCGTCAGCGTCCAACCGTCCTCGACGCGGCGAACCAGGCGCCGGCGCTTGTTCAGGCTGAGCTCGGCGTTACCGTGGAGCTTCATCCGGTGTCCTCCTTGGGACTGGTGGCTTCGACACCTCCCAGCCTCCAAGGGGCCCGGATGAACAACGTGCTCAGGTTCTAGAGCTAGGCGCCGCGTCGCCCGCGACCGGCCCGCGGCAAAGACCCTGCATACCTCGGCGCCCTGAGGGGTACCTTCAGGTCCATGGACGTACCCCGGGGGCGCTGGCGCGCACGGACGCGCCTGGCTGCAGTGCTCATCTTCGCCGTCGTAGCCGCCGCAGCGGTCCTGCTGGCGCTGACCGAGCCCGCCTTCGAGGACGAGCGCGGCCAGGTGCTCGGCCCGGTCCTGCTGGCGATCGCGGCCGGCGCGGCGGTGCTGGCCGCGTGGGCGCTCGAGAGCCGGCGGACCGCGACGCGACGCGCCGAAGCGGAGGAGCTCGCCCGCCAGGCCGAGCAGGAGATCGAGTCCGCCCGCGAGAGCGTCCAGGAGGCGGAGACCGCCCGCGACCAGGCGCTTGCCGAGATGCGCGAGGCCGAGCGCCAGGCCCGCAGCGAGACCGACCGCGCCAACCGCATCGACAGCCAGCGCCGGCTGGAGCGCGAGTGGCACCGCGAGATGCGCAGCAAGATGGTCGAGGCCCACCACCGCCACGGCCCGCTCGGCGACACGAGCGACATACGCACGCTCGTTCTGCGCGTGGCCATGGCGCTGCTCGAGTCCGAGAAGGGCCTGCTTCTCTCGCGCGACGACGCGGACGGCGACGGCGACCTCGACCTGGTCGCCTACGAGGGCTTCAGCACGAGCCCCGAGCACTCCTCGATAGCCCAGCGCTTCGCCAGCGCCGTGCTCGACCGCGACGAGACGATCCGCGAGGACTCGCCGCGCGGGGACGCGCAGGGGCCGGACCGCGAGATCGACAACCTCGTGGCGATTCCGATCTACATCCGCGACCGCTTCAGCGGCGTCGTCGTCTGTGCCAACCGCGACGGCGGCTTCGAGGAGTGGGACGACGACGTGCTGCTCGCCCTGGGCGACCACGCCGGCGCCGTGCTCGACAACAGCCGCCTGCACGTGGAGCTGCGCAGCGCGTACCTCGGCACGGTCCGCGTCCTGGCCGAGGCGATCCAGGCCAAGGACCCGTTCCTGCGCGGCCACTCGGAGGAGGTCTCCGGCTACGTGGCGGCCGTCGCCAACCGGCTCGGCATCGAGGACCGCCGGCGCGAGGAGCTCGTCTTCGGCTCGCTGCTGCACGACGTGGGCAAGATCGGGATCAGCGAGCGGATCCTGCTGAAGCCGGGCAAGCTGACCCCCGAGGAGCGCACGCTGATCGAGCTGCATCCGCGGATCGGGTTCCGGCTGGTCGAGCAGGTCCCGGCCCTGCGCCCGATCGCCGACGCGATCCTCCACCACCACGAGCGCTACGACGGCGACGGCTACCCCGAGGGGCTGGCCGGCGACTCGATCCCGCTCGAGGCCCGGATCATCTGCGTGGCCGACTCGTTCAGCGCCATGACCGCCGAGCGGCCCTACCGCGGGCGCATGTCGCTCGACGAGGCCTGCGCCGAGCTCGAGCGCTGCGCCGGAACGCAGTTCGACCCCGAGGTCGTGCGCGCCTTCGTGGAGGAGGTCCGCCGCGACCCGTTCTCCGGCGACGGCAAGGTGACCGCGGCCATGGAGGACCCGGCCGTCAGCGAGCACCGCGAGGGCGACGAGCCGGTGCTGGGCTTCGGTGCCCACGCGATCGTCGACAACCTCACGCTGCTCTACAGCCACCGCTACTTCCACGAGGCCGCGGAGGGAGCGGCGGCGCGGGCCGAGGCCGAGAACGAGCCGTTCGCGGTCGTGCTCGCGGAGCTGACCGAGCTGCCGCACGTGAACCGCCTCAACGGCTACGCGGAGGGGGACGAGGCGATTCGCGCCACCGCGAAGGCGGTCCAGCAGGCGGCGGTCATCTGCGGCGGCACCGCCTGCCGCTACAGCGGGCGGCGCCTCGCCCTGATCGCGCCGGGCGCCGACGAGGAGCAGGCGCAGCGGCTCGCGGCGGTGGTCGCCGGCGACCTGGCGGCGGGCCCGCGGGTGGCGGTGGGCGCCGCGGTCTGGCGGCCGGGCGACAGCGGCTTCGACGTGACCGCCCGCGCGCGGCTGGCGCTGGCGCCGGTGCCCGCGCCGGCTGCATGATCCACCTGCGACTCGTCGTACCCAAGGACATCTCCGGCGACGTCCGCGCCCTCATGTGCGAGAGCGACGCGGTCTCGAGCGTCATCCACCTCGAGGACGCCGCCGCCAAGCCCGAGGGCGACGTGATCCTCTGCGACGTCGCGCGCGAGGACGCCAGCGTGATCATCGGCGACCTCAAGGAGATGGGCCTCCACGAGCGCGGAACGATCTCGGTCGAGGAGGTCGACAGCGCGCTCTCGACCGCCGCGCGGGAGGCCGAGAAGGCCGCCGCCGGCCTGCCGTCGGACGCGGTCGTGTGGGAGGAGGTCGAGGCGCGCACCTCCGAGCAGACGGAGCTGGGCGCGAGCTTCCTCGCGTTCATGGCGCTCGCGACGATGATCGCCGGGGTCGGCGTGATCATCGACTCGCAGGTGCTGATCATCGGGGCGATGGTCGTCGGGCCCGAGTTCGGGCCGATCGCGGGCTTCTGCGTGGCGGTCGTCCACAGGCGCGGCCACCTCGCCCGGCGCTCGATCCTCGCGCTCGCCGCCGGCTTCCCGGTGGCGATCACGGCGGCGTTCCTGCTCACGCTCGCGGTGCGCGGGATCGGCGCCGCCCCCGACGAGCTGACCGAGCGCCCGCTGACCGACTTCATCTCGCACCCGGACGAGTTCTCGGTGATCGTCGCGCTGCTCGCGGGCGTGGCCGGGGTGCTGTCGCTGACCTCCGCCAAGTCCGGCGCGCTGATCGGCGTGCTGATCTCGGTCACGACCATCCCGGCCGCCGGCAACATCGGCGTGGCGGCGGCCTACGGCGACGGCGACGAGTGGGTCGGCGCGATGGAGCAGCTGTCGCTCAACCTCGCCTCGATCCTGGTCGCGGGCATCGCCACGCTCTACATCCAGCGCCGCCTGTACCTGAGGCGCCGGCGCGAGCACCTGCGCGACCCGATCCGCGAGGCCGCGGGCCTGCCCAGGCGCTAGCGGCCTCGGGGGCGGGTCCTCAGACGCTCGACCCGAGCGAGGACCAGACGTCGATCTTGGTCCGGACCCGGCCCACCACGTCGGAGGTGAACTCGGTGGTCGTGGCGCTGCCGCCCAGGTCGGGCGTGCGGACGCCGGTCGCCGTCGCCTCCAGCACCGCCTCGTAGACCGCGCGCGAGGCCAGCTCGGCCTGCGCGTTGCCGGCGAGGCCGACGTAGTGGAGCAGGGCCGCGGCGGCCATGATCATCGCCATCGGGTTGGCGATGTCCTTGCCGAGCAGGGCCGGCGCCGTGCCGTGCGGCGCCTCGGTCATCACCGCCCGCACCTCGAAGCTCTCGTCGAGCGACAGCACGACCGACTCGGCCCCGGCGATCGAGCCGAACAGGGGCAGCACGAAGTCCGACAGGCAGTCGCCGTCGCGGTTGAGCGCCGGGATCACGAGCGGGGCGTCGGCCGCGCCGGAGATCAGCCCGGCGTAGGCGGCGTCGATCAGCACCGGCTGGTAGGCGACCTCGGGGTGGCGCTCGGCCGCCGCGTCGAGCTCCTCCTTCAGCATCCCCTCGTAGATCGGGCTCACGGTCCACTTCGGCCCGCCGTACACGCGGCCGTGGATCTTCCTGGCGGTCCGGAAGCTGTGCTCGGCCACCGCGGTGCACACGTCGCGCGTGATCCGCTCGGTGCGGAACGCGACCTCGTCCTCACCCTCGCCCTCGCGCCACTGCTTGGCGCCGTAGGCGTCGCCGACCGCCATCCGCACCACGCTGATCGGGTAGTGCACGCCGGCGATCGGGGTGACGCCCGGGATCCGGCGGCCGGTGCGGATGATCACCTTGCCGTCGAGCTCCTCGCGGAGGATGCGGTTGGAGCTGCCCACGTCGTCGGCGCCCTCGGGCGTGATCGACGCGGCCTTGATGCCGAAGCGCGCCTCGCGCAGGGCGCGTCCGGCCTCGACCACCACCTCGTTGGAGGTCGCGCGGCGGTTCTCGAGCGAGCAGTCGTAGTGCTCCAGGGTGAGGTCCACGCCGGTCACCTGCGGGTCGAGCAGCCGCAGCGCCTGGACGAGCAGCTCCTGACCGGTCTCGTCGCCCTCGAGGACGATCACGCGCACGGGATCAGCCACCCGCGGCGCCCTCCTGGCCGTCGAGCCCCAGCTCGCCCGAGCGCTCCTCCATCGCGGCGATCACCTTGCGCACGTGCTCGTCGAAGTCCACGCCCAGCTCCTCGGCGCCCTGGCGCACCTCGTCGCGGTTGACCGCCGCGGCGAAGCTCGGCTGCTTGAGCTTCTTCTTGACGGACTTCGGGGTGAGGCCGTGGATGCCGGTCGGCCGCACGTACGCGCAGGCGGTGATGAAGCCGGAGAGCTCGTCCACCGCGAACAGCGCCTTGGCCATCAGCGTCTCGCGCGGCACCCCCAGGAACGTGGCGTGGCCGGCCACGGCATCGACCACGTCGTCCGGGTAGCCGAGCTTCGGCAGCTCCTCCAGCGCGATCCGCGGGTGGCCCGTGCCGAGGTCCGGGTAGCGCTCGTAGTCGAGGTCGTGGACGATCCCGGTGACCGCCCACTTCTCCTCGTCCTCGCCGAACTCGCGGGCGTAGGCGCGCATGGCGGCCTCCACGCCGAGCACGTGCTTGCGCAGCGAGTCGGACTCGGTCCACTCGCAGAAGAGCTTCCAGGCGTCGTCGCGCGTAGGTGTCACGGTGGACAAGCTATCGGGGCAGGGTCCGGAGGGTGCGCGGCGAACCGGGGGGTTGATGGCCTTCGGTACGCTCGCAACCCGGCCATACGTGGCCCCCAGAACCATGGAGAAGTTCGTCATCGAAGGCGGCGCGCGGCTCTCCGGAACCGTTGTGCCCGCGGGGAACAAGAACGCGGCGCTGCCCGTCCTGGCCGCCTGCCTGCTCACGGAGGAGGAGGTGGTGCTGCGCAACGTCCCGCGCATCCGCGACGTGGCCGCGATGCTCGACCTGCTCGCGGGGCTGGGCGTGCGCTACGAGTGGCGCGAGGAGCACGTGGTGGCGCTGTGCGCGGCCGACGTGGACCACACCGACGTGGACCCCGCGAAGGCGGAGCGGATACGCGCCTCGTTCCTGCTCGCGGGCCCGCTGCTCGCCCGCTTCGGCCGGGCCGACATGCCGCCGCCGGGCGGCGACGTGATCGGCCGCCGCCGGCTCGACCCGCACCTGGACGCCTTCCGCGCGCTCGGCGTGGACGTCCGCTTCGACCGCTGGTACTACCTCAGCGCGCCCCAGGGGCTGCGGCCGACCGACTTCTTCATGGACGAGCCGTCGGTGATGGCCACCGAGAACGCCCTGATGGCGGCCGCGCTCACTCCGGGCTCGACGGTGATCCACAACGCCGCCTCGGAGCCGCACGTGCAGGACCTCTCGCGCCTGCTGCTGCAGATGGGCGCGCGGATCGAGGGAATCGGCTCGAACGTGCTGATCGTGCACGGCCGTGACAAGCTCGGCGGGGCCGACTACACGATCGGCCCCGACTACATCGAGATCGGCAGCTTCGTGGCGCTGGCGGCCGTGACCGGCGGCGAGGTGCGGATCAAGGACACGGTGCCGGACGACCTGCGCATGACGCGGCTCGGATTCGAGCGGCTCGGCTGCCGCTGGGAGTACGACGGCAACGACGTGGTGGTCCCGCCGGACCAGAGCCTGCGGATCCGCGACGACGAGGGCGACGCCATCTCCAAGATCGAGGACGGCCCCTGGCCGGCGTTCCCGGCCGACCTCACGAGCATCGCCCTGGCGCTCGCGACTCAGGCCGAGGGTATGGTCTTGATCCACGAGAAGATGTTCGAGAACCGCCTTTTCTTCACAGACAAGCTCGTCTCAATGGGCGCTCGGGTCCTGCTGTGCGATCCACATCGCGCGGTGGTAAGCGGCCCGGGCCGGCTTCACGGTGAGCGCATGGAGAGCCCGGACATCCGGGCCGGGATGGCGCTGCTCATCGCCGCGCTGTGCGCCGAGGGGCGGTCCGAGATCGGCAACATCCGCCAGATCGACCGCGGCTACGAGCGGATCGACGAGCGGTTGCGCGCGCTGGGCGCGAACATCACGCGCGTCGCGACCGAGCCGGCACCTGTCTAGGCGCGGGCGCCGGATGGCGCCGCCTGCTCGTAGCCTCCTGCGCCGGAGGCCCCTGTGATCCACCCCGTTCCACCCGGCACGCGCGACGTGCTGCCCGAGGAGATGCGCGAGCTGCGCGCTCTCACGCTGCGCCTGTCCGAGGCGTTCGAGGGCGCGGGCTACCGCGAGGTCTCGACGCCGTCGGTCGAGTACGAGGAGGTGCTGCGCCGCGGCGACTCGAACGCCGCGGGGGCGGGCTTCCGGCTCTTCGACGAGCGCGGGCAGATCCTGGCGCTGCGCTCGGATCCGACGATCCCGATCGCGCGGCTCGTGGCCAACCGCTACGACGGCGTGGACGGGCCGCTGCGCTTCTCGTACTTCGAGAACGCGTACCGCTCGGTCACGACCGGCAGCGGGCAGTCGCGCGAGTTCCTGCAGGGCGGGGTGGAGCTGATCGGGGTCGAGGGCGCGGAGGGCGACGCCGAGGTGATCGCCCTGGTGGTCGCGGGCCTCGACAGGGCGGGGCTGCGGCGGCACCGAGTCGGCGTGGGCGACGCCACG
The DNA here is from genome assembly GCA_036386455.1 of Thermoleophilaceae bacterium. GTDB lineage: Bacteria > Actinomycetota > Thermoleophilia > Solirubrobacterales > Thermoleophilaceae > AC-37. The sequence goes on from DASVVS010000164.1 coordinate 6,827, forward strand.
CTCTACCGCGACCTCCTGAGCATCAGCGACGTGCCCGAGAGCCACCGCCCGGCGCTGCTCGACGCCCTCGTGCGGCGCGACCTCCCCGGCCTCGAGGCGCTCGTCGACCGGCTTCCCTCGGTGGGCCCCGAGGCCCGGAGCCTGCTGGCCCGGCTGCCGTCCATGCGAGGAGGGGTCGAGATCCTCGACGGCGTGGACACGGCCGTCACGGAGGGGCTTCGCGAGGTCCACGAGCTGCTCCGCGACCGGGGTGTGGCCGACCGCGCGATCTTCGACCTCGGGATGCTGCGCGAGCTCGGCTACTACACGGGCACGATCTTCGAGATCTACGACCCGGCCGTGCCGTTCGCGCTCGGCGGCGGCGGGCGCTACGACGAGCTGCTCGGGCGCTTCGGCCGCCCGCGGCCGGCCTGCGGCGCCGGGCTCGACGTCACGCGCGTGCACGTCGCGCAGCTCGAGGAGGAGCGCGGGTGACGCCGCCGCTGACCATCGCCGTGCCGCGCGGCGCCCTGTTCGGGGACACGCTCGACCTGCTCGAACGGCTCGGGGTCGACACCGCGGAGATCCGCTCCAACGACCGGAAGCTGTTCTTCCGCGAGGCCGGCGTGATCACGGTGCGGCCCAGCGACGTGCCCACGTACGTGGAGAGCGGCGCGGCGGACGTCGGGATCACCGGCAAGGACGTCCTGCTCGAGCAGGCCGACCGCCACGTGTACGAGCTGCTCGACCTCGGCTTCGGCGGCTGCCGGATGATCGTGGCCACGCGCGAGGGGGACGACCCGCTGGGCGAGCCGCTGCGCCGCCGCGGCCTCGTGCGGGTGGCGACCAAGTACCCCCGGATCGCGCGCGACTGGTTCGCCTCGACCGGCCGCCAGGCCGAGATCGTGGAGGTCAAGGGCTCGGTGGAGCTGGCGCCGCTGACCGGGCTCGCCGACGCGATCGTGGACCTCACGGCCACGGGCCGGACGCTGGTGGAGAACGGCCTGGTGGAGCGCGAGCCGATCGTGGAGTCCACGGCACGGCTGATCGCGAACCCGGTCGCCCACAAGCTGAAGGCGGCCGCGATCGACGAGATGGTGGACAGGCTGAGGGGTCTGTCCCCGTGAGGATCGAGCTGCTCGGACCCGGCGCGCGGGTCGTGGACGTGCGGCCGCCCCCCTCGGGCGTCGGCGTGGAGGACGACGTGCGCGGGATCCTCGACCGGGTGCGCACCGGCGGCGACGACGCCGTCCGCGAGCTCACCGAGCGCTTCGACCACGCCGAGCTGGCGCCGGACGAGCTGGCGGTGCCACCGGCGGAGATCGACAGCGCCGTGGCCGCGCTCGAGCCGGGCGTGCTGGCCGGGCTGCGGCTGGCGATCGAGAACGTGCGCTCGGTGGCGCGCGCCCAGCTGCGCGACACCGTGCGCGTGGACCTGAAGGCCGGGCACTCCGTCGAGGTGGTTGAGACCCCCGTCCGGAGGGCGGCGGCCTACGTCCCCGGCGGCCGTGCCCCGTACCCGTCGACGGTCGTGATGTGCGCGATCACGGCGCGCGTGGCCGGGGTGGACGAGTTCGCCGTGTGCGCCCCGCCGGGCCCGGGCGCGCGCGCCCATCCCACGATCCTCGCCGCGTGCGGCCTCTGCGGCGTGAACGAGGTCTACCGCATGGGCGGCGCGCAGGCGATCGGGGCGCTGGCCTACGGGACCGAGTCGGTGCGTCCCGTCGACGTGGTCGTCGGCCCGGGCAACCGCTTCGTGACCGAGGCCAAGCGGCAGGTGGCCGGGACCGTCGGCATCGACGGGCTGGCCGGCCCGAGCGAGCTCGTGGTGGTGGCGAGCGCCGGCGCCGACCCCGAGCTGCTCGCGCTCGACCTCCTCGCGCAGGGCGAGCACGGCCCGGACAGCCTGCTGGTCGGGATCTCGCCGGACGCCGGCCTGCTCCGGGCGATCCTGGACGCGATCGAGCGCGGGCCGAACGTGCCCGCCGAGCGCTGCGTCCTGGTCGAGGCCCGCGACACGGCGGCGGCGGTCCGGCTGGCCGACGCGATCGCCCCGGAGCACCTCCAGCTCGCGGGCGAGGAGGCGGAGGCGCTGGCGGGCAAGGTCCGCTCGGCGGGCTGCCTGTTCCTCGGGCGCAACGGGGCCACGGCCTTCGGCGACTACGTCGCCGGCTCGAACCACGTGCTCCCGACCGGCGGCGCAGCACGCTTCGGCAGCGCCCTCTCGGTCGCGACCTTCAGGCGCCGGATGGCGCGGATATCGTTGCCGGACAGCGCCGTCGAGCGCCTGGCTCCCCCCGCCGCGGCGCTCGCGCGCGCGGAGGGCTTTCCGCTCCACGGCGAGTCGATGGAGCGCCGCGTATGAGCCGCACCGCCGAGATCCAACGCACCACACGCGAGACCGACATCGCCCTCACGCTGGGCCTCGACGGCTCGGGCGCGGGCACGCGCGAGACCGGCGTGGGCTTCCTCGACCACATGCTCGACGCGCTCGCCCGCCACGGCCGGCTCGACCTCGACGTGCGCGCGAAGGGCGACCTCCAGACCGGGCCGCACCACACGGTCGAGGACGTGGGCATCGTGTTCGGGCAGGCCCTCGACCAGGCGCTCGGCGACCGCGCCGGGATCCTCCGCTACGGCGAGGCGACGGTGCCGATGGACGAGTCGCGCGCGAGCGCCGCGATCGACGTCTCGGGGCGTCCGCTCGCGGTGTTCGAGGGCGACTGGCCGGAGCGCCCGGTCGGCGACCTGGAGGAGGGCCTGCCCCAGGAGATGCTGCGCGCGATCGCCTCCACCGCCAGGATCACCCTGCACGTGCGCATCGAGACCGCCGGCAACGACCACCACGCGATCGAGGCCGCCTTCAAGGCGTTCGCGCTCGCGCTGCGCCGGGCTGTGGCGATCGACCCGACCGAGAGCGGCGTGCCTTCCACGAAGGGGCTGCTGTGAGGCGGGTCGCGATCGTGGACTACGGGATGGGCAACCTGCGCTCGGTCGAGAAGGCCTTCGAGCACGTGGGCGTGGAGGCGGACCTGACGAACGACCACGAGCGGATCCGCGCGGCAGACGGCGTGGTGCTGCCAGGCGTGGGCGCGTTCCCGAAGGCGATGGAGCGCATCCGCGAGCTCGGGCTCGACGAGGTGATCCGCGAGCGGGTCGAGGAGGGCGTGCCCACGCTCGGCATCTGCCTCGGGCTGCAGCTCCTGTTCGAGTCCTCGACCGAGCTGGGCGGCGCGGAGGGGCTCGGGCTCGTGCCCGGTGCCGTCGACAGGCTCGCCGCTCCCGGTCTCAAGCTGCCCCAGATCGGCTGGAACGAAGTTGCCTGGCGGCGCGAGTCGCCGCTCGTCGAGGGACTGCCGGAGCGCTCGGCGATGTACCACGTGCACACGTTCGCGCCGCGCCCGCGCGACCCCGGCGACGTGCTCGGCGTCGCCACGTATGGCGAGGAGTTCGTGACCGCGATCGATCGCGCGCCGGTGTACGGAGTCCAGTTCCACCCCGAGAAGTCGGGCCCGGCCGGGCTCAGGCTGCTGGCGGCGTTCGCCCGCAGCCGCGTCGCGGCATGATCCTCCTCCCGGCCATCGACATCCGCGACGGCAAGGCCGTGCGGCTGGAGAAGGGCGACTTCGCGCGCGAGACCGTGTACGTGGACGACCCGCTCGAGGCGGCGCGGGCGTGGGTCGAGGCGGGCGCCCGGCAGCTCCACGTGGTCGACCTCGACGGCGCCCGCGAGGGCGAGCCGGCCAACCTGCACCACCTGCGGCGGATCACGTCGGAGCTGACCGTGCCGGTGCAGTACGGCGGCGGGCTGCGGTCGCTGGTGGCCGTGCGCGAGGCGCTCGCTGCCGGGGCCTCACGGGTGGTGGTGGGCACGGCCGCCTACAACGACCTCGACTTCCTCGACTCGATCGTGGAGACCTGGGGCGTGCGGGTCTGCGTGGCGATCGACGTGCGCGGCGGCCACGTCTCCGTCTCGGGCTGGACCCAGACCACCCAGATGCCCGCGCGCGACGTGATCGAGCGGCTCCAGGGCCGCGGCGTGAAGCAGTTCGTCTACACCGACGTGGACCGCGACGGGATGCTCGAGGGGCCGGACCTCGACGACGTGCGCGCGGTGGGGGAGGCGATCCGCGGACGCTTCATCTACTCGGGCGGGATCGCCTCGCTCGACGACCTGCGCGCGCTGAGGGAGCTGCGGCTCGTGAACCTCGCGGGCGTGATCTCGGGCAAGGCGCTCTACGAGAAGCGATTCACCGTGGCCGAGGGCAACGAGGTCCTGGAGGACTAGGACCGGTGCTGCTCAAGCGCGTGATCCCGTGCCTCGACGTGGACAAGGGCCGCGTGGTGAAGGGCACGAACTTCGTGGACATCCGCGACGCCGGCGATCCCGTCGAGCTGGCCATGCGCTACGAGGAGGAGGGCGGGGACGAGCTCGTGTTCCTCGACATCACCGCCTCGCACGAGAAGCGCGACACGATCGTGGAGCTGGCGCGGCGCACGGCGAACGACGTCTTCATCCCGTTCACGATCGGCGGCGGGATCCGCTCCGTGGAGGACGCCCAGGCCGTGCTCGACGCGGGCGCCGACAAGGTCTCGGTGAACAGCGCCGCCGTGGCGCGGCCGGAGCTGATCGGCGAGCTCGCCCAGGTGTTCGGCGCGCAGTGCGTGGTGCTGGCGATCGACGCGAAGCGGGCCGGCGACGCGGGGCCGGGCGACTCCGCGGGCGCGGCCGCCTCCGGCTACGAGGTCTTCGTGAACGGCGGCCGCAAGGCCGTGAGCCGCGACGCGGTGGAGTGGGCGCGCGAGGGCGCCGAGCGCGGCGCCGGCGAGATCCTGCTGACCAGCATGGACCGCGACGGCACCGAGCACGGCTACGAGCTCGGTCTGACCCGGGCGGTCGCCGACGCGGTGGACGTCCCGGTGATCGCGTCCGGCGGGGCGGGCAACCTCGACCACTTGGTGGACGCGGTGGAGCAGGGACACGCCGACGCGGTGCTGTGCGCCTCGATCTTCCACTACGGGTCCTACACGGTCAGAGAGGCGAAGGACCGCATGCGTTCGGCCGGCATCCCGGTCCGGGAGTAGCCCGTGGAGCGGCTGGCCGAGCGGGTCCGTGCTCTGCCCGGGATGGACGTGCTGCTGCCCGCGCTCGGCGGGCTGGCGCCCGCCTACCTCGTGGGCGGCGCGGTGCGCGACCTGTTGCGCGGCGAGCGCGGGGTGGACCTGGACGTGGCGGTGGAGGACGACGCCACCGCGATCGCGAGGGCGGTGGCGGTTCGCGTGGGCGGCGAGGCGCGCCTGCACGAGCGCTTCGGTACGGCGACCGTGCGCGCCCCGGGCCTGCTCGTGGACCTGGCAACCACCCGGCGCGAGCGCTACGTGCGGCCCGGAGCGCTGCCCGAGGTGGAGCCCGCGACCCTGGACGAGGACCTCGCGCGGCGCGACTTCGCGATCAACGCGATGGCGCTGGCGCTGTCGGGCGACGACCTGGGACGGCTGGTGGACCCGCACGGCGGGCGCGCGGACCTCGACGCGCACGCGGTGCGCGTGCTGCACGACGAGAGCTTCCTCGACGACCCCACGCGGCTCCTGCGCGCCGTCCGCTACGAGGCGCGGCTGGGCTTCCGCATGGACCCCGGCACGGAGAAGCTCGCGCGGGCGGCGATCGACGGGGGCGCGCCGGCGACCGTGTCCGGCCACCGGATCGCCGACGAGCTGCTGGACCTGCTGGCCGAGGTCGAGGTGGCGCGCGCCGTGGAGCGGCTGTCCGATCTCGGCGTCGACCGGGCGCTCGACCCCTCGCTCGAGGCCGACGCCGACCTCGTGGCCTCGGCGGCCCTGGCCTGCTCGGAGTGCGGCGCCGAGCGGACTCTCGCGGCCCTCGCGGCGCTGGTGGCGCGCGAGCCCGAGGCGCTGGCGCCGTGGGTGGACTCGCTGGGGCTCACCCGCAGCGACCGCGAGCGCGTGATGGCCGCCGCGCGCCAGGCACCGGGCCTCGTGGCGCCGCTGCGGGGCGATCTGCCGCCCAGCGCGGTGCACGCCCTGCTGCGCTGCGAGCCCCCCGAGACGCTGTCGCTCGCGCTCGCGATGGGCGCCCCGGCCAGGCCGATCCTGCGCTTCGTGGCCGACCTGCGCTCGGTGCACCTGGAGATCACCGGCAACGACCTCCTCGACGCGGGCGTGCCCAGCTCGCCGGCGATCGGCCGCGCGCTCGACGAGGTGCTCCGCATGAAGCTCGACGGAGAGCTGGCCGGGCGCGAGGACGAGCTGGCGGCGGCACTGGAGATCGCGCGTGGGTCCTGAGGGCTTCGACGTGGAGCTCCCCGGCGCGCGCGCCTTCTTCTCGACGCGGGTCGGCGGCGTGAGCGAGGGGCCGTACGAGTCGCTCAACCTCGGGATCCTCACCGACGACGACCAGGCGCGCGTGGAGGAGAACCGGCGCCGCGTCCTGGCCCGGGCCGGCGCCGAGCACGCGGCCTTCGGGCACCAGGTGCACGGCACGCACGTCGTCGAGTGGGACGGCCCGGCGGCCCAGCCGCTCGTGGAATCCGACGGCCACGCGACCGCCGTGGAGGGGCTTGCCCTGCTCGTCCTGGTGGCCGACTGCCTGCCGGTCGCGCTGGCGGGGCCCGGCCGCGTGGCGATGCTCCACTGCGGCTGGCGCGGGCTCGCCGGCGGCATCGTGGAAGGGGCGCTCGCCACCTTCGCCGAGCCCCCCGCCGCGGCACTCGGGCCGTGCATCGGCCGCTGCTGCTACGAGGTGGGGCCTGAGGTGCTGGACGCGTTCGCGGACCTCGACGGCGTCGCCGACGGGCGGATGCTCGACCTGCGCGCGGTGGCGGAGGCCAAGCTCCGCGCGGGCGGGGTGGAGGACGTGCGGCACGTCGACGTCTGCACGAGCTGCAACCCCGGCCTGCTCTTCTCCCACCGCCGCGACAGGGGCGTGACCGGCCGTCAATGCGGCGTCGTGGTGCGCACGTGATGGACCCGAGGCGGATCCGCGACAACCTGGACCGCGTGCGCGAGCGCATCGGCGGCGAGGTGGAGATATGCGCCGCGATCAAGTACGTCGCGCTCGAGGACCTGCCCGCGCTGGCGGAGGGCGGCATCACGCTGGTCGGCGAGAACCGCGCGCAGGACATGCTCGCCAAGCACGAGGCGCACGGCGGCCTGTTCGAGGGATGGGACTTCATCGGCGCGCTCCAGTCGCGCAAGGTCCGCGACGTGGCGCCGGTCGCGCGGTTGATCCACTCGGTCGCGTCGGAGTCGGCGCTGGGGCAGCTCGAGAAGCACCCGGCGCGGGAGGTGCTGATCGAGGTGAACGTCGCCGGGGAGGAGGGCAAGGCCGGCATCGCGCCCGGCGAGCTGGCCGGCTACATCGAGCGCTGCCCGGTCCCGGTCACCGGCCTGATGACGATGCCGCCGTTCGCGGAGCGGCCCGAGAGGAGCCAGCCGCACTTCGCGCGCCTGGCCGAGCTGGCCGCCGAGCACGGCCTCGCGAAGCTCTCGATGGGCACGACCCAGGACCACGAGGTGGCGGTGCAGGAGGGCGCGACGATCGTTCGGCTCGGTACGGTCCTGTACGCGTGATGCGCGTGCACGCCATCAGCACCGGCACCGTCCGGGTCACGACCCGCCAGCGGCGCGGCTCGGGGCCGGGACCGCTGCGCCCGCTGCTCACGATGCTGGACCGCGAGTTCACGGACCCGCTGCCGATCTGGACCTGGGCCATCGAGCACCCCGAGGGCGTGATCGTGGTGGACACGGGCGAGACCGCCCGCACGAGCGAGCCGGGCTGGTTCCCGCGCTGGCACCCGTACTTCCACCTGGCGGTGCGCTTCGACGTGTCGCCCGAGCAGGAGATCGGGCCGCAGCTGCGGGCGCTCGGCATCGAGCCGGGCGACGTGCGGAAGGTCGCGGTCACGCACCTCCACACCGACCATGCCGGCGGGCTCGGGCACTTCCCGGACTCGGAGATCCTCGTCTCGAAGGCGGAGCTCGACCTCGCCTCCGGCACGATGGGCAAGCTGCGCGGCTTCATCCCGCACCGCTGGCCCGGCTGGTTCGAGCCGACCGCGTTCGAGACGCGCAGCGAGCCCTTCGGCCCGTTCGAGGCGAGCCTGCCGCTGACCGAGGCGGGCGACGTGCGCATCGTCCCGACCCCCGGCCACACGCACGGCCACGTCTCGGTGGTGCTGGACGAGGGCGAGCGCGTGGTCTTCTTCGCCGGCGACACGACCTACGACGAGGCCCTGCTGCTGGACGACGCGATCGACGGCGTCTGCCCCGACCCGGACGCCGCCAGGGCCACGATGGGCCGCATCCGGGCTCAGGCCGTGGAGCGCCCGACGGTGTACCTGCCGACGCACGACCCGCGGGCGGGCGAGCGGCTCGAGGCGCGCGAGCCGCTGGCGCTCGCCTAGGACCCCGCGCGCTCGGCCAGGAAGTCCGCGATCGCGCGCGAGAGCCGCGCGCCCTGCCACGCGAGCGGCGCCTTGCCCTCCTCCTCCACGAGCAGCCGCCCGTCCGGCAGCTCCTCGGCGTAGCGCTCGGCCAGCGCCAGCGGGTGCATCGGGTCGGCCTCGTCGCGCGAGCCGACCACGAGCACCGGCGCCCGCACCTCGCGCAGCGCCTCGAGCCCGGGGAACGCCTCCGAGCGCGGCACGATCCGCAGGGCCCGCGCCACGGCGCCGAGGTCGCGGTGCAGCGACAGCCGCTGGCGCGCGTTCTCGAGCGCCGCGTCGCGGAAGCGCTCCGCCACGTCGCGGGCGCCCCAGGACTCGAGGAACCCGTCGATGCCGCCCGCGTCGAGAGCGTCGGCCATCGCGTCCCACTTCCCGGCCTCGGCTCCCTCGCCGCCGTATCCAGGCGTGATCGCGACCACGGCGCTCACCCGCTCCGGATGGTCGAGCGCGAACCGCAGCGCGGTGTGCGCGCCCATCGACACGCCCGCCAGCGCCGCCCGATCCAGGTCGTACTCGTCCACGATGCGGCCGAGGTCGGCGCACAGGTCCGAGTACTCGTACGCGTCCGGGTCCTCGGGCGCGGCGGACTCGCCGTGGCCACGGGCGTCGTAGGCGACGATTCGGTGGCCGGAGCGGGGGAGGGCCTTCGACCGGTGCACCACGTAGCGCTTGGTGGCCGAGAGCCCGTGAAGCAGCACCACGGGCGGGCCGTCGCCCAGCTGGGCGGAGTCGAGGCGCGGGGGCATCCCGGTAACGTAAGTAAACGAAAGGGATTTCGCCCGCCCGCGCGAAACCCCACGCGAACATGGCCTTCAGCGATCAATGGAACAGGGCGATGGTCTACTTCGGCCTTCGCGAGCCCGCCGAGGGGTACCACGACGAGCCCGAGCCCGAGCCGGAGCACGAGATAGAGGACCGCTACCGCGAGCGGCCGAACGTCCGTCGCCTGCAGAGCCGCCGCCGGCGTGACGAGTTCGACGACATCTTCGCCGACGAGCCGCCGCGCAGCGCCCGCGAGACGCGCGTGCTGCGCCCGGTCTCGAACGGCCGCAGCGAGTCCGTGCAGGTACACCTCGTCGTGCCGAAGAGCTTCAACGACGCCCAGCAGATCGCCGACCAGTTCAAGGAGAACGTGCCGGTGATCCTCAACCTGCAGGGCACGGACACCGATCTCTCCAAGCGCCTGATCGACTTCGCGTCGGGCCTCACGTACGCGCTCGACGGCGGGATGCAGCGGATCGCCGACAAGGTCTTCCTGCTCACGCCGCGCAACGTCGAGGTATCCGCCGAGGAGCGGGCGCGGCTGATCGAGAAGGGCTTCTTCAACCAGTCCTAGGGGCGGATCGCCGCCCCCATATGCTGCGAGCCATGCGAATCGGCTTCATCGGCGCGGGCAACATGGCGAGCGCGCTCGCGCGCGGCCTCGGCGAGCCGGCGCTCGTGTCCGACGTGGACCGGGCCAAGGCCGAGTCGCTCGCGGGCCAGATCGGCGGCCAGGCGCTCGAGTCGAACGTCGCCGTTGCCGAGGCGGCCGACGCCGTCTTCCTCTGCCACAAGCCCGCTCAGCTCGGGCCGGTGGCCGAGGAGCTGCGCGGCAGCGCGAAGGCGGTCGTGTCGATCCTCGGCGGCGTGCCGCTGGCGGACGTCGAGGCCGCCTACCCGGACCGGCCGGCCTACCGCCTGATGCCGAGCATCCCGGTCGAGGTGGGCCAGGGGGTTCTGCTCTACGCGCCGGGAAGCCGGGCGGCGGACGGGCCGGAGGCCGAGCTGCGGGCGCTGCTCGACCGGCTCGGGACGGTCGTGGAGATCGCCGAGGGGCTGATCGACGTGGGCACCGCGGTGATGAGCTGCGCGCCCGCCTTCCTCGCGCTCGTGGCCGAGGCGCTGGTGGACGCCGGCGTGAAGCACGGCCTGACCGAGCCGGTGGCGAGCCGCATGGCCGTCGAGACGATGGCCGGCACCGCGGCCGTGCTGCGCGAGTCGGACTACGACACGCGCGGGCTGCGGGTACGCGTGACCTCGCCGGGCGGCATGACCGCCAAGGGCCTCGCGGCGCTCGAGTCCGGCGGCGTGCGGGCGGCGTTCGAGCGTGCGGTGGCGGCGGCGTCGGGGGCCGAGCGATGAGCCGCGCCGACGTGGCGGGCTACATCCAGACGCTGGTCATCGTCTACGTGATCCTGATCTTCATCCGCGTGATCATGAGCTACTTCACGCGGATCCCCTACAACCTGGTGCTGGACAAGGTCCTCACGTTCGTACGCGACGTGACGGACCCCTACCTGAACATGTGGCGCCGGATCCTCCCGATGGCCAAGCTGGGTCCGGCCGCGATCGACCTCAGCCCGATGGTCGGCACGATCGTGCTCATCGTGGTGGGCAACATCGTCGCCTCGATCATCGCGGGCTGACCCGGCGGTGGAGGGGAGGGGCCGCGCCTGGCGGCTCGCGGCCGTGGCCGCCGCGCTCGTGGTCGCCGCCGACCAGGCCCTCAAGCAGCTCGTGGTCGATTCGATCGCGCGCGGTGAGAGCCGCGACGTCTTCTTCGGCATCGACATCACGTACGTGCGCAACGAGGGGGTCGCGTTCGGAGCGCTCGGCGACGGCGGCCTGCTGGTGCTGGCGCTGACGGGCGGCGCCCTGCTGATGCTCACGCTCTACTTCGCATTCAACGCGCGCCGGCCGTGGCTGTGGCTGCCGGCGGGCGCGATCGCGGGCGGCGCGCTCGGCAACCTCGCCGACCGGGCGCGGGAGGGGTCGGTGATCGACTACGTGGACCCCGTGCTGTGGCCTGCCTTCAACCTGGCCGACGCCGCGATCGTGATCGGGATCCTCGCGCTGCTGTACGTGGTGGAGGGGAAGCAGTGATCCGCTTCACCGCCACCGCCGAGCAGGCCGGCGAGCGGCTCGACGTGGCCCTCGGCGCGATGGTCGGCTCGCGCTCCGCCGCGGCGCGGCTCATCGACGCCGGGCGCGTGACCGTGGACGGGCGCGCGCGGCCCAAGCGGCACCTGCTCGAGCCGGGCGAGGTGGTGGAGGCCGCGCCCGAGGACCCGCCCGAGCCCGGTGCCTCCGTCGAGGTGCCGTACGAGGTCGCCTACGAGGACGACCACGTGCTCGTGGTGGACAAGCCGGCCGGCGTGGTGGTGCACCCCGCGCCGGCCCATCCGACCGGCACCCTCGCCGAGGCGCTGGCCGGACGCGGCGCGGCCGGCGGCGACCCGTGGCGCCCCGGGATCGTGCACCGCCTCGACCGCGACACCTCGGGCCTGCTGGTGGTCGCCAAGTCCGACGCCGCCCACCGCGACCTCCAGGAGCAGCTGCGGCGCCGCGAGCTGCGGCGCGAGTACCTGGCGCTGGTCGAGGGGCGCCCGGACGCGCTCAGCGGCACGATCGACGTGCCGATCGGCCGCGACCGCCGCAACCGCACGATCCACTCGACCCGCACCGACACGCCGCGCGAGGCGCGCACCCACTTCGAGATCGAGCGGGCGCTGCCGCGCACCACGCTCCTGCGCGTGCGGCTGGAGACCGGACGCACGCATCAGATTCGCGTGCACCTGGCCGCGATCGGCCACCCGGTGGTGGGGGACCCGGACTACGGCGGATCCGCGAGCGGGCAGCGAGTTGGGCTAACGCGCCAATTTCTACACAGCGCGACGATCGGGTTTAGCCATCCTGCGACGCGGGCACCAGTCGCGTGCGAGTCCAAACTACCCGTGGACCTGCTTCGCGCGCTCGAAGCAGCTGCACGGGAGCCAGTCTCCGAAGGGCCAGACGGAGGCTGAAATAGAAATGGCACGGGCGCCCTTCGGGGCGCCCGTTCCTATTCCGGGGACCGTTTTCCGGCCTGCACCGGCCGCTTGCACGGCATCCAGGGCATCGGTCGTATGCTTGCGCGGCAAAGTCGTCTACCCCGACGGGTAACACGGCGCCGGCCCTGCCCAGCAGCCGCTGGGTCCCGGTGTCGCCGGCGGGCACCAACCGAATCAAGGAGAAGTCTTTGGCAACCCAGGTCGGCATCAGAGACCTGCTCGAGGCCGGGGTCCACTTCGGCCACCAGACAAGGCGCTGGAACCCGAAGATGCGCCGTTACATCTTCGGCGAGCGGGACGGCATCCACATCATCGACCTCCAGCAGACCGAGCGTCTGCTCGCGGAGGCGCAGGCGTTCGCCGCCAGCGTGGCCTCGCGCGGCGGCACGGTCCTCTTCGTGGGCACGAAGAAGCAGGCCCGCGACACGATCCAGGCGACCGCCGAGGCGGCCGGCATGCCCTACATCCACCTGCGCTGGCTGGGCGGCCTGCTGACGAACTTCCAGACGATCTCCAAGCGCACCAAGCGCCTGCACGATCTGCTCGACTGGACCGAGAACGGCACGCTCGACCTGCTGCCGACGCGCGAGCGCATCGCGGCGATCAACGAGCGCGAGAAGCTGATGACGAACCTCGGCGGCGTGCGCGACATGCAGCGCCCGCCGGACGCGATCTTCATCGTGGACCTCAAGACCGAGGAGATCGGCGTGCGCGAGGCCGTGCGCCTGAAGATCCCGATCATCGGGCTGGTCGACACGAACTGCGACCCGGGGCCGGTCACGTACGTGGTGCCCGGCAACGACGACGCGATCCGCTCGTGCAAGGTCATCATCGAGGCGATCGGGTCGGTCGTGCAGGAGAACTACTCGCGCTTCCGCGAGGAGGAGGAGCGCGCCCGCAAGGAGGCCGAGGAGAAGGCCCGCCGCGAGCAGGAGGAGCGCGAGAAGCGCGAGGCCGAGGAGCGCGCGCGCAAGGAGGCCGAGGAGGCAGCCGCCCGCGAGGCGGCCGCCCAGGAGGCCGCCGCGGCCGCCGCCACCGGCGACCAGCACGGCTCGCCCGCCGCCCCGAGCGAGGGCCAGCGCCCGGACCGCCCCGGCGGCGCCGAGGTGCGCCAGCAGATGGAGGACCAGGGCCAGCGGCCCACCCGCGAGGCGGTCGAGCAGGCCGAGCGCGACAAGAAGGCGCCCCTCGACGAGCCGCCCAAGCGGCCGCGCGACCACGAGGAGGCCGACGCAAAGGCTGCCGAGCAGCGCGAGGGGGCCCCGCGGCCCGACCAGGAGGTGGGCTGACCATGGCCGGGTTCACGGCTAAGGACGTGAAGACGCTCCGCGACCAGACCGGCGCGGGGATGATGGACTGCAAGCACGCGCTCGAGGAGTCGGACGGCGACATCGAGAAGGCCGTCGAGATCCTGCGCGTGAAGGGTCAGGCGCAGGCCGCCAAGCGCGGCGAGCGCCACGCCTCCGAGGGCACCGTGCAGAGCTACATCCACGCCAACGGGAAGATCGGCGTGCTGGTGGAGGTCGACTGCGAGACCGACTTCGTGGCCCGCAACGAGGACTTCACCGCGTTCGCCCGCGACATCGCCCTGCACGTGGCCGCGGCCAGCCCGCTCTACGTGTCCGAGGACGAGGTGCCCGAGGAAGTGAAGGCGGCCGAGCTGCGGATCTACGAGGAGCAGGCCCAGGACAAGCCCGAGAACGTGCGCCCGAAGATCGCCGAGGGCCGGCTGCGCAAGTGGCTCGACGAGGTCGTGCTGCTGCGCCAGCCGCACGTGAACTCGGACAAGCACGAGGGCCGCACGATCGAGGAGCTCCGCGCGCAGACCGCCGCGAAGACCGGCGAGAACGTGGTCATCCGCCGCTTCCAGCGGTTCGCGGTCGGGGAGGGCTAGCCATCACGGCCGGGGGGACCGGCTCGGAGGACCCGGGCGCCGGCGGCTCGGGCGAGCCGGCCTTCCGCCGGATCCTCCTCAAGCTCTCGGGCGAGGCCCTCATGGGCGAGCTCGAGTACGGCGCCGACAAGGACCGCATCGCCGCGATCGCCGCGCAGGTCAAGCACGTGGCCACCCGCGGGGTGGAGGTGGCGGTCGTGGTCGGCGGCGGCAACATCTACCGCGGCCTGAAGGGGGCGGCCGACGGCATGGACCGCGCCACCGGCGACTACATGGGGATGCTCGCCACGGTGCTGAACGCGCTGGCGATACAGGACGCGCTCGAGAAGCAGGGGGCGGTCACGCGCGTGCTGTCGGCGATCGAGGTGTCCGAGGTGGCCGAGCCGTACATCCGCCGCCGCGCAATGCGCCACCTGGAGCGCGGCCGGATCGTGATCTTCGCCGCGGGCACCGGCAACCCGTTCTTCACCACCGACACGGCCGCGGCGCTGCGCGCGCTCGAGATGCACGCCGAGGTGCTCCTGATGGCGAAGAACGGCGTGGAGGGCGTCTACACGGCCGACCCGCGCACCGACCCGGACGCGCGCTTCATCGACACGATCACCCACCGCGAGGCGCTCGAGCAGGGCCTCGAGGTGATGGACTCGACCGCGCTCTCGCTCTGCATGGACAACGAGCTTCCGATCCACGTCTTCAACATGAACGACGAGGGCAACATCGACCGGATAGTGTGCGGCGAGCGAGTGGGGACGCTGGTGTCGACATGACCGAAGGGATCATCGGAGACTTCCTCGACGACGCGGGGGAGCGCATGAAGAAGTCGGTGGAGGCGACGCGTCACGAGTTCGGGACCGTCCGCACCGGCCGCGCCTCGCCGGCCCTGGTCGATCGCGTGAACGTGGACTACTACGGGGCGGTCACGCCGCTCAAGCAGCTCGCGTCGATCTCCGCGACGGAGGCACGGCTCCTGACGATCACGCCGTACGACAAGTCCTCGATCAAGGCGATCGAGAAGGCGATCCTCGAGTCCGACGTGGGGCTCACGCCGTCCAACGACGGCAACGTGATCCGGCTCCAGATCCCGGAGCTGACCGAGGAGCGCCGGCGCGATCTCGTGAAGGTGGCGCGGCGGATCGCGGAGGACGGCCGCGTGGCGATCCGCAACGTGCGCCGCGACGTGATGCACGACCTCCGCGAGCTGAAGGAGGCGGGCGAGGTCGGGCAGGACGACGAGCGCCGCGCCGAGCAGGAGCTCCAGAAGCTGACCGACGACCGGGTCGGGGAGCTCGACGAGGCCCTCGCGGCCAAGGAGAAGGACATCCTCGAGGTCTAGGGCGTGCCCGCACGCTCCGTGGCCATCATCATGGACGGGAACGCCCGGTGGGCGGCCGAGCGCGGGCTCGAGACGCTCGACGGTCACCGCGCCGGCGTCGACACGCTCAAGCAGACGGTGAAGGACGCGGTCAAGCTCGGGATCGAGCAGCTCACGGTGTACGCGTTCTCGACCGAGAACTGGACGCGGCCCGCGGACGAGGTGTCCGGCCTGATGCGGATCTTCGCCGAGCGCATCGTGCTCGAGACGCCAGAGCTGAACGACGAGGGCGTGCGGATCCGCTACGTCGGGCGCCGCGAGGGCATCGACGCGGACCTGATCGGCCGCATGGAGTGGTCCGAGGCCGAGACGGCGGCGAACACGCGGCTGCGGCTGTTCGTGGCGTTCAACTACGGCGGGCGGGCCGAGATCGTGGACGCCGCGGCGCGCTACGAGGGAGGCGGCGAGGAGGAGTTCGCGAAGCTCCTCTACGCGCCCGACATGAACGACCCCGACCTCCTCATACGCACGAGCGGCGAGAGCCGCGTGTCGAACTTCCTGCTCTGGCAGACGGCCTACTCGGAGCTGGTCTTCACCGACACGTTCTGGCCCGACTTCGACGAGGCCGCGCTGGCCGCGGCGCTCGCGGAGTTCGACGCGCGCCAGCGGCGCTACGGGGCGCGCTGATGCCGGAGACCGGACAGCGGGTGGTGCAGGCGCTGCCGCTGATCGCGTTCGCGGGGCTGATCGTCGGCTACGGCGGACCCGTGTTCATGGTCGGCGTGGGCGCGCTCGGCATCCTGATGCTGGCCGAGCTGTACCGGATGATGGGGCGCGCGCGGCCGATCAACCTGGCCGGCTTCCTCACGGTGATCGCGCTGTGCCTCGTGGCGCTGTACGGCGAGCGCGAGGACGTGGTGCTCGTGCTGGTGGTGGCCTTCCCGGTCACGTACTTCCTGGCGGTCGTGCGGCCGCGGCGCGAGAACGTCTCGTGGGGCATCTCGGCCACGTTCCTCGGCGTGCTCTGGATCGGGCTGCCGCTCGTGCACGCGATCATGCTGCGCGAGCTCGACCACGGCGGGGCGCTGCTGCTCGACGTGCTGATCGGGACGTTCATCTCGGACACGGCGGCCTACTTCGGCGGGCGCGCGTGGGGGAGGCGGCCGATCGCGCCGCGGATCTCGCCCAACAAGACGCTCGAGGGGCTCCTGGCCGGCATCGCGGGCGGCACCTTCGCGTTCTGGCTGTTCGGGCTCGGCTACCACCACGACTGGTTCAACGGCACCGACCGGCTGCTGATCGGCCTGGCGGTGGCGCTGGCGGCGCCGCTCGGCGACCTCTTCGAGTCGATGCTCAAGCGCGACCTGGGCGTGAAGGACGCGGGCCGCACCCTCGGCTCGCACGGCGGCGTGCTCGATCGTCTCGACGGCGCGCTGTTCGCGCTGCCGGCCGCGTACTACGTGGCGCTCGCCGTTCTCTGAGCGCAACCAGCGCGCTCGCGCCGGGTTGATGCGGCATGCGCAGTCTGGCCCTGGCGGTGCTCGCGTTGCTCGCCCTCGCCGCGCCGGCGTCGGCGGGCGGAACGCTGCTGCCGGCCGGCGACGGCAATCTGCGCGGGGGTCCGCTCTTCGCCGGCGAGCGGCTGGCGTGGGCGACTCCCGACGCGGTGCCCGACGGCTACCGCATCCACACGGCGAGCATCGACGGCTCCGGCCACTCCACGCGCTCGATCGAGGCGCCGGTCAGGCGCTCCGGCACCACGGACTGGTTCGCGTTCGACGCCTCAGCCGGCCGGATCGCTGCCAGCCTGCACCTGGTCCACTGCGACCCGGCCTGCGGCTACCGGGACTCCGACCGCGCCGACTTCCCGTACTCAGAGGTGCTCAGCGCGAGCGGCGACGGCCCGTTCCAGCCCTTCGGGACGCCCTGCACGAGGGCGGAGTTCCCGTACGCCTCCGTGGCGGTGGACGGCGACGTGGCCGCGTACGCGACGTGCGACGGGGCGGTGGTGCGCGACTTCACCGCGGGCGAGGGGCAGGCGAACGACTTCACCTACCCCAACGCGCGGGTGCTGCGCCTGGCGGGCCCGTTCCTCGGCTCCTACGACCGCGACCTCGTCGTGCGCGAGTGGCGCACCGGCGTGGAGCGGCTCCGGATCCCGGACTTCCTCGGCTCGTTCGACCTGGGGCCGGACGGGACGGTCGTGGTGGTCGACTCCTCGAACCGCGTCAAGGTCGCGACGCCGGCGGCCCCGGAGCCGCGCGTGCTGGCCGAGAACGCCGGGGGCGGGGTGCGGCTCGCCGGCGACCGGGTGGCCTACACGCTGGTCGGCGGCGGCGTGGCGGTCCGGCGTCTCGACGGCTCGCCCGTGGCCGAGTCGCGTACGGCCGAGCTGAGCGACTTCGACGGCGCGCGCATCACGTGGCTCGACCGGACCTGTGCGCGGACGGCGATCGCCACGTGGGACCTCGAGGGCGCCGTACCCGCGCTGCCGCGCGCCCAGCCGTGCCCGTTCCCGTCGCTACGCAGCAGCGTCCTGCGCGCGAGCGGCCCGCCGGCCGGGAGGGTGACGGTGCGGCTCAAGCTCGCCTGCGTCGCGGAGCCCGCCGTGGGCTGCGGCGGGCAGGCGGAGCTGTTCGCGGCGGACGCGCGCCGGAAGACCCGGGGGCGGCGGGTGGACCTGGCCCTCGCCGGGTATCGGCTCGCACCGGGGGAGCGCAGGACGATCGAGCTGACCCTCGGGCGGGACCGGCTCTGCAGCGTGGGCCGCAACGGCCTGCGCCCGGTGCTGGAGCTGGCCGGGCCGCACGGCCTGGCGGGCATCGAGCCGCGCGTGAAGCGCCGGCGCGTGCGCGTCGTGGGCCTCGAGAACGCGATTCGGCGCTGCGGCACCTAGACTGCCCGGCCGCATGGCAGGTCTCGTCTTCTTCACCGGCTTCCCGGGGTTCCTCGGATCCCGTCTCGTCACGCGCCTGCTGGCGAGCGACCCGGAGATCCGCGTGGCCGCCCTCGTCGAGCCGAAGATGGCCGACCGGGCGCGCGAGGCCGCCGGCGGAATCGACGGGGGCGATCGCATCGAGGTGCTCGAGGGCGACATCGCCGAGCGCGGCCTCGGGCTCACGGACGAGCAGCGCGAGCGGCTGAAGGCGGAGGTCACGGTCGCGTATCACCTCGCCGCGATCTACAACCTGGCGGTGCCGTCGGACATCGCGATGAAGGTGAACGTGGACGGCACGGGCAACGTGCTCGACCTGCTCGCCGACTGCGAGCGGCTCGAGCGCCACAACTACGTGAGCACGGCCTACGTCGCCGGCGACCGCACCGGCCACGTCTACGAGCACGAGCTGGTCATGGGCCAGGGCTTCAAGAACCACTACGAGTCCACGAAGTTCCAGGCCGAGGTGTGGGTCCGCCACTCGATGGACCGGATCCCCACCACGATCTACCGGCCGGCGATCGTGGTCGGCCACTCGGAGACCGGCGAGACCTCGAAGTTCGACGGGCCGTACTACATCCTGCGCACGGTCTCGCGGGCGGTGCGGATGAAGTCGCCGATCCCGCAGTTCGGCAAGGCCGGCGCGCCGTTCAACGTGGTTCCGGTCGACTTCGTGCTCGATGCGCTGGAGGCGGCCGCGACGGACCCGGCGGCCGTGGGGGAGACGCTTCACCTCGTGGACCCCGAGCCGGTCACCGCGGCCGAGCTCGCGAAGCTGCTCTCGCTCGAGTACTCCGGCAAGGAGCCCTCCTACCGGCTGCCGCCGAAGGCCGTCGAGCTCAGCCTTCGCAGCAAGACCCTCCGAAACATGTTCGAGGGCGCGCCGTCGGAGTCGATCGTCTACCTGAACCACCCGGTGCGCTTCGACACCCGCCGCGCGTCCGACCTGCTCGCCCGCAGCGACCTGCGCTGCCCGCGCTTCCAGGAGTACGTCGGGCCGATGGTCTCGTTCTTCAAGCAGCACGAGGACGATCCGGCGTACGCGCCGGCCTGACCGCCGCCAGCACGCCCTCGGTGTAGCTCGGCTCCTTCGCCACCTGCCAGAACGTCAGACGGCAGCACTCGATGCCGACCTTCCGGAGCGCGTGCGCCCGCTCCAGATCGCGCCGCTGCTCGATCGCCGTGCGGTGGTAGCGGAGGCCGTCGACCTCCACCACGAGCTTCAGGTCGGGCCAGTGGAAGTCGACGCGGTAGCCGCAGACCCACTGCTGCGTGAGCGGCACCGGCAGCCCCGCCCGCAGCGCGATCGGCACGAACAGGCGCTCGAGCTCCGAGTCGGTGAGCACGAACGCGTCGCGGTCGAGCAGCTCGCGGAGGATCCCCGCGCCGGGCTCCAGACGGCCGTCGAGCCGCCGGCGCAGCGCGTCGGCGCGCAGGCGGTTGCGGGAATCCGCCTGGTTGATCATGCGCTCGATCTTCGGGTGCGTGGCGCAGTCGATCAGCGTCTGGAGGACGGTGGTCACGGGGATGCCCTCGTGACGCGCCA